>NZ_JBFTKC010000004.1:0-383865 GCF_056395745.1 Paenibacillus sp. 10L310 | reverse complement strand
GGCTTATACTGCCATCTACCAGTACATCGAGTTCTATTACAACCGCAAGCGAATGCATGGCGCGCTAGGGTATCTTTCTCCTGCTCGTTTTGCGATGCAATTTACGGACAAATCCGTAGCGTAGTGTCTACTTTTTTGACATAGGTCCAGAGACACTCTATATCCGATTAACAAGCCGTTTTCAGTGTTTTTATAAGGGCATTTTGGTAGATAACGTGTCTGAGGTTCCTTAGAATTTAAGAAGAGGAGCTGAAGGCCAAATAAGATGTCCTGAGTTCCTTAGAAAATCCTCTTTCCATTCGCCAAGATCGGCAGTCTGGGGATTCAAGTTTTTATCCATCTCAAAAAAGGTTACACAAACAGCGCCCACCAGAACGATTCAGGTGGCGCTGTTTTATTTGGTATGAATATCTCGCTGTCGTCAATGATCATAAGCCGAAAGACTATAAATATCTAGTTACAAAAATAAGTGTTCATACTTTCGAATCTGGGATCTTAAAATTTGAGCAACTATCTCAAAATCTTGCTACTACTGACAAAAGTCTTACGAGAATCCTTGCTCACCTGCAAAACGGGGATGGACATCAGCACAAGACAACTCCTCATTAGAAAATCTAATCCAGACATAATCATCATATAACACACCATGTGTTTGTTTTACGATCTCCGAAGCTACATAATCATTCAGACCTAATGATTGCAAAATTTTATCGGCATGATGTCTGGTGCGAGGGAAACATCTTGATTCGAAATAATCTAGTACATCCCCTACGGTCACCTTGGACTTGTTTGGAAAAGGAAGAAACACAGGCGATACATTGTGATCTTGCCATACATCAACCGTTTGATTGCTATAATCCAACTTCACTTTGGCAATCACCTGGTCATGCTCCAAGACCTCAAATTCAAGAGGAGAAGATATAAATTTGTTTATATTTTTCATCTGCTACCTCCCATAGTGATCTTTCATATTTCTTTGTTATGATTATATCATTTCTTCAACTTGTATTTCATTTCCTTACTTCATCATTCTATTGAAAAAAGCCCGAACAATTTCGAGTAAATCTCGAACTTGTTCGGGCTCTTCAGATTGCCTTCCCTCCGTGCAAAACCTATCTACGTATTGGAGAGCGCTTTGTTTTTCTCATAAAAACGGGCATTATGGGAAGAGACACCCGCCATATCGGAAGCAGCAGGTTCCAGATACGTCTTGGCACTGTTGACTGCGAGCACCGCATCGTTAAAAGCACCTGCGATCAGCCTGACTTTGCTTCCATAAGTGATGAAATCACCCGCTCCAAAGATACCTGGAATGTTGGTACGCATGCGCTGATCAACGGATACGCCGTAATCTTCACGCGCCAGTCCCCATTGCACAAGGTTACCAAAATCACGATCATACCCATGGCTTACGACAACTTCATCCACTTCAACAAGTGTGATCTCACCAGTTTCTACATGGGCTAGCTCAACACGATCGATTTTGTCACCTGTACCGTATAAGCGTGAGATGTTAAATGGCGTCATGACGCTCGCTTGAGCTTTCATCTGAGCAACTGGCGACTCGTGTCCGGTAAACTCATGACGTCTGTGTGCTACCGTAACTTCACTTGCGATCTTGCCCAGTTCATTCGCCCAGTCGACTGCGGAATCGCCGCCACCCGAGATCAGAACACGCTTCCCGGCAAATCGGGACAGGTCGGTTATCGTATAGTGCAGATTTGTCAGCTCATACCGATTGGCACCCTCGACATCCAGCTTCTGCACCTGAGTCATACCTCTGCCCGCACATAACAGGATGGTACGTGTGTAGTGACGTTCGCCTGTTTTGGAAATGAGTACAAATACACCATCCTCACGTCGTTCAAGCTCGGCTATTTCCTGCCCAAATACAATCGTTGGATCGAACGTTCTCGCCTGTCTTTCCAGCGATTCAATCAGTTTCTCACAGCGAATCGGATCAATCCCGCCTACATCCCAGATCAGCTTCTCCGGGTAAGTACGCATGAATCCACCGAGTTCCTGTTTGGCTTCGATGATCTTGGTACGCATGGCTCTCATACCACTATAAAATGAGGCATACATGCCAGCAGGTCCACCACCAATGATCGTAATATCGTAGATATCCAATTGTGTCTCGGTTGTCATTTAAGGCACCAACTTTTCAACAACATAGTCCATCAATTTTACAGAGCCAATTGGACCCACACCCGATACGAATTGGCTTGTCTTCAACGGGAAGACATGATCATTCTTCACAGCCTCCAGATTAGACCACACCTGGCTTGCTTTGAGATCTTCCATAGATTTCTTCGTGTCATAACCTACGAGGGTTCTGTCTTCCAGGAAAATATAATCCGGATTCATCTCAGGCAAGAATTCCAGAGAGAACTGGCTAAACCAATCTGTAGAATCTTTAATAGCATCAGGACTATTCAGACCAAGAATATCATAGAAGAAAACACTGCTACTTCCTCCTTTGGGACCCATGAAACGGTAACGATTGTGCTCAACCCGGAGAACCAATACGGTCTTTTCTCCCAAGGCTGCCGCGATTTTCTCTTTCGCTTGTGAGGCTTTCTCATCGAATTCAGCCAGTACTTTGGCAGATTCTTCGTTCTTGTCAAATATGGCAGCCAGCTTTGGCATAGCACGTTTCATTTCACTGTTGGCATCAAGTGCCACTGTAGGAGCGATTTTGGACAATTCATCATATACGCCCTGTTCCATTCCTTCGCCAGCTGCAAGGATCATATCCGGTGACAACGCAAGCAACTGCTCATAATTATATTGATATTGCTCGACTTCAATGATTTGGACCCCGTGTTCTTTCAAATACTCAGGGCGGTATTCCGCTTCAACTTCTGGAGTTAACAAAACGATTTGGGGTGTAACACCCATTTCAATCAGATACTCGGCATAAATCGAATCAAACACAACCAGATTTTGAGGATGAGTTGGAATCATTACTTCTCCAAACTGATCCTTCACCACCTTAGTCCCACTTTCAGTCGCTGTTTGTTCTGCAGTACTCGCTACTCCTTCAGTTGGAGCGCCTGCTGTTCCAGCTGTAGCGTTCTCTTCCTTGGTTCCACCGGAACATGCCGCCAGCATTACACTAATCACCAACAGCATGATACCCAACCCTTTAAATCTTCGTGACATGATATACTTCGCCCCTTATGTATATTGATAATGATAATTATTATCAAATAGTATCAAATAAGAAGTGTTGCTTCCATAGCATATCGTGCGTAATCAGTTGGATTATTGTGCTCTCTCATGAAAAGATTCCGTAAGATTGCGAACGATCTGATTCAGAATCAGAGTGTGTCCCGTAATTCCGTGACCGTCTACCCACAGGTGAGTATCTACGTAAAATACCCGATTATTTTTCACAGCCTTGAGGTCATTCCATTGCGGACTCTCCCATAGTTTCCTCATATTCTCTTCAGCGCTGAAGTGCTGCATGATCCGCTTCTCCACAAACAGATAATCGGGATTGGCTTGTGTGAGTAGTTCAAGCGAACATGGGTTAAACCATGCTGTACCTGAATCCAGTGCTTGCGGCAGTGTTAATCCAAGCTGTTCATATAACAAGTGTGATACCCCGTGTGAATTCCCCCCCAGATATCGATAACCAAACGCTTCTACCCTCAGCAACATGACTGTGGCCGCGGATTGGATGATGGGTTGCAACTGTCGCTTAGCTACGCTGACTTCGTGTTTCATCTGCTGATGCAGTCTATGAGCATCTTCTTCTTTAAGAAACCAGGCTGCCAATTGATCGAGCATTGGTTCTACATCTTGATGAAGTCCGGTTAGAATCGGTGCAATTGTGCGCAGTTCCCTTTTGACCTCTTCCGTCAATACGTTTCCTATCAACATCTCCGGTTGAACTTGTCGAACAAGTTCTATCTCCACCTCATACTGTGTTACCTCCAGCATCTGCACTCCATGCGCTATAAATTGTTCATGGTGATGTGGGGACAGCAGGATTGGGGTGACCACTACGGCATGGGGGATGACACCCAGATGAATCATAATTTCTGCACAGATTGGAGAAAGTGACACCATCTTGCGCTGCGTCATCGTCTGCCTATATATCTTAGGTGATACGCCAGTCAACTGTTTGAAGCGTCGGCTAAAATAATGAGCATCTTCAAATCCAGACTTTTTGGCAATATCCTGTGAGGTTGCAGCGGTTAATATCAGTTCTTCCTGCGCACGGTAGATCCGGTAGTGTGCAAGATAATCCAGAGGTGGCTTACCATATCGCTCACTAAATTTGCGGGAATAATGCCATGGACTAATACCGGCAATCTGAGCTAACTGTGTACGTGTAATGACCTGATCATAATGCTGCTGCATGTAGTCAATGGAGCGAAGTATACCGTGTTCTGGCTCCAACTCGTTATCCGGCTGTTTCCGATATAGATTACTTAACAACTCATATAACAAATGCTGATTGCCAACTCTTTCTGCACTCTGATCCGGTGTATGCACTTCACTCCAATGCTGAATGATACTTGCCAGACCTCCACCGGACAGTTGCACTTTCTGATACGCCTCTCCTGACGGTAACCGCCATTCGAACTTCTCAGCTTCCCGTCTATCATGCAGCACCGAATATGTATCGAACTGAACATGCCAGCCTGCCAGATCCAGGTTGCCACCTTCAATGACCTCCATTACGGAGTTCTCTTCAACCGCAATTAATTCTCCATAGGAGACGTGAACTCGGTGTCCATTTATATTCCAGATCGCTTTTCCATCAATGATAAATATCAAGGTGTGACTGAAAAAGTGATGCTGCTCGCCTTTCGTTATCCATGTGTTGCTTAGTGCATTCGTTGACTTCCATTGAGCAATCCATTCCATGTTGTCAGACATAGGTTATCCTTTCAAAGGGATTAGTAATCCAGATTTATAGGTTTCACTATATCAAAATACATGACAACTCCATAACCAACAAGCTATGGCTTGAATAAAATGGTGGACAGCGATTGTACATCTCATTACTTTAATCAGAAAAACACAACAAAAAAGCCCGTACCATCAGGTACAGGCTCTTTATTACAACTTTAATACTACTTTTTCAATTAGTACGTTTTACGTATTAATCAATACTAGCTTTCGGTGACCCCTGTCCCCGTTTCTGTCCTTTTCCTGCCATCCAATACGTTAGTCCACCTGAGACACCAAACGCAATAACCACACCAATGCAAGTGTGTAACAGATTCAAGCCACCCTCTTCGATGAAGAGCGGGAGGCTGACCAAGCTCGGATTCCCCACCATAGCAAATGCCTTGACAGATAACAATCCGAAATATAGTCCACCCGTAGCTCCACCCAGCAATGCCGCGTAGAAAGAGGATCTTTTTCTCAAGTTGACCGCATACAATGCAGGCTCTACAACTCCAAGGAGGGATGTTCCCGTTGCCCAGAAAGCAAGTCTTCTGGATGTTGGCTCTTTCGAGCGGATTCCGTTTGCGAACGCGGCCCCCGCTTGTCCAACAATCGCCACTAACATGGCAGCGATCACCATAGAACCACCATTCATAACCATTTCATTAATGATGATGGCAATCAGCCAGTAGTGTAATCCTATAATTAACATCAGTGAGAAGACAGCTCCCAGTAACATCACCGACACCACTGGAGCATTAGCTACTAGTGAATCCAATGCTTCCGGCAGATATTCATCAATCCAAGTGCCAACTGGACCAAGTATCATCAATACTAACGGAACAAGAATCAGTAACGTCAGGAATGGGGCAACCATCCCTTTGGAGAATTTTGGACTCCATCGTTCAACGGCTTTTTCCAGGTAGGCCGCTGCACAGATCGTTAGAATGACCCAGATCGCAGTAGTATAAAAAGCAGGCTGGGACACGAGTGGCAAGCCCAGGAAATGGACGTCTTGTTCACCTGACATCATCATGGTCATCTCCGGATGGTACATCAATCCACCAATAGATGCTGCAACATAGATATTGCTCTTCAACCGATAAGCTGTGCTGATTGCTACCAATACAGGCAGTAGATAAATAACACTATTTCCAATGATACTGAATATCGTAAAGGTCTGGCTGTCCATCAGTGCAGAAGAATCCGCTGAACCGTACGTATCCATTAACGTAATTATAGCAAGTAAAATCTTAATAACAGCGGCTCCGAGAATAGCAGGCATCAAGGGCCTGAACACATCGGATACAAAATGTAAGATCGAGAATCTGTTCTTCTTCGTGTGTCCTTCTTCCTGCAACGCTGTCCCTGTAGATTCCCAAGCGTCCATACCCAGTAACGTATTGTAGATGAGTGAAGATTCATCTCTTATTACCAGATGGCACTGCTCACCTGTTACCCGAACATTTGCTACAACATCTGCGGAGGTAAGAGCCGACATGTTCAATTTTGTACTTTCCTTCAGCGCCAACGTCGTTGTACCCTTATCGTGTTCTACGAGCTTGATGTTCTCCTTGCCACCTGCGAGTTTCAACCAATCTTCAATCTGTGTGTTATGCATTATGTACGATCTCCTCATATTACGGTAAACCCGTGTTTTGTGATGTGTTATGATCTAATATGCCTCTATCTATATACACATTTCCATGAAAAAACTTCAATAGGATAAAAAAACTAATTTCCCTGACATTTCATGTTCATTTATACAAGGTATATGGACCTATGAAAGTCGAAAAAGCAAAAAAGCCTACTTTTATGTAGGCTCTTATCCATCTGTACTTATGAGTCATACTCTTCATACTCACAACCGACATTCGCAGTCATCAGATGGCGATGCACGTAAATATACATCCTCATCCTATGACAGTGCCAACATCGCGTTCATATCTTCTTCTGCCGTTGTAATTAACTTCAGACCAAACATATCTACGAGTACATCCAAGACACCTTCCGATATAAACTCAGGCGGTTTTGGTCCAATACGAATGTCCTGAATGCCGAGGCTGAACAGGCCAAGGAGGATCGCAACTGCTTTTTGCTCAAACCAGGACAGCACAATGCTGACAGGTAACTCGTTCACGGTACAGCCAAAAGCATCCGCCAAAGCCATTGCAATTTTCACCGTAGAACCGGAATTGTTGCATTGACCCAGATCGATATAACGCGGTATACCCGTGTCTCCAACCGTACCATAATCCACATCGTTGAAGCGGAACTTGCCACAGGAAGTCGTCAGAATTACGGTATCATTCGGCAAGGATGTCGCGAGTTCACGATAGTAGTTGCCACCTTTGCCTGGCGCATCACAACCAGCAATAACGAAGAATCGACGGATATGCCCGTCTTTCACCGCTTGAATAATCTCGGGCGCAAGCCCAATCACGGTCTCATGATGGTATCCTGTCGTTAAGACTTGCTCCGATTGTACATTAGCCGCAGGCAGAGACAATGCACGTTCAATCAGCGGTGAGAAGTCATCATCCATAATCTTGGCCACACCCTCCAGACCCGCCACTTCGTAGGAGAAAAAGCGGTCTGCATAGGTGCCTTTGATCGGCATAACACAGTTCGTCGTTGCAAGAATAGCACCCGGGAATTGTTCGAAAAGTCTTCTCTGATCGTACCAGGCTTTGCCGATATTACCCTTGAGATGGGCGTATTTCTTCAGCGCAGGATAACCGTGCGCAGGCAACATTTCCGAGTGGGTATAGATGTTGATTCCTTTCCCTTCAGTTTGACGAAGCAACTCCTCCAATGCATACAGATTATGTCCCGTTACCACGATGCACTGTCCTTCAATCTGGTTCTGGCTAACCGTAATCGGTTGCGGTACACCAAAGCGGTCCGTGTGTGCACGATCCAACACATCCATAATGCGGATTGCTGCATTACCTACCTTCATCGCCATCTCCAGATGTTCCTGTACATTAAAATTCGAGTTCGTTAATGTCATATATAATGCCTCATGTGTAATCCGATCCACCTCAGGATCAGAATATCCCAACTGGCGTGCATGTGTCGCATAAGCAGCGATGCCTTTTAACGCAAAAATCATCGTATCCTGCAAACTTGCGATTGTTTCGTTTTTGCCGCATACCCCTACCACGGTACACCCGCCACTCGGCGTCTGTTCGCACTGATAACAAAACATATGGTTTCCCCTCCAAACTTAGATTAAACGCAGTTCGTTATGTAATAGCGTAACAGACCCTGATATGAGCTAGTGTGATGGTGCACACAGTTTCTGATCCAACATCTATATTTGGTTCTCCAGATTATCATCCAAACTGGAAATAATAACATTCAAAAAAAGGCATATCTCGGATCATTATGAAAAATACTGTGTACAGCTAAAAACGTATAAATCCATAATCTTAAAAAAATACGAAAATGAAACGATTCTAGATTTTGCCCGTAAGGGTAATACACAGAGAAATCTAATATTCAAGGAGCTGGTCAATTGCAACATTACAGACACAGTGCGGAGGAAACCCTTCAGGATGTACAGAGTTCCTCCAAGGGACTTACGACCTCCGAAGCTGCCAAGAGAATTGAAACGGAAGGATATAACGAGTTAAAAGGTAAAGATGCAACACCAGTTTGGAAACTGTTCCTCGAAAATTTCAAAGATCCGATGGTCATCGTGCTGCTGATTGCAGCCGCGGTACAGGTTGTACTTGGACACCTGATTGAATCATTGATCATATTCCTGGTTATTTTGCTCAACGCAGTGATCAGTGTAGTTCAGACCAAAAAAGCCGAGAGTTCGCTTGACGCGCTGAAACAAATGTCTGCACCCGAAGCCAAGGTCATTCGTGACGGGCAGAAAAAGACTATTCCAGCAAGGGAACTCGTTCCCGGTGATATTGTTATGCTGGATGCAGGTGATTATGTCCCGGCAGACGGGCGTATCCTGGAATCAGGAAGTCTGAAAATCAACGAAGGCATGTTGACCGGAGAATCCGAAGCTGCGGAGAAACACGCCGATGCCATTCCGGATGAAGCGCCTATTGGAGATCGTCGCAATATGGCCTTCAGTGGCTCACTCGTCGTATATGGACGGGGCATGCTTGTCATTACAGGTACGGCTCTCAAAACCGAAATCGGCAAAATTGCCGAACTGATTGAAAATGCCGAAGCCAAGAACACACCATTACAGCGCAAGTTGGAATCATTCAGCAAAAAACTGGGCTTTTTCATCCTAGGCTTGTCGATTCTCATCTTTGGCATCGAAGCCGGTCGTGTATGGTTGACCGAAGGTACGGAGAATATCGGGCCTTCCATCGTAAATGCACTGATGTTTGCCGTAGCTGTTGCCGTTGCTGCCATTCCTGAGGCGTTATCCTCCATTGTGACTATCGTATTGTCACTCGGAACAAATAAGATGGCCAAACAACATGCGATCATTCGCAGACTGCCTGCTGTTGAGGCGCTCGGTTCTGCCAGTATCATCTGTACGGATAAAACCGGAACGCTAACTCAGAATAAGATGACTGTCGTGGATTATTACATTCCCCATGGCACCAAGGACGAATTCCCCGATGATCCCGATCAGTGGTCGGAAGAGGAACGGCGTCTGTTACATATTGCAGTGCTCTGCAATGATTCGAATATTAACCAGGAAGGCAAGGAATTGGGTGATCCAACCGAAGTGGCCCTGATTGCCTTCAGCAACCGGGTGAACAAGGATTACAATGAAATCCGTGACCAGTTCCCTCGTGAAGCTGAGCTTCCTTTTGACTCGGATCGAAAGCTCATGAGTACGGTGCATACCTTCGAGGGACAGACGGCTTTGCTGACCAAAGGTGGACCGGATGTGCTGTTCAGCCGCTGTAGTCATGTGTTTATCAACGGTGAGGTTCAGCCCCTAACACCCGAGATTCGTACACAATTTGAAGAAAAAAATGAGGCCTTCTCCAAACGTGCCTTCCGTGTGCTGGCCTACGCGTACAAAAAGTTCGATGATAAAAACCAGGTCACCATTGATGACGAGCATGATCTGACACTGGTTGGTTTGACAGCGATGATTGACCCACCGCGTGAAGCGGTATACGGTTCTATTGAAGAGTCCAAAAAAGCGGGCATTCGCACCATCATGATCACTGGAGATCACAAAACGACGGCTCAGGCGATCGGTGTGGATATCGGCCTTGCCGAACCGGATGACCTCGCCATTACCGGAGCCGAACTGGACAAAATGTCTGATGAGGAGCTGGATCAACAACTCGAACATATCTCGGTTTACGCAAGGGTATCTCCTGAAAACAAAATCCGGATTGTTCGTGCTTGGCAGCGTAAAGGCAAAGTGGCAGCCATGACCGGAGATGGAGTTAATGACGCACCCGCGCTGAAACAGGCCGACATCGGCGTAGCGATGGGTAGCGGAACAGATGTCGCCAAGGATGCGGCTGCCATGATTCTGACGGATGATAACTTTGTCTCCATCGTGAATGCGGTCAGTGTTGGACGGATGGTATTTGATAACATCAAAAAAGCCATCGCATACCTGTTTGCCGGTAACCTCGGCGCGATTATCGCCATTTTGTTTGCCTTGATCGTCGGCTGGGTTAATCCATTTACGGCCCTTCAGCTACTGTTCATCAATCTGGTGAACGACTCCCTGCCTGCCATTGCTTTGGGTACAGAGAAACCCGAGCCAGATGTCATGCGGCGTAAACCCCGTGACATTAACGAAGGCATCTTCGCAGGTGGAACCCTGCAGGCCGTGATTACGCGTGGTGTCCTGATTGGTGCGGCTGTTATCGTGTCCCAATATATCGGACTTGGCATCTCGGAGGAAATCAGTGTGGCTATGGCCTTCACAACCTTGATTCTCGCACGTAGTCTGCAAACATTTGCAGCACGTTCCAACACACAAACCATCTTCCAGGTGGGCTTTATGACCAATAAATTCGTGCTTGGCTCCATTCTGGTATGTCTGTGTCTCTATGCAATTACACTGATTCCAGGTGTTCGCGGTGTCTTCGCCATCCCGGATACATTCGGCTGGAATGAGTTCCTGATTGCAGGCGGACTTGCACTTGTCGCCGTCATTCTGATGGATGTCATCAAGTGGATTCGTAATCGCGGTAAACAAGTTACTGCGGCGTAAGATTTGTAGATATAACATGCACAAACAGGCGCCCGTTATCGGAGCGCCTGTTTCTGTATCTAATTACCCCTGTTTGATGCCAAAAGCGATCCAGCGTCCATCGATATCCTCGATCACAAACTCCTTGTTATTATAGTCTGTATGATTGAGGACACGTACGATTTTCACATCTGCGTTGATCAATTCCTGCTGAAGCTCTTCCTGGTTCTGGGTAATAAAATATGCATCATATCCATAGCCATATAATTCTCTGTTGGGTATAACTTTCTGTCCATTGCTTTGGGTTAAAATAATCTCGGTAAGATCACGATACAGGCAGATATGAGGTTCCGTGGCATCAAGATATTCGACCACCCGAAAGCCCATCTTTTCTTCATAAAACTGCGCCGTTCGCTTCATATCCAGAGTCGGAAATACGCTGTGGGACATTAATAATAAATGATTCATACTGTAAACTCCTTAAAATATAATCAAATCCAGTTATGTTTTCAAACTTATTTATTCCAACCACCATTTTACCCAATTTCAGGGAACTAGTCTATAAATTCCGATTCTACGTCTCTTAAATTTCACTTATACTGCGTAATATACAGTATGACATTATTGCCATATGATGAAATGGGGTGTAAAATGATATATTGCTTTTCATCACATTTTCATCAAAGCTCTATCCGAATTCATATTCATACCCAAGACAGGAATGGTACCGTGAAAGATAAAATTGTCATGCCACTCTGGACATGCTGCTTGTTCATCGTTGTGATGAATACCACCATGTTCAATGTTTCTTTGCCAGTCATTATTCAAGATCTACAGATTACCTCGGACCTGGGGTCTTGGGTCATCTCAAGTTATTCGATTGGTTACGCCCTATCGACGGTGATTTACAGTCGATTGTCAGACCGTATCCCGGTACGCAAACTGTTAACGGTCGGGCTTCTGATCCTGGGGTTATCTTCATTGCTAGGGTTGTTCGCGCATAACTTTGCAATCCTGTTACTGACACGTATTCTGCAATCTGCGGGTGCAGGAGTTATGGCCGGGCTGGGTCTCGTCATTGCAAGTCGTTACATCCCGGTGGAACGACGCGGAGCTGCCATCGCGCTGATCTCATCAGGTAGCGCCATGGCTTTTGGACTTGGCCCCATTGTCGGCGGACTCATTAGCGAATACTGGGGCTGGAACGGACTTTTTGCCATAACGGTGCTTGTCTTGCTCGCCCTGCCTGTATTGCTCTATTTCCTTCCACGGGAAACAGTCAAAACAGATCAGCCGTTCGATGTTATTGGTGCCATACTAACCGTCATTAATGCCACTACACTTCTCGTCGCGATCACCCAGCAATCCTGGTTATGGTTTGCCGTGGGCGTTATTTCACTTGTTGCACACCTCCTGTATATTCGAAAAGCGAGTCTTCCGTTTGTGAATCCACAAGTATTCCGAACGCCAGGATACACCCGGTTAATCCTTATCGGATTCTGCGTGCTGGTGGTGAATCTGGGAAATCTGTTTTTGATGCCGCTTGTGCTCGCTGATTTATATGGACGCTCTTCGCTCGCCATTGGTTTGCTGATTGCTCCTGGGGCAATTGTTGCAGCATTCTGCACCCGTTTTGTTGGACGCTGGATCGACCGTTATGGCAATATGCGATTTATGATCATCGGACACACTCTGCTCGCAGCGGTACTTGCTTTATTCATGCTCGGACTGGATCAGTCCGCCTTGATCATTACCAGTGGTTATCTCTTTTTCTCACCGGCACTGTCTGCCTCCATGGCTTCACTGAATAATGAAGCGTCACGTGTGCTGCCCAAAGCGCAAATCGGTTCCGGTATGGGCATGTTACAATTGATTCAGTTCTTCGGTGGTTCGGTGTCTGTAGCCGTGTGTGGGCTGCTACTGCACAGTATTCCGGGAGTCTCGGTCGAGCAAGCTTATCATGTGGTGTATGCTTGTCTGTTGCTCGTCTGCGTTGTTTCACTCGGGTTGACCGTCTGGCATAGCAGAGCTTCACGCTCAGGCATTAAACCTGTTACATTGGACAATTGATAATTGAGGTTTAAAGTTCAGAACAAAGAGGCCCGCACCAAGCGCGAGCCTTTTTTAGTTTGGAACAGAATACCGTTTTTTTAAAGTAGATCACTCAATGAACTTGAACTTACCGGTTACTTTCCTGATTTCATCCTACAGCAGCATGCCAACTATTTACCGTCCAGTGCGAACTTCCAGGCCTCCATTATGCTAATTGGGGCTTTACTACTGCTCTCGCCCTCACCTTCCTGCGTCCAAAGTGGTGGGTAATACGCAAATACTTGTCCTGTCTGGAGCTGAGACATATCCTCTTGCCAGCCTTTCCAGCGAAAGGTCCGATAGAACTGCTCCAGATCACCATTCGCCAGCCAGTTGATGAAACCTGAATATGCCAGTTCTGTCGATTCCCATTCGAGTGTATCCGGTGCAAAATAATATATGTGTCCCGTGCGGCCATACTTGCCTGTATCCAGTCCAAAGAAACCACCTGCCGCATCATATGCAACGACCATCATACCTTCCAGCACATCTACCCAAGGTTGCTCACTCACACCATTCCAACTGGTGAGACTCCCAGATGTACTGTCACCACCCGCACCAAGCAACGTGATCCAGCCATGGTCCAGTACAATACCTTCTGTCTCATAAGCAACAGCCCCCAAATAGGATTTGGTGCTTATTTGCAGACGATAGAGGGTATCCTCTCCAGCCTCTTGTTTTGCTGGAACATACACATATGTATTTTGCCCACTATCCAGGAGTTCCTTGAGTTCTTCCCATGCGTGATTCTCCCGATCTACTAATTCAGCTATCGTTAATGTATTCATGAGCAGTCTCCTCGCTGATTTTATAAGAGCATATCATGGGTTATTAACCCGTTCAAATCTGCTATAATCTATCTTCAAAGCTAAATTCAAGGGGGAAACGATTTGATTCGCGTAGTTATACTTATGATTCCGATTCTGATGTTGCTGGTATCCGGTTGTCAGAATCATACATCTGCCATGAAGGAACCCGTTTCTGTTCAAAAGTCTGATCCCCAGGTCATCCATTACATATCACCCCAAGGAAACGACTCGAATAAAGGAACCATTCAATCTCCTTGGAAAACGTTGCAGCACGCAGCCGACCATGCTTCGCCAGGAAGCACGATCTATTTGCGTGAAGGTGTCTATCATCAGAAAGTCAAAATCACCCGGAGCGGTAATTCTTCCGCTAATCCAACCCTATTTTCAAGTTATCCTCAGGAGCAGGTTATCATTGATGGTAACGGTTTATCTGTCCGGGGCATTGAAGGGTTAATTGAAATTGAAAATGCCAGTTATATCACGATTCAAAATCTCGAAATTCGTAATTTCACAACCACACTTGGGGGCCAAGTTCCAACCGGGATTTATGTCCACGGAGCAGGTGAGCATATTCAGCTGTTAGGCAACACCATACACGCGATCGCTAGTTACGCAACTCCTGAAGGTCCCGATTTGCGGGGCAGGGATGCCCACGGTATTGCCATATATGGCACAGAGCACCCTCAAGCTTTACGCGATATCATCATCAAGGATAATGAATTGTATGATCTTACACTTGGTTCAAGCGAGTCACTCGCAGTCAACGGTAATGTTGATACCTTTGCCATCCAGGACAATATCATCCATGATTCCGACAATATTGGTATTGATCTGATCGGGTACGAGGGTACGTCCGAGGATGACACGTACGATCAGGCTCGGAACGGCATTGTACGAGGCAACGAAGTATACGATATTACGTCCAATAACAATCCCTCCTACGGTACAGACCTGCCCAATGATACCAACTCGGCTGGCGGCATCTATGTAGATGGCGGGAAAGATCATATCATCGACCAGAACCGGGTATATCGGAGCGATATCGGAATTGAGATTGCCTCAGAGCATGCCGGACGTTCAACCAGCAACATTACCGTGCGTGATAACCTGATTTATTCCAACAGATTGACGGGTATTGCCATGGGAGGTTATGACGAGGAACGAGGAGCTACCGAGGATAGCAAGATTATGTACAATACACTTGTGGGAAATGATACCCTGAATGCAGGCAATGGACAGTTATTCATGCAGTCACGGACAAAGAACAATACGTTCATGCATAACATTCTCGTATCGGGCAGTTCGGAAGTACTGATATACAACGAATATACTAGCAATACCGGCAATGTGTTTGACCATAATGTCTATTACTCACCAGGTGAGCAGGAAGATGCCCTGTGGGTTTGGAAAAATAAAGCCTACTCCGGCATCGCCGCCTACATCAAGGGATCTGGCAATGATGCACACTCCATATATGTGAACCCGGCATTTATGGATGAACCGAGCGAAGATTTTCGTCCTCAGGCGAACTCTCCGGCTAAGGCGTATGGTTACCTTGCTCCGCGATAAATTAACCCTGAGTCTGCCATCTCAACTTAGTCAACTTGCGTCACGCAAATAAAAGGAGCCTGTGCATGTGGGATCATCTCCCTCATCATGCACAGGCTCTTTTTTGCTTTCTTTTGATGCAATCCAATTCTTAACTTTTTACCACCTGAGCTGCATGTGTCACCCGGTTTCGTCCTCCGGTTTTGGAGGCATACAGGGCGTTGTCCGCTCTTTGGAACAAGGACTTTTCCGTATCTTCCTCTACTACAGTGGCCGCACCGATACTCACAGTAATGTTATATTCACCCCAGTCGGCTGAAGCAACCTGTGAACGATATCGTTCTGCAATACCAATCGCCTTCTCCTCTTCACAATCTGGAAGAATGACAACAAATTCCTCCCCACCGTAACGTGCAACCACATCCGTACTTCGCGATACCGATTGCAGCAGCCCTGCCAGATTGCCGAGCACCAGATCTCCGATCGGATGTCCGTACGTATCATTAATGCTTTTGAAATGATCAATGTCCACAACGAGAAGGGAGAAATAACGTTGTTTCTCCTGGAACATCATTAAACTTTCAAGCATTTTTTCCTGGAAAAACCTCCGGTTCTTCAATCCTGTCAACAAGTCGGTGGAGGCCAGTGTCTCCAACTGATCATTCACTTTGATTAACGCCTGCTCTTTAATTTTATATTCCTCATGCAGTCGTTCAAGCTCCTTGTTCGCTTCTTGCGTCGCTTGATACAACTCCTGTAGTTTGGTTTTGGTATGCAAAATATCCTTCTCATGTTCAATTCGCTTACGCATGACTACAACGACACAATCTACCACGCTTTCCCCGTTACGTGTCTGACGAACACCGTTAAGCAGAACAGGAACAGCCTGCTGATCACGGGTACGGAACGTGAAGTACATCTCGTCCACATGTCCATATAACTGGATGTAGGGATAGAAATACGTATGGAAAAACACCTTGTTGCTTACCGACATGGTGGATTCAATATGTTGCCCTATGAGCTCATCGCGTTCATATCCAAGCATCGTAAGCATAGTTTGATTAATCGACTGTACGACGCCCGAATCAGAGATAGAGAAGTATCCACAGGGAGCCAGATCTAATTGTATATCCATGGAATAACTGCCTTTCTTCCGCGTTTTATGCGCTCGTTAAATAATCCTTAATCATTCGGATGGTTTCTTCCGGTTGACTTAGATGCGGATAATGTCCCTTGGCCGTCATCTGTTGCAATCGGCTATTCTTCAGATGAGCGTGTAAATAATCCCCTACTTCTACCGGGGCAATACTGTCATCCGAGCACTGAAGAATTAATGTTGGCACAGTTGCCTGCTCCAGATCAATACGACAGTCCGATAAAAACGTCACTTCGGCAAATTGTCTCGCAATATGCGGATCTCTGGAGCAGAAGCTTTTCTCCAACTCTTCCGTCAGCTCTTTCCGTTCCGGATTGTTCATCACAATGGGTGCCAGATAACTCGCCCACCCAATAAAATTCATCTGCATCATCTCAAGTAATTCATCGATATCATTCCGATCGAAACCTCCATAATAATTCGGCAGATCATTCACGTAACGTGGGGAGGGCCCTAACATTATAATTTTTTTGAAATATTTGGGGTTCTGAATCGATGCCAGCATACCAATCATACTACTGACGGAATGCCCGACAAATATGGTGTCCTTTAGTTCGAGCGCTTCCATAACTTCCAGCACATCCTGGGCGTATCCTTGAAGGTTGCTATATTTGATAGCATCATAATAGTTAATTTGAGATTCGCCAGATCCAACATAATCAAACAACACCACTCGGTAGTTCTCCATAAAACCTGGAATAATGTAACGCCACATATCCTGATCACATCCAAAACCATGAGCAAATACAATCGTTTGGCTACCCGAGCCAAGTACCTTAACATTATTTCTTACAAGTATATCAACCGTCATTGCATATCACCTCTCCGAGGTAGTATTCACTTGAATCATTTTATCTGATTAGTATACCGGAAAATGTTGGGATATGAATTAAAAATAATTAATAACTTCTCTCATCCACCAAAAAATCATGAACCCCTGCTCTGAATACGCGCTTTACAATCTGACTATCGTCAGGTAAAATCAGTTCAACATGTCGCGCGACAGAGATCAATATTACGGAGGAAAACCATGAGTACTTCAACACATAGCTCTACACCTCAGCAACTCTGGGGAAGATCATTCCTATTTATCATGTTAGCCAACGCATTATTGTTTATGGCATTTGAAATGTTGCTTCCCACCTTGCCTTTGTTTGTCTCAAGTCTTGGTGGCGAAGCCTCCCAAATTGGGCTTGTTACCGGCGTATTTATGTTTTCTGCCATCTTGATTCGACCCTTCACATCTGTTTTGGCAGCTCGAATAGATAAAAAGTATCTGTTAATTATCGGCATCACTATCTGTGCATTAATGACAGGCGCATACTACCTATCGTCAGGTATTTGGATGATTCTTGTATTTCGAGTGATCCACGGATTCGGATTTGGTTTGGCAACGACATATTTTGCAACGATTGCCACTGAAAACATACCAAGAGATCGCCGGGGAGAAGGTATGGGGTATTTCGGCGTAGGGGAGACGGTCGCTATATCCATCGGTCCTTTGATTGGAACAAGCCTGTTGTTTAGGTACGACTACCAGAGCCTGTTTATGGGAGGTATGTGCATTTTGCTGTTAGCTCTCCTGATGACTGTGTTTGTATCCAGAAAGCCGAAAACAGAAGGTAGTAGCGAGTCTATGCAAACTCATGTCCCTTCGGTGAAACTGATTGAAAAGAAGGTACTCTTCCCTTCCCTTCTCATTATGCTCGTTGGCATTGCAGCGGGTTCAATCATGTCCTTTGTGGCTTTATTTGCCGCCGAAAGAGGGTTCGAGAATATAGCCTGGTTTTTCTTCATCGTTGCCATCGCCAGCTTCGCCGTTCGACTGTTTTCGGGGAAAATGTTTGATCGATGGGGACCAGGTTCCGTGTTGTTACCTTCTGCCGTGTTTGCAATCGCGGGGCTACTGGTTCTGATTATCGCCCAGAGTGATGTGCAATTCCTGATCGCCGGTGCGTTATACGGCTTTGGTTTTGGTGCCATATTCCCGGCGATTCAGACCTGGTGTGTGAATCTTGTAGAAGAACATGAGCACGAAAGTGCGATGGCTTCCTTCTTTAACTTCTTTGACCTCGGAATTGGCGGTGGTTCGTTGATCCTGGGCGTTGTGGCTTCTGCATTTTCCTATACGGTGGTGTATGCTATCTCTATAGGCATTTTTGTGGTATATATCTTGTTATATTTGGTATACTCCCAAAAACAGCAGAGGTATACAGTTCGCCAACTGGAGGTAGACATTGAGTAAAAAACGAATCAAAGAAATTGCCATTCAACATTTTAATCGTCTGGGTTACGAGGGGACCAAGATGGCGCAGATTGCCGAAGAGGCAGGCATTCGCAAGCAATCCCTGGCTTATCATTATTCATCCAAAAAAGCGTTATTGCTGGAGTTATATGAGGAAGTTGTGCAGGAGGAACAACAGTTTGTACGCCAATTTTTCAGTGAGTCTGTTACCCAAACTTTGGATGAGCAGCTATATGCCTTTTTGCATGAACACAAAAATCGCTTTCTGACTCATCCAAACGTCGCTTTTATGTATATCCTGTCCTTTATCACACCGCTGGAGGTGCATGATTTTGTGCTAGCCCAGTATCGAACGTACCTCGGGACATTGAAAGAAGAGCTGGCAGCCGTATTCACCAGACATTCCGATATAAGCCTGAGTCCGGAAGAAGCCACCGTAGCTTTTGTCACCGTGATGGATGGATTGGATATACAGCTCGTGTATGAGACACGGCAATCCTATGAACAAGCTTTGGCGATCACCTGGAAAGTCTTCTGGTCAGGCATCCAGCGTTAACGGATCAATTACGATCAGACTACAAAAATAAGAGGGGCGTCCCACCAGCCATGTTGATGACTTTTGGGACAGCCCCTCTATTTCTTTATTTTACGGTTAGGATCACACGTTGATAATGCTTCAACTGATGCTCTCCATCATCCTGTACTTCGGCAACGATATGAAGGGTATCACCCGATTTGGCATCGTCAGGAACGGTAAATGTCACCGCTTCGGTGTCACTGCCCTGTAATTTTATCGTATCCACCTGCTCATCCTTGGCAAGTTCACGATGCAATCCAAGCTGCAAGTCACCCGCCATTTCAGGCTGAACTTTGTTCGGTGTTACTTTGGAATCCTCATAAGTGTCCGCTTCGAAATATCTCCACCACGTATAGGTCAGTTGATCTCCATCCGGGTCTTTACCCTCCGCGTGAAGAGTAACTTCCTCCCCAGGACTAACACTAAGATCCACCCCTTCCTTAATCGTTAAAGACGGATTATGGTTGGCACCTTCGTAAGTGTCTGCAACGGCCCAGTCTGCACGTGCTGCAAAATCATCCTGCACATCGTCAAACCATCTCATCAGAGAGTATTCGGCTTCATAGCGTTTGGTGTACGGATCGTAATCAAGCACATTGTTTCTAAATAACTTGTCGTTCACAACGCCAAAGCGTCCACCCCAACCGCCGTAGGAAGGGTCTTCCATACTGCGCAGCCCATTATCGATCAGATAAAAGAAGGAAGGAGAGTCACCTTCAGATATAAAATCGTACTTGTCATATTGCGGATTGTTCTTGAGATATTCAGCACTTCCCCGTTGTTCTTCGGCCAGTTCGCCTTCGATCATTTTGCCGTCACCCATCGATGCATACATATCCATCAGCTTGCCATGTCCGTTCAGGATATTCTTGACCATCCAGTCGCCATGAAGCTTACTGTTCACTTCTTCGGCATGCATCTTCCATGCATAGGCAAAATGCCAGA
This sequence comes from Paenibacillus sp. 10L310, assembly GCF_056395745.1. Classification (NCBI taxonomy): domain Bacteria; kingdom Bacillati; phylum Bacillota; class Bacilli; order Caryophanales; family Paenibacillaceae; genus Paenibacillus; species Paenibacillus sp. 10L310. Next base: position 363,435 of record NZ_JBFTKC010000004.1, on the reverse strand, counting down.
AGTTCGATTGGTCGTTGAGAATGCGGATATCCGGCCAATTCTTCGCAATGTATTCGTTGTAGCTGTCATCCTGATCGAGGATGATGTACAGGACCAGTTTGTCACTGACTTTTTTGCGAATCGTATCCCACTCGGCCGTATCTTTGTACTGTTCCTCAATCGATTTCAGCGCTCGGGCTGTGGTATTGGTACCACCCCATGTCTGAACAATCAGGTCTCGGGAATCATCATCAAGGAAAAGAGTTTCGAGGAATTCGGAACCTTCGGTTTCCTTCTCCATCTCCCCTTTATCGGAAATATTACCGATCTTGGTCATCGCTCGAAGCTGTTCCGGCTCCGGGTACCCATCCGCATGTTTGGACAAATTTGGGTAAATCTCGCCATAGGCATCGATCATGTCGTACACCCACTGTGTGCCTGTCCAGCGGAACGGCTTGATCCCTGCTTCCTCGTCTCCAGCATAATGATACACCGAGCTGGTCAGTACAATTCCGGCAAGGTCCATTTCATTCGAATATAAGAGGAAACGAATGACGGAGTTCATATCATCCACTTCACCGTCAGTTGTAATCACTGTTCTGCCTTTGGCAGCTTGGTTGTTTGCAGGTTCCTGGGTTTCATTCTCTGTCTGCTCTGTCGCCTGATTCGGTGTGTCACTCGCGGTTTGTGGCGCTTTGGATGCGCATCCACTAATCACCAGGATGATACTGAGACAACCTGTGGCAAAACCATTTAACCATTTTCTCTTGTTCATAATGCTCCCCTTTCTTCTGTACAGCGTGATGTTAGTTGGGTTGGAAATAAGTACGTTCTTCTGTTTTTCTATCCTTAATATGGACCGTAGAATGCAAAAAAACCCGAACAACATTATGAATGGAACAAAGTCCACGCATAGTGATGTTCAGGTTTTGCCTGCCCGAAGCAGTAACAATCCTTATTTGAGTGAAAGTATATCATGTCCACTCATTAATGTAAACGTATTCAAATGTTTTTTTGAATTTATCTTTGATATAGTATAATGCTTATAGCCAAGAATCAAACGAATCGGCCTGTTATTATATCAATGTTATTAGGAGGACTCAGACATCATGCAACAACTGGATGCGGCCTTGAGCCGTTTGGTGGAACAGCAGGATTTATATAATGAAGCTTATGGACTTTTCAAAAATCATGATCTGCGTCCACGCGAACAACATCACCAGCCGGAAGTGGATACACGAATAGCTCTTTCTCCAGAACTTCAGTATCTGTACAGTCATTATGAAATGATGGATGCGGATGCGGAAGGTACACTCAAAATGAAAAATGCCGCCGTCGAAATCGGTGATGCAGCGCTGATCTCCTTTGTCGCACCTGAACATCTGCTTCGTCAGCAACTGGGATTCCGCTGGATTGGCATGAATGAACCTTATGAGGAGTCCTCCACCTGGCCAAAAAATCACGTTGTCATCGCAAACTTTAACGATGATCCGTTAATTGTAGATGTAGAAGCACCAAACTCTCCCGTATATGCCGCTTTTACAGGTGGAGAACCAAACCGTGTTGCTGATTCGTTGTCAGACTTTTTCAGTGCACTAGCCATCCTGATTGAAGCGGCGCGCACCTATTCCGGAGAAGTAAAAGATGAAGAAACCTATGAAACCAAGCCCGAGTATCTGGAGCAAGTGGAACCTTTATTGCAAGATCTGTTGGGAGAAGAGTATACCGCTCATCTGTTCGAGTATCTGTCCTTTTGTTAAAACGGTGAATTGAAGGAATTGGAGGGGCGCCCATATGATCTATGTGGCTTTGCTACGAGGCATTAATGTAGGCGGAAACAATAAAATCAATATGAAGCAACTGAAAGAAACGTTTGAACAAGTAGGCATGCTGGATGTTGTTACCTACATCAACTCTGGCAATATTATTTTTGCCGATCATCAGGAACGTGCCAATGCGAATGTGGAGATATCCCATGTGTTAGAACAGGCCATCGCCGCCGATTTTGGCTTACAGATCAGGGTAATGGTGCGGAATATGGATGAAATCCATAGCGTTATTCAGGCGCTGCCAGAAGAATGGGTTAATGATGACACAGCCAAAAGTGATGTGATGTTCCTATGGGATGAGATCAATGATCCCTCCGTGCTGAACCAACTGCCCATCAAACCGGAAATCGGCACACTGATCTATGTTCCCGGAGCGATTTTATACTCAGTCAGCAGAGAAGATGCATCCAAAAGTGGCATGAACAAGCTTGTGGGATCCAAAGTATATGCCTATATGACGGTTAGAAATGTGAATACCACACGTAAGATCTATGCCCTGATGCAAGCAGCAGCAGAGAAATAATACAGACAGGTGGAGATGATGCCACGCAGCTTGTGGCAATTGGAGGTAGTCTAATGAACAGAGCATGGACATTAAACGTCAGCGTCCGATCCGTAGAGCGGGAACCATTCTGGTATGCACCCCAGACTCCCTGGCAGATACAGGGACAAGGTTTTCGAGTGAAATTCTATACCAATAGGGCAATCGACTTGCTTGCTCAAGATCAACTGCTTGTTACCGTTGGTGAGGAAGGTACCGCGAACTGGGCTGCTTTTATCGGAACAGTCGTGGAATGCGAACCAGACTCTCTCCTGCTCTATACAAGTCCTCAGTACGAGGCACAGTTAATGGATATTCGGAGGTTGGAACGTGAATTTTCTCCTTTGGCTTCCATTCTCGGAGCGCAACATGTAATCGAAACTCTGGGCTATTTCCCTCCCTTCCATTATGACGAAATTACGGATGTGCAGCTGGAAACAGTCCAAAATATACAATCCCTCTCTCTTGTGCTAACGCATAATGCTGATCAGGAATGGGAACAGCAGGTGCACTTCCATTTTGAACATATTCAGCAAGAGATGTTCTCCCCTGTGGAGGCATCTAACGTTTGTTTACAGCTAAGTTTCACTAATGCAGCCGATCAGATTCGTGTTAACTTGGATGCCGTATCCGGCTTCTCCGCTACATTCCTATGCAGCACAATTCATATTCAATTCCATTAACCCGGTTATGTAAAAAATCCCTTCATGGGACAACATGACAAAACATCTTTACAGATGTTCTTCCATGCCTATTACCATAAAGGGATAGCTCAACTTCTTCAGCTACACATTTTGCATCTGGTTTAGTCAATCTGAATGCGTCTGCGAGATTGATCATCACCAGGACGTTTTGGAATCTCGAGCTTCAGCACACCTTCTTCCAATTTGGCCTTAATATGCTCCTCATCAATATGATCAACATAGAATCGCCGGATAAATTCGCCGGAACGGCGCTCCTGCCGTATGATTCGATTGGAGTCATCCTTCTGCTCCACTATATCATTGCGTTTGGCACGAATAATCAATTCATTACCTTGAACCTGAATGTCTATGTCCTCTTTGGCAATGCCCGGAAGCTCGGCTTCTACCGAATATTTGTCTTCTTCCTCACGAATGTCAGTCCGGAATGGCTGGGAGCCAGTTCCAAAAGGGGAGAGGAATGAGTTCTCAACCATGTCATTGAAGGATTTCAACATGTGTCCGAACGGGTCTTCATTTCGTTTACGAAACGGAATCAGATCAAACATGAAAATCATCTCCTTTTGTGTGGTTGGTTTATTGGTGTTGCTTACATTGATTATTATAATACCCTTGCAAATAAGGCTCAAAGTCTGTAAAAGACCAAAAAAACCGATTTTCTTTCATCATGGTTCACTATTTTAAAATAGATCCTTTTTTCTTTTATTTTGACCTTGTTTGATCTTCTGACTTTGTCTGACTATAACGAATGAATGGGGGTCCGCTACAGTATTGGATTGATTCTTCCTCATTCCTAGCATCATGATTGCCAGCAAGACAACCAGAACAGCTACGAGCATAAATGGAACATGTTTGTCCACCTGATAAAGTGTCGTTGTAAGTAAAGGCGTAATGACGGCGGATATCCCCTGAATCGCTGCTACCAATCCCGCTGCACCTCCCTGCTGTTCTTTGCTAACTGCCAGCGAAGCACCTGCCATGAACCCCGGCATCATCAGACCTGACCCCATGCCAAACAGGAAAAACGAGAAATAATACATGGATAACACATTAAAGACCAAAAACAGGATCATACTTGCGATCAGGAAAAGGGACCCGAGCAAAATCATTGGGCGTGGCTGCCATTTCAACCATTTCATCTGAATGACCTGCATGATCAACATCGCTGCTCCAGAGAACATGAGTCCAAACGAAACCATTTGGGCCGTCGCCGCTGAGGATAGAGCCAGTTGATCCTGAAAATAAAATCCCCCTACAACCTGTAGTGTCATGATACCCATCATCGTGACCAAGCCGGCAGCAAGGTACATTCGTAAACCGTGTTGGAACGGGTTGACTTTAGGCGGTTTTGCCTGAATAACCGGTTTCGCTGACGGGATTAACAGCAAGGCAATAATAAACGCAGCTATCGCTATAAAAATGCCAAAATAAAGCGGCCAAAGCAGACCGATAAGGGTAAAAGCTCCTGCAATCGCAGGTCCAAATACAAGGCCAAGTCCATTCGCAGCACTGATAATCGCCATTCCACTTCCCCGCTCTTCCCCTTCTGTCACATCACCCATATAGGCTTGGGCAGAAGACAGCACTGCCGGAATGAACATGCCGATCAGACTGCGCGTCACAATCAGAAGGGTTAACAGGAGCCCCCCTCCGATCCATGCATTTAATCCCCCGTACAATGCCAGTGCAAATAATGCACAGCTCACGGACATACCTATGAATCCAATCAATATAATTGGTTTTCTTCCTCTTATATCACTCCATCTGCCCCATACCGGAGCCATGACAGCCATCATAATGGACCCAAGCGAGATAATAAGACCGGAATGGCTTTCTTTCATGCCCAACTCGCGAATAAGTGGTGGCATAATGGGTGCAATCAGCATCAGACCCAACATGGCTGCAAATACGCTTAAAAAAATACTTCCTCTGATTCTATTCATGTTTGTACACTCCTCTATATTTCAGTACAGTACCCACTGTACCTGGAGTATACAAGGCTGAGAGAATTCCCACTGCCTCTATACGGAACAATTCACGGCAAACCGGATTATTAATAAATTTTTTTCATCTCGGAGGGCTTCACGCCGAATTTGCGATAAAATTGCTGCGAAAAGGCACTGACATTGCTGTAACCGACCGCAATCGCGGCCTCGGTGACGTTGTTATCCTGATTGCGCAACAACTTCATGGCGTTGTCGAGACGAACCTGACGCAAATATTCGAACACCGTGCTTCCGAAAAGTGCCTTGAATCCTTTTTTTAATTTAAAATCGTTAAGTCCTACTTGTCTGGACAATGCTAGCAAAGATGGAGGATCTACCATACAGGCCTCCATAATCTCCCGTGCCGTATGTAACTTCCGGATGTCCTCTCTGGAGAATCCCGCGGGGGTTGGCGCCAGATCAAACAATTGGATCATAAATCGATTCAAGATTTCCAACGCTGTCGCTTCCATCATTAAGGATGATCGATAACTGTTGTTTAATTCCACAATCAGACTGTCAATCATCGTTCGTATCCGGTTATCCAGTTGAAAGACAATCGGCTTAAACACCTTTCGCCCTAACACCTGATTAAACGCAATCGGCTTAAAACTGCCCAGTTGCGCCGCAGCATAATTGAACAGAGAAACTGGAATCCCCAGCGAAAAAGACGTATACAGCTCCCTTGTCGGAGGATGGAACCACGCTTCGAAATCATGCATAAAAATAAGGGCCCCTTGCCCTATCGATAATGAATAATCCTGACCGGATATATCCACATGTCGCTCTCCTGACAAGGCAAATTGCAACTCCACGATGGGTGTCTCCGACGCAAAATACGTAGGATAAGGCTGATGATATTCAACCTGGGAATATAAAATCTCAATGCCACTGTATGTTGTCACTCTTTTGACCTTACCGCTACCCGCCTTGGGAGAGAGCAGATACGTGTGTTCATCTTGCTGACTGTAAGGTTCCTGGGTCAGGTAATGCTGATATACTACGCCTAATGCATCATCCGTGCGCATGGGTATTCACCTCGCCTATATCTTGATCAGACTTGTCAGTAAAGAAAGTCTGAATTAATTGATAATGATTCTCAATTATAATTCTAGCGTATTTTCTCCCGTTCGACCAGTCCTATATATATGAAGGTTCACGTCTGCTTTTTTCTTCATGCGGCAACATAATTTTATACACTAACTTACATATCCAATTCGGAAAAATATCTCTTATCTAACCTTTTACACAAATCGCAGACTTCTCTTACCTTACCTTAACATTAGCTCCCTATACTAAAACAATTGTATAACTCATTACACACGAAACGATAAAGGGGATCTGGAACATTGAAAAAGAGAAATCAATGGCTCGCCGTTCTGTCGATGACTGCCATTCTTACCGCAGGAGCAACCAGCTACACATCCATGATTCATGCCGCTGACACAATTAAATCTGCCAACGATCATATCGTACTGCGTACAGCCATCCAAAATATGCAGGGTACGGTCACATGGAACGGAAGCAGTCGCAGTGTTGATATCCAGATCGCAGATACTAAAGTACAACTTCCAATAGGAACGTCTTCAGCCACCATCAACGGTGTGAAAACTCCTTTGGACAGTAAAAGCTACATTACCAAAGGTACAACGTATGTATCTTCCCAAACGCTAAAATTAATTACGGATCAACTGATCCTGAAACAAAATAAAACCGGTTTTGAACAGACCGCATCGTTTCAGATGCCTGGTGGCAAAGCAGAAATATCAGCCTCCACGCCAGATGGACAGCGCCTGCTCGTAACCGAAGCGGACAATGGTAGCATTTCCGTACTGGACATTGCTGACCTGAAAAACATCAACGTATTGAAGACGGTTAGCTTCCATGACCTTTCCGCCAAAGCTGAAGTCACGAGCGTAACCGTATCCAAAGATGGCAAATATGGTCTTGCAGTTATTCGCACAGGTGATACGGACAGTGAAGCAAACAAAGGATTGCTTGCCATTGTGGATCTGACAACCTACAAAACCGTCAAAACGTATGAACTGGGTATTGGTCCTGACTCGATTGCACTGTCACCTGACGGTCTGCATGCGGTGATCGCGATAGAGGATGAGGAGCTGAATACAGCTGCGGATGAAATTGACTATGCCAACACCAAACGTCCGGGTAGCATTATGGTAGTATCTTTTGCTGGCGGGAACGTATTGGAGGGTGAGATCACCAACTTACCGGTCTCTCTGGACAATGTAAAAGGTGCCATCTATCCTAATGATCCACAACCAGAGTATGTTGCTATTAGTCCAGATAGTAAAACAGCAGCCATCACGCTACAGGAAAACAATGTCGTTGCCATTGTAGATCTGGAGACAAAAAAAATCAGCTCAATCTTCGCTCTGGGTACCACTTCACATCAAGCGGATCTGAAGGATGACGGTATCGTTCAGTTTAAAGAGACGTTGAGCGCTCGTTATGAACCGGATGGGATTGCTTTCTCGGCAGATGGTAAATACCTGCTGACAGCCAATGAAGGGGACTTAGGCAAGAATGAATTTGAGGATGGTGTAAAAGCAGGCGGACGTAATATTGCTGTCTGGAATCTGCAAGGCCAGCGGATGTACGATAGTCAGAACCTCATTGACCAGGCAACCGCTATGGTTGGCTTGTATCCGGATGATCGCAGTCCCAACAAAGGCAGCGAAGTCGAGAACCTGACCGTTGCTACTGTAGATGGCACTACGTATGCAGCCGTAGCTTCTGAACGGGCAGATGCCATTTTGTTCTTTGATCTTGCTGATCCAGTCAATCCGGACTACCTGGGTCTGATTCCTACAGCCGGAGAATCACCAGAGGGAATTCATCGTGTTAACGGACGCAACCTGTTTGTGAGTGCAGATGAAAGCACGGGAACACTTAGTTTTTTTGCCAAGAAATAGTTCGAGTGCCCTCGGTATGTAAAGGCTGAACTGAGCGGTGTCACGTTGTATTGAGTAGGTGGGGGCGAAAAGCCCCTATCCTCTCATACTATTGTACGCGCTATTCCACGTACCCACATATAATGCTGCAAAGGTTATCGACGCTTCATATTTTCCAATTCCCTCCTGTTCCGCTCTACTTCCTCTTGTAACACTCGTACTTCCATCCTTAATGCGGATACTTCCTCTTTGACGCCAGACCTCTTCATCCCAAGATAGAAAACCAGATATAATACAAGACCAATCATAATAAAGAAAATTAATAGCGTTATAATACCTGCAATACCAAAATTACTAACTCCATCCATAATGTACGTTTTCCCCTTTCCCATATCCTATTAATTTATATTTACAACAATACCATATTTAAGTATAACGAACAGTACAAAAAGCCAAGAGAGCATGCTCCCTTGGCTTACATTATATCTATATATACCTTCCTATCCGGTGATCCTTATTCCCAGAAGAAACGGCCTGCGAACACTTTTTCCGTCAACAGTTTATACGTTTCTTCAGGCAATTCTTTTTTCATCTTTGCCATAACGGCGTCTTTGCCTTGATTATATTGTGTGGACATGCCAATTTCTGCCGTTGTATTGCTTGCATCCAGACGCATGATTGGGGCTTGAGCATCTTTCGTCCAAGGTGTCCATGCCGCTAGATCAGGTGATCCACCCGTACCTGGATTGCCTGTGTACAGGAACTGCTTCAGATAAGCTGCCATCGCGGCGGACAACTGATCACGTCCTGGTTTGTTTGTATCGCTAAAGTACCCATCAGGGAAATAAGCAGCAATTCCGTCTGCGTGTCCTGTATAGAAGTCCATATCCGCACCATGTGGTGCGCCCAGTAACGTGAGCAAACGCTCAGAGATGACTCCAGGTTGTGTGCCCCATGCAAAACGATACGCATATACTGGTGGTTGACCTGCTTCACTCGTCAATTGCTCCGCTACACGCTCTGCATTAAAGCCTGCATAAGCTTCGCTACCATATTTCAACGCAGCAGCATATTGTTCCGCCTTGGTTTTATCAGTAAACAGAGTCTCATCCGTAATCGACGGAGAGAAGTTTGGATCACCGAAGGCAAAACCGGAGAACTCCGTTTCCAAGCTGCCGAGCAATACAGGTACTTTTTTATAATTGCCATTATTGATGGCGTCAAATCCTTCTTTTGGAATCACTGTGCCATCACGGAACAGATGCGGGAATGGGTCCATACGGATTGCGGTTGCACCAAACGCTGTGACCAGCTTGTCCGCAGGCAGTTCACGCAAATAGCTCTCCAGCTGTGCCTGAGATTGCTTGCCAATCCATGCTTTTGCTTCTTCTGCATTAGCCGCTTTCCCCTCTTGCACGAGTAGCTTCACAAGTACATCCTCGGATTTTTGCTCGCCTTCTTCCGGTGATGCTGTCGTCAATCCTCCACTGAAAGCAACTGCTTTTTGATACAGTCCTTTGCTAAGTGGCGAGATCAGAGTTGCCAGAACATCACGTGCACCAGCAGATTGTCCGGCTAATGTAACATTGCCTGTATCTCCGCCAAATCCTTCGATATTATCCTGCACCCACTCCAATGCACGGAATGCGTCAAGCAGACCATAGTTACCTGAGTCATCCAGGGCATTCCCTGTTTTCAGCGCTGCATTCTCGAAGAATCCAAGGGCTCCCAAACGGTAATTCACTGAGATGATAATGCTGTTGGTGCTCCGTGCAAGCTGTTCACCTTGAAAATCTTTACCTGATCCGGTCATATTCCCGCCGCCGTGCAGGAACACCATAACCGGAAGTTTCGAACTGGTTGTGTCGGGACGCCAGATATTAAGATACAACGAATCTTCACTTCCCGCTGTAGTCTTGCCGGAGATCTGCAAGCTGTTCGCTGCAAATTCCTTAGCCGATCTCGTTCCTGTCCATGATTCCGGTTCTTGCGGGGCTTTCCAGCGCAGTTCCCCTACCGGAGGTGCCGCGTAAGGAACACCAAGCCAACCGAGCGTGCCATATTGCTCATAGGTTTTGCCATCAATTGTGCCATACTTGGTCTGTTGCACCGTTTGAGGTTTGAACGCTCCAGCTTCTTTATGTTTCAACCAACTCTGCTCCAAGGTTCCACTGCCATTCTTGAGCTGTATCTGCAAAGCCTGTGCGGTTGCCTCTACCATCAGGCGGTTGGTAAGTTGACTCGCTCCCTTCCCTTGAAGCGCCATGATTCCTTTCCCAGCCGCATAGGTGGAAGCAGATCCCTGCTCATAATCCGTACCTGCTTCATATCCAAGCACCTTCAGCAGCATTTCGGCATAACCTTCCGCTGTAAGGGGTGCATTAGGTTCAAACTTCTCCGTTCCTGTTACTATCTCAGACACATACGGATGCTGCTTCAAGTAACCAACGACCGGTTGTAATACTTTGCCTGCCTGAGCCGCATCGTCATACGTTTCCGATCCCTGATAAGCGAGTGCTTCTTTCTCCAATCCGGACAAACGCAAGTAAAGTACTGCGGCCTGAATACGTGTTGCCTTTTTGTTTAGATAAGCTGCATTAACACCTTGACCGCTACCGCGAATAAGCTCGGATTGGATCAGCTTGTCCATCGCTGCTGAAGAAGAAGGTCCTGTATTGCCTGCTGCATAAGCTGGTAGAGCGGATACACATAACCCCAGAATTGTTGCTACAGCAATCGAACGTTTAATGGTTTTCATGTCATAAATCTCCTCGCTGTCGAATAGTGTGTGATGGGATAAGTTCATTGGAATGTCCATTTGAGTTGCGTATCTAAGAATCAGTATTCCAATGTCTGGATGAGTCTATATCTCTATTTATGAAAAAATTAAATCTGCTGCGCTCCTTTCTGCTCGAAATATCTGCTACGGCGCTTGCGGTCATGCCATCAGGCATTTTTTTATATAAAAAAACCTGAACCGAAGGCAAACAGACATCGCTTTAGCGTGGTCTACTGCCCTCAATTCAGGTTTTGCCTGCAATCAGTAACAACCCTGAGGAATGAGGTTCATTCCATATGAAAATGTAAACGCAATCAATCGTTTGATGAACAAACAACCAACGAATGAACTGACACAGGTATTGCCCTAAACACGGTTACAATCCTGTTGTTATGGTGATGTTAGCACATAATGTAAGCGTTCGCAATATCTTTTTTTTATCGTCAATATATATCTCTGAATGGGTAACATTAAAAACAAGCTCTGCAAGTTCCATATCATATCGAATCGGAACCTACATTGATTCGGGTATCTGCCTAGCCAAAAGCCCATAAATATTGAGCATGGCGGTCGCTGCGCCCAGCGGTTGTAAGCTTTAATCATACAGAACCGCCGACATAACAAAACAGGCCATAGGCGCATCCACCTATGAACCTGCTCTGATATAACGTGATTTGCGTCAAATTTGTAGAATGAAATGTTTTTTATTCCTGTAGCTTGCTCACTTGCTCAATCAGGCTATCCAGCCCCTTGTCGACCAGATAAGGTCCATAATTCCAATAGTTGCGAGAAACATTAATGATCCGATGATTTTTGATCGCAGGAATACTCTGATACACCGGCTCATTGAATAGCTCCATCATCTGCTCCATCTCTTCATCGTCCATCTGAGTGAAGAAGTAGTCTGCAGGTTTATCCGCCAACTTCTCCAATGAGAGCACGGTTCCACCATCTGCATAGGCTTTGTACTGTTCAGGCATAACAAAACCGAAATCCTGGTATATCAACTTGCCCAATGTGCCGCCTTCTCCCCCAAGTAATACCTCCTTATTGTAGATAACGAAGGACATGGCCGTTGTTCCCGGTTCAATATTGATGTTCAGTTCATCCCGGATCCCATTCAATTTACTTTCGAAAGTAGCAATCCATCGCTCTGCTTCCTCTTTTTTATCCATAATCTCACCCATCGTTCTCAGGGTGTTGATGACATCTGGGTCACCGCCCCAGGCTACCGTAATCGTAGGCGCAATTTTCTCATAGGTGCCGATCACTTCCGTGCTTGTATAATCAGGTACGATGATCAGATCTGGCTCTAGATCCGAGACCACTTCTACGTTCCCCGTTCCTGATCCGATATCCGGTACATTAGCCATCTCTTCCGGGTACAGATCCAGTGTTTCCTTGTTGGCACCCGCCGGCTTCATTCCGAGTGGCAGCAAATACCCCCCATATGTGATCACAACCGGTTTGGCAGATTGGGCTGGAATCTCAACCGTTCTCCCCGATGCGTCGGTATACATTTTGGTTACAGGCAGTGAAGCATCTTCATTTGCTGTTGACTGTGGATCAGCTCCTCCCCCGCAAGCTGCTAATAGCAGGGATAAACTAAATAATAAACTGACCGCCAAAGTAGGCTTAAAACGAACATTCAAGTCATTCACGCTCCAAGTGTTGTGTTGATAATGATTATCGTTATTATCAATATAGCGTTGTGTGAGTTCTCCAGCAATGAACGATTCCGACTTCTTATTAGTACGATTTGAACCTTTAAACAGATGACTGTGCATTTTATATTGAGCGGGAGCTTCTCCCATCATTCGTTTGAAAATTCGGCTAAAGTAGTACAAATCTTTATATCCGACGCTCTCAGCCACATCACGAATCGGAGTATCTGTCTCTGTTAGCAATACTTTAGCTCGGTTCAACCGGGTTTGGATGACGTAATCCATCGGACTGCATCCGAACTTGCGCTTGAATACCCGTGCCAGATAATGACTGCTGTAATGAAATTGGGACGCCATCTCCTCCATGGATACGGGATATGCGTAGTGTTCTTGAATGTATGCTGCAATCTGCTCGGCCAATTCCGGAGGTTCAACTACCTGATCACTCGCCTGCTTCCATTGACGAAACTGTTCGTATACAAACTGATACAACAGTCCTGTAACCTGCAACCTGTCCAATTCTTCGCCGCTTGCCCAGCATTCATGCATTCTCTCCATTATGGGAATTAGCGACAGCGGATATGTTGCTGCAAAATGATACTGTTGCGGGGAAATTCCACACTCCTGTTGTACGTTTTCCGCTCTTGACGGGTCGGTACCAGTGGAGCTTGGCCGGGGTTTATATAGAATCAGATAATATTCCAAGGGGAGATCCAGACAATGGATATGTATAGTTGTGCCTTTGCCACCATGCAGAACCTGCGTCTGGTTGGACCTGAGCTTTTCTTTGCCCAAATGAACAATGGCTTCTCCTCTGACCATCAGCAAAAAAGCATGGGCTGGCAAAACATACGGCTTAATTGCCTGTCCCGGCTTCAAGACCAGATGACGAATGTCCATGAGCTTCACCTGATTTTTATTCCACCACTGAATGGCTTCTGACCATTCTTTCATTACAAACCACCTCAAAGCCGATCATTAGACGAGGGGCATTCCCTAGCCCGATTTTCTCCTTAACATACAAGAGTGGTCCTCATTTTGTCCAGTTCACCTGAATTCCAGCACCCTTCACTAATCGTAAATTTTACATATAGTTAACCCATTTCATACGTTAGTTTAGCAATTGTTGTATACACTTGGTTTGAGATACCAAACTATACATATATTCTAGGAGGATGCATTCATGTTAAACCGGTTTAATGTCCGTGCAGCCAAAATGATGCTCGCGGTGACAACAATTATTACGGCTACACTCGGAGGTAGCAGTGCAGCGTGGGCTGTGGAAGACACCACCTCAACGACATCTGCATCACCGATTAAAAATGTGATTATTCTGATTCCTGACGGTATGGCTAACGATGCTACCGCTCTGGCTCGCTGGTATAAGGGCTCGTCCCTGACACTGGACTCCATGGCAAGCGGCATGGTTCGGACACACTCCGCCGATGCGCCGATTGCGGACTCGGCCCCTGCCGGAACTGCTTTTGCTACAGGTTATAAATCTCATACCGGATTTGTCGGTGTACTGCCGGACAAGGCTACCATGCCTGGGCAAAAGGCTATTGCGCCTGGAGACGAAAGAAAACCGATCGCTTCTGTACTGGAAGCTTCCAAACTGGCGGGTAAAGCAACTGGCATTATCGCTACATCCGAGATTATGCACGCCACACCAGCGGACTTCTCCTCTCACTATCCGGACCGTAAAAACTATGATGCACTCAGCAAACAGCAAGTCTACAATGGCATGGATGTTGTATTGGGTGGAGGTAGCAAATATCTTGAGCCAGCCGGACGTAAAGACGGCGAGAATCTGATTTCGTCCATCAAGGCACTGGGTTACGATTACGTCACTACACCAGCTGCAATGAAAGCATCCGATTCGAACAAGCTGTGGGGTATGTTTGCACCCGCAGGCATGGCTTATAATATGGACCGTGATCCTGCGAAGCAGCCAAGCCTTGCCGAGATGACATCCAAAGCCATTGAAGTTTTGTCCAAAGACACAGACGGCTTTTTCCTGATGGTCGAAGGCAGTAAAGTGGACTGGGCAGCTCATGCCAATGATCCGATTGGTATTATCAGTGACGTACTGGCTTTTGACGATGCCGTAAAAGTAGCCATGGATTTTGCTAAAGCGGATGGAGAGACTGCCGTTGTGGCTGTTACGGACCATGGTAATGGTGGACTCACCATTGGTAACAACGCAACTTCCGGCACTTATGACAAAGAGCCGTTGTCCACATTTATCGGACCTTTGAAAAAGGCCAAACTGACAGGCGAGGGCGTTGAAGCGAAGCTGAATGCCAAGCGTACAAACATCAAAGCAGTGATGAAACAATACTATGGCATTACCGACCTGACTTCCGAGGAGATTGCCACCATTAAAGCGGCCGAGCCGGGCAGTCTTAACTATGCAATCGGTCCAATGATTAGCAAACGTGCAGGGATCGGCTGGACAACCGGTGGTCATACAGGTGGAGATGTTGTGCTGTACACGTATGCTCCGAACAATGACCGTCCATTCGGTGTAATCGACAACACGGATGTAGCAAAGTATATGGCACGTGTACTGGATCTGGATCTCGACAGCGTGAGCAAACAATTGTTTGTACCTGCCAAACAAGCATTTACGGCCAAAGGCGCGACGTACAAACTGGACCTGACGGACGCCAAAAATCCGAAGATTCTCGTTACAAAAGGTAACACCAAACTGGAACTGCAAATCTACAAAAATATTGCACTGGTGAACGGCAAAAAGACAACTTTGGAGGGTGTCATTGTTTATAACGGCGTAGAGGCATTTGTACCACAAACGGCCGTTGATCTGATTCAATAATTCGTTAGAACTACTGGGACTACAGGAGATTACACCATTTGGCTGCCGAATATTTCGGCAGCTATTTTACTGTTTATTATTAAGGAGTAGGTTCCTGCTAGCGCCTATCGTATAATGAACGTAACAAAAATACATATGATGCAAGAAAAAGGAGAGATTCACCATGTTGATCAAATTAAACTGGATTACGCTGAGGGTCAGTAATTTGGAAGCTTCACTCGGGTTCTACCACGATATGCTTGGACTTCCCATTCAGCGCAGATTCGAAAGCCGAGGACGGCAGATTGCCATGCTGGGCATGGAGAATGAAGCCAAACTGGAACTGATTGAGGGCAGTGAATCGATTCTTAAACCTGAGGCCGGCGTGTCGATCGGTTATGAGGTGAACTCGCTGGATGAAGCCATGGAACGATTGGCAGAGCTGAATATTCCGATTGTGCGTGGCCCCATCCAGCCCAATCCGCATCTGCGGTTTATTTACATTACAGATCCAGATGGCTTCGAGGTACAACTCGCAGAGCATGTCTAATTAGGCGAGAGCACATAATTGTGCGTATCACGATGATCAGTTGTGTGTGCAAGTGTGCAGTCAAATCAGATGCAAGCTCACACCTACATCGGGCAGCGCAAGCACGTTTTTTGTCTGTTTACAGCTTCATGCGGCGCATCAGCGGCACACCTACGCAATTCAACAACCGATCAAGCAGCAGCCAGCACCAGCGTCTGCCCCATGGAAGGTGGCGCTCATACACAGCCGAATATTCAAAATCCGCCACAGCACCGCGATTGCGCTTGAACTGCGCAGCCCCGGCGCTCTCATGTAACAGATGGCCGTTCTCGCGAGCCTGTCCGATCAGACAAGCTGATAACATGCGGTATAGTCCGACGGATTGGGGCACCGCTGTATCGTAACCGAACAGCGGCGTTGTCATAACTCCATTGCGGCAGAAATAACCCATGACCGCGTCCAGGCGCCCTTCCTTCCGCAATCCATAGAGCCTGAGTGTCCCTGATGCCATCGCAGCAGCAATGAACCGCTCAGTGAATTGCGGATTGTGATAGGAGTACTTTTCAAGGTATAACAGCTTGTACAACTCCGCGATTCGCGGAATATCTGCATCCGTCATATCTGATTCGGAAACGAATTCGTATCCATGCTTGCCCAATAATTCGTAATCCCGCTTCAACAGCCAGCGTGACTTCGAGTTTCCAAAATTCGGATCATGCGCTTGGTACAGGTAGATTTGTCGGCTCGGAATTAGTCGACACCCCACTTCCGTTAGCCTCGCCGTCAGATCGGGATGAAGTCCCTGACACAAGGAGCGAAATACAATGACATGTTCAGGGTATCGCTCTTGTACCGCTGCAAGCAAACATTCTGCTTGTTCACCGGACATGGCGGGATACAGATTGGTGGACAACAACCAGTTGTTCACATGCACAACTTTGTTGATCTGCGATTGCTTCATTCCCCAACCTATTAGACTGAGCAGCACAGAAAGACCTTTTTCCAACACGGGCTTCTGCAACATGGTCAATTCCTGCTTGGCGTAACTCACATAATGCGTATATGGCGAACAAACGTAAGCATTATCATACTCTGTATCATTCACCGTCAGCGGAATAACGAGATCATCAATCCGGGTGAGCAACAATGTCGTTTCCACATTGGACATAAAGCTTTGGGTTCCGTCCAGCATCATAGGTTCCAGATAGACTCTGGCATATCTGCCATCCTCCGTATCGGGCCAGTCCATGTCTTTGAACGATTGCTGATCATAAAAACGTACGCGTGCAGCCCTATTATCATTCTTAACCTCATATGTACTGTCATCACAGTCCAATCTATCTTTCATTCCTTTATCCTTCAACCTTCTACTCCCCCATGAGGTTACATCTTCTTTTAACTACCATTTACAGTTTCAGTTCTACGCTCTTCATACTCTACACATCACTGTATAGGAAAAAAATGTCGGCATCAAGCTGTATTCCAGATGAAAAAAGCCCGTCTAGTACGCTAAATACGTACCGACAGGCCCTCAACTATTAATATTAAAGTTTATTCTCAACGGAAGAAACCTGATGATCCGAGACTAACTCATTCAGGTCTACAATCAGTTGCTCCAATTCTCCAAAGCTCTCTACCATCTTCTGTGTCAGGTTACGTTGTTCTTCCATGCTCGCCAGAATCTCTTCTGTCGCTGCACTGGATTGCTCCGTTACACTCGAAATCTCGGAAACCTCATTCACAACTCTGGTGGAAGATTCCTTCATGGTCGCCGAACTAGTCTCGATATCTGTCGCTTGATTCAACACATGCTGAGAGTTGCTGTTGATCGTACGGAATACTTCCTCTGCCGTATGGACGCTATCTCTTCCTTGTTGTAACGATAGACGAATACGTTCGAATCGATCTGTCAGTGCCTGCGTTTGTCCTTTTAATCGAGACAGGATGGTTCCGATATCACTTGCGGACTGACCCGAGTTCTCTGCCAACTTGCGAACTTCCTCTGATACAACGGCAAACCCGCGTCCATGCTCACCCGCACGAGCGGCTTCAATGGCTGCATTAAGCGCGAGCAGGTTGGTCTGACTCGCAATATCCGCTATGCTGTTCAGCATAAGCGTCATGGATTCACTTTCCTCGTTGAACTTTCGCATGTCATTTGCAGTTGTATCGATTATCTCATATAGATCTTGCATCTGGATGTTCAGCTGGTCCATCTGTGTGCTTCCTGTTTGCGTGCTCGTTGCCATACTTGCGGACAAGTCTTTCATCTGCTGGGAATACGAAGCAACGTCCTTGATATGCTGATCCGACACAGATAAGGATTCCGAGATCTCGGCCACACTGGTCGCCTGGAACTCAACACCTTTTGCAACCTCACTGAACCCAAGCGTCACCTCATTGGTGATAGAGCCAGTCGCATTTACCTTTTGCTTCAATTGATCCGTATAACGTGATAAACCTTCGACCGATTCCTTCACACGCTCCAGCATGGTTTCCACTCTTTGTTTAGAATGCTCCACCTCATTCTGGCGTACTTCACTTTCATGGAAGAGCCTTTGATTCAGCTGTGAGACCAGCATCAGAATAGCTCCGGTGAGAGCGAATAGTCCCACATTAACGATATTACCTATTAGCTCAACAGAGTCAACGGTATTCATAACAAATAATTGAAGAACACTGTTGACTAGTAATACCGAAAATCCAACCACAAAAAATTTCTTGTTAGGAAATAACAGTAGAACTGCGGTTATGACCAAACTTAACGCAAAATTGACCGTTCCCCAACCGACGTAGACTCCACATATTGTAAGTAATACAGTAATCAGCCATGGAATGAGATGAATATGTTTCTTTTTCGCATTAGCGTATGTAATCCAAACTACAAAGATCAGAGCTACTCCATTGGACACAAGTAACTTCGGCATCGTAAAGGCCAGCCCCATACCAATGGCAATAATAATCCACAAAATGATACCGATTAATTTGTTCCTTTTCCAAATAATTTCGTCCATACGATCCATGCATACCCCGTCCTTTTATGTAGGTTAAATGTAAGTTGTAGGGCCTTTCTGTACTACATCTAGTAGTCTTTGGTCCTGCTTATGTGCAAATCGCAAATACGCAGCGCCTTAGCATAGTACATATTAACTTCATAAGTATGAAACCAGCGCTACTTTATGTATATCGGTATTCAACATTTAAAATGAATATGAATTATAAAATGATATGTAGACATATCATTTTATAAACAAAAAGCCTGTCTTATACGTTTTGGCGTATAGGACAGACTTTTTGGCATAATGCGAATATACGGGACAAGCTCTTACTTTCCGAATACAAGTGTCGTATTGGAGGAGCCTGCATACTTGGTGACGAACTCACGCGCGTAGCTGGCACTTTCTACCTGATAACTGTAATTGGAGCTTGGTCTCCAGTTCGTTTTAGGAGAAGTCGGACTATTAAGCGCTGGTGTACTTCCCGTATCCGTAAACTCACCTTTTCCTTTGTCATCCAAGATGCCACCCTTTTCAGCGCCAGCACCAAAGTAGTTGTTTTCAGAATAAATCCGTGCTTTTTCACCAATTGTGATGGCCTGATTAAAGTTGTTTGCATAATTGTTTTTGAGATGGAAGTAACCATATCTTAAAAGCCCAGGACCACGTACATATAAGTTTTCGAAGTAATTGTTGGACATCGTCACATGAGGTACTCCATTGTAACTGCTGTTACCATCATTCGGATGACCGAGGATGACGCCATACTTATGGTTCGCAAATTTGGAATTGCTAATCGTAATATAGTCGGCGCGATCGCCAATATACAGAAGTTTGTCCAGATCACTACCGCCAGAGCTGTAGCTGTGACCAGCAAACGTCACATGATCAATCCAGTAATTGGAGCCTGAAGTGATATACATCTGGATATCATCATTGGCATTAATATTGGAAGCGTGTTCAAAAGTCAGATTCTGAAAAATCACATTGCTTGAACTGCTTGTGGATCTGAAATGAATATTCGTTAATGTATGTTTGCCAAAGGAACCTACAAGTGTCTTGTTCGCTCCAAATTCAACCTTTTGCAGCGTGGAGGAAGAAATATTCTGTTCGACGACGACAATCTTGGCTGTAGAGCCCGCCATATGTGTTCTCAAGTCATTGAGATTACTAACGTAAACCACCTGACCGTTCTTGCCACCTGTCGTAGCTGACTTGGATACACCATTTTCATTCTTGGCACTGCCTGCAAAACCAGTCAACCCGTTCGTACCTGTGTTTGGATAACTGGCCGCACCATATGTAGACGGGGCTGTGGAGACAGTTAACAACAATAGAGTTACAGCGAGTAAAAGCATCGAAAATTTCTTCAAAATTTCACCATCCTTTATAATATTATCCTCAAAGACAACTCGATTATATCGTGTAACTTTGGCTGTGACAATACAAAAATTGCAAAAAGACAACAATTATCATTTTTATGCAACAGCAGATCAGATATAGTGAAAAAACATAAAACCATGCTATTCGTTCACACAAAATTGAGCCGCTAATTAGCGGCTCTATTAACGAGTACTATGTGATCCAACTTGGAACTGATCCACCCTTGGATCAGTTCCTAAAGCCTCTGACGAAAAACCATTCGCTTGCGAATAATAATATGTCACGACTTCTGATAGCTGCGGCGGAAGGCGCCAGGTGTGATTCGTTCCAGCTTCTTGAAGATGGCTCCATAATAGCTGGCCGATTCGAAACCGACTTGACGAGCGATATCCTCCATCCCGCGTTGCACATTATCGAGCAGCAGTTCCTTGCTCTTGTTGACTCTTACCTGATTAACATAGCTGATGGGACGAATACCTGTCGTTTTCTTAAACAAATGACAGAAATATTCTGGTGTAACACAGATCAATCCAGCAAGCGTTGGCAAAGTAATCTCTTCAGCATAATGTTGTTCAATATAGTCCAGAACCGGCTTTATTCGCTCATACTGCTGTCCGACAGTATCGCTGCCCTCAACAGATACGCGTTGAATAATCTCTGTCAATAAGGTATAGAGGACAGCGGAGCAGGCGTAATTGCTTAATGTCTGCTCTTGTGGTGTTAAGGCAGCTTGTAGTAGCTCCCGCATTCGGGATAGAAGGTATTCAGGCTGTGCAAGCGTGTATACGCATGTGTCGACAATGCCAACGGTTTCAAACAAGCTTGCTGTCCCGTTGCCATCGAAAATGATCCAGTCGACTTCCCAACTGCCGGATAGCGCATAGTATTCGTGCTTCTGTCCAGGGAATAACAGCATGCCCATACCTGGCTTGACGATATGTTCCGTTTCACTGAGCTTGAGCTTACCCACACCGCTGCGGCATTGTATCCACTGATAATCCTCAATGCCTTGGTCTCGGCGGATATGCTCCTGTTCATGATGCAGGCCGATGCCAAGTAAATAAAAAGGGAGCAGCTTGTCTCGGGAAGATAACACCGGAAAATTACGATTGGGATGAGGCATACGGCTAACTCTCCTAATCTTAATATTGTTATATCATATTAATTATTTAAGATATTCACTCGAATTAATATAACATATAATCGCAATATATTGATAAATAAAGGAGATCACAGGATGACAATTAAGATCGGAATTGATTATTATCCAGAGCAATGGACCCCGGAGTTATGGGAGAAAGATGCCATACTTATGCAACAGACAGGGGTTGCAGTTGTGCGAATGGCGGAGTTCGCCTGGAGCCGAATGGAACCGACTGAGGGGAATTATCAGTTTGAATGGCTGGATGCGGCCATAGAAGTATTCGCTTCGCGTGGTATGGAAATTGTGTTATGCACCCCCACCAATACCCCGCCAAACTGGATGACAACCCGTTATCCGGATGTGCTGCCCATGGATGAACAACGCCACATCATTCGGCCAGGTGTGCGTGGACATCGTTGCAACAACAGCCCTTCCTTGAGAATGCTGGGCTCCAAATTTGTGGAAGCGATATCACAGCGCTATGGTAAGCATCCCGCCGTCATAGGCTGGCAAATCGATAACGAGATGCACTACCAAGAATGCCATTGTGATACATGTAATCGTGCATTTGTTGCTTGGCTGCAAAAGCGTTATTCCAAACTGGAGGAGTTGAACCGGGAGTGGGGTACGGTCGTCTGGAGTGGTGAGTACAGTAGCTGGGCTGAGGTAACAACACCACTCGGTGCCAGCAAACCGATGAATCCTTCCTATCTTCTGGAGTACAAACGATTTTGTTCTGACAGCGTAGGCTATCTGCTGGGATGGCAGCTTGAGATTTTACGTCGCAACTGTCCAGATCAATTCGTGACGCATAACATGTGGCAATATCCGAATAGCCTGGACTATTATGATATGCACAACGAATTGGACTTCGTCTCTGTCGATTATTATCCGAATGAGCTGTATCGCGATTATGGCGATCTGTTTCCGAGGAACGGAGCGCTTACGCTGGACTTGGTTCGCGGTATCAAACGTCGGAATTTCTGGGTAATGGAACAGCTCAGCGGAGCGCAGGGCGCCTGGATGCCGATTCAGCGCACGCCGTATCCTGGACTGATCCGAGCTCGCTCTTGGCAGACAATCGCTCGCGGTGCCGATATGGTCGTACATTTCCGCTGGCGGAGTGCTACCGTCGGAGCGGAACAGTTCTGGCATGGGCTGATCGACCACAGCAATGTTCCTGGACGCAGGTTCAGGGAGTTTGCTGAGCTTACTCGCGAGGTGAACCGGTTAGGAGAAATGCTCGCCGACTCAACCATTGTTACCCAGGTTGCGATTCTGCATTCGCATGATCAGCACACAGCGCTTTCCCTTCAGCCGCAGGCGGAAGGGGGAATGCACTACTTAGACAACTTGTCCTCTATGCATAATGCATTTCTGAAAATGGGCGTCGGTACAGACGTTATCAACTGGACTGAGGAGCTCGATGGGTACAAGCTGGTCATTGCCCCTTCCCTCTTCCTGTTAAGTGAAGAAGTAGCACAGCGGCTGGAGCGATTCGCAGCCAAGGGTGGTACGGTTGTTCTTACCAATCGGACTGGCGTGAAGAACATGAGGAATGTATGTGAGATGCTGCCTCTGCCGGGGCTACTGGGTGAAGCGGCGGGTGTTGTCGTAAGTGAATATGATGCCATCGGCAACAGTGAGCATCGGATACGGAACGCTGAGGGCAAGACATTCGCTGCGAAGCAATGGTGTGATCTACTGGAACTGCGAGGGGCAGAGCCAATCGCCTGGTATGACAACGACTTTTACGAGGGTGTACCGGCGGTTACTGTCAATAAGTTTGGTGAAGGTGAAGTGTATTATGTCGGCACTTGGCCGGAGCCATCGTATTTCTATCAGTTGTTTGAAGGCATATTGAAGGAAAAGGATTTGGCGCCCAAAATCCAGCTGCCGGAAGGTGTCGAGCTGTCGATTCGAACGAAGGGGGAGCAAAACTTCCTATTTCTGATCAATTTGACGAATGAGCAACGAGAGATTACGCTGGACGTTCCTTATCGCAGCTTGTTGACCAGCGAGAGATTGGATCAGAAGTTGACCCTTCCAGCTCTGGGAGTAGATATTTTAACTGTATAAGATCAGCAGCTTGTCATATTTAAGATGGGATGTCTCACAAGGCTTACGACCTTGCGGGACATCCCTTCACTTACTTCACTAACGTCTACCAATTCGAATAAGAGTTATTCCAGTTAGTTCATCTTATTTGATTTTGATTTTCAGTTCATCCTTCTTGGCTTCTTGTAAATCATCGTAGACCTTATCTGGTTTGCCACGAAGTATTAATATCATTGACTCCGGATTGTCCAGCAGATTGCTGCTGAAAGAATACATCATTCCGTCTTCCGTTCCGCTCCCGCCTACCATGGATAACTTGGTCTGCTTCCCATTCCTGGAGATCGAAATGATTTCGATAGGCCAAACGATCTCGTTGAGCGACAACTTCGTTTTGTAGTCCATCTCTTGATCAGGTGCATGGACAAATTTGACCCGCGTTACTAGCGGAGACATCTCCACCTCCGACAATAAGACCTCATAGCCTCCAACGGTAAAGGTCCGATTAACGTTGATGATTTCCGTTTTGGGGATAGAGAATTTGGGATCCAGTGCAAAAGAAAGATTCATTTTTTGGGAATATTTATATTTCCGTTCCTTTTCCCCTTTTTCTGAATTTCCCACCACATCTGGAACAACGGAAGAAAGCTGGAACTGAAGATTCACTTGCTCAGGGAGCGGTTTATTTCGATTACGCTCAATTGTATTCCGGCCATAAATGGTATGCTTATCCTTCGAAAAATGCATACCTCCTATATTTCCGTTATCAAGGACATAACCTGTTCTTGCATCCGTCATCTTGGTATTGACTATCGAATAAATCTCTTGCGAAGCATCCGTTCTGGCGGTATACAATACCGTTATCCTGTTCTCATCTGCCAGAACCGCATTCACGGTAAACTGATATATGCCCGATGTAACCGTCCGATCCACGAGTTGCACATAATCATGATTTAGCGTTGAAGTAATCGTGGCACTATCCATATCCGAAGTTAGCAGGCCACGAAAGGGCTCTAGTACACCCCAATGGGTGACAGGCTCAGTATATGTTGCCGGTTGTTGCCCATAGTTTCCAAGCGGGCCCGTAAGAAACCAACCTGCAGCAAGGACCGTGACCAGCACTGCCGTAATCCATTTGACACGAACGATCCTACCTGATCGTCTTGTTCTGGCCTTTGCGATACCACGTTGAATCGCAGCAGTCGTGTCCGCCGGATTCCACTGCTGTTTCTCTCTTTTCACCTGATATGCGTCTGCAAGAAGTGCTTTCTCCTCCGGGTTAGTGGTCATGCCAATCCCTCCTGTTCTTCATCAACTTGCGCAACTGCTGGAGTCCCTTGTGCTGCCAGGTCTTGATCGTCCCTTCTGGTTTGCCAAGGATCGAGGCAATATCCGTCAGTGTCATGTCGTTATAATATTTCAGCAGTAGTACATGGCGATATTTCGGTTTCACCTTTTGCAAAAGAGATTCCATAGCGATTCGATTATCGTCAACACTAATCATCCAAGATGCCGGAATGCTGTCCTCCATATCCTCCTTCGCCAGAGGTGTCGCCCGCTTGCGGCGCCTCTGTTCATCGATGCAGACATAGATGAGAATCCGAATCATCCACGACTTGAACGCCTTCTCATTATTCAGCGTACGACGTTTGATCCAAGCCCGGCACGTCATCTCCTGCACAGCTTCCAGCGCATCTTGCCGGTTACGCAGGTAGCTATAGGCAATAGAAATGAGCGTATCTTGATGTTCCATAATAGATTGCACAAATGCCGTCTCGTCTTCGGTCTGCACATAGATCCTCTGGTTTATCTCTGCTTTTGTTTCCACCCCGCATCCCTCCTTCTCTCTCTTTCTGTGGTATAAGACGGGTGAGTGAAGCAAACGGTTTTTATTCATCAAAAAAAGCTCCGCCATCATCATGAGGGAGCTTGATTACATAGCACTTCGGCCGCCGATATACTGAATTACGTACACAAATGAACAATCCAAGATCAACTAACTTACAAATTGCCGGTGACTTCGATCCCGTCGGCCAATTGCAGATGATTTCTCACCCAAGCTGTGAACTGATTCAAAAAATTCCGTAATTCTGGCTCTGCAACCACCTGTTGATCCAGCTCTGATAAAATCCCCACCCACACATCCTTCGTAATCGGATTCTCCCAGCAGGGATCAAGTGCCTTCATCTCTTCTCCAGTTCGCGGGTCAGTTAAGGGAAATACACGATCCAATGCAGGACAAATATAGTCAAAGTCTTCATTATATATGAACAGCATGTCTTCCATCTCTACTTCAACCGATTCTTCTATGTATAAAGGGGATAAAACAAAACCCACATTTCGCTGTGGACCTTGATATTGATATATGAGCGAAGGAATTGTTCTCTTTGATTTTTTAGCCATATATGTTCCTCCTGTTTCAGGCAAATCTCTTACCGCTCAGAGTTCAAACCAGATTAAACCACCATCAACCTGTCTGGTTTCTTGCTCCATCTGATGCATCCAGCTCCGCGCCTCTTCACCCCAGATATGAAACAAACAGTATATATACGAATCCCCATCCACAATCTCTTCAAACCCGGAAGCTTTTTCTATCCACACTTCAAGTGCTCTAGGCCAGGAAGGATCTTCACGTTTCAATACAAAGCCGTTGGCTTGGTGTTCCAAACTATACACTTCGGTAAATTTTAATGAATTTGCCAAACGCTTCACGACTTCAGGTAAAATCGCAGGCTCCGTTGTTCTAATCCCATATTCCCAGCCCATATGTACAACCTCCTTCAGACTTCGTTCGCTCCAGATTGTTGCTTTTGTTCATGCATTTGATGGATCGAACGATTCAACCACAACTCGTACCAGTCCAGAAAATGTAATCGATTCGTATTGCCCCAATACTGATCAGGATAGATTCCATTGCGGTTAGCCCGGTCATCAACCCAGATCTCTCCGTAGGAGGCTCCCTTAACAATCAGATTCATGGAGATGCCACAGCCAAAATCACTGATGCGCAGCATGCCTGCCGACCATTTTGGATCAAAATATTCATGTTCCAGCGCTTCCCATTCCTCTTCTTCCTTGCTGTCATCGAACCAGTCATAGTTCCAGTTCCATGCTTCCGTGAATTGGAAAGGGTCCGAGACCGCGTTCAGCTCATCGTTATAACCCAGCACAGCGTATACGCCGTCATCCGGGTTTTCCAGACCATAATAAGGTCCTGTACCACCCGTTCCCATATGAAGAAGCCATACCTTATAGTACTCCGGCAACTCAATTCGCCATTTCTGTTCAAATTGCGTAATATCCTCCTGCGTCCATACAGGTGCCATTTCATATTCATGGTTTTCTGCACCAAACAGCTCCAGATCCGGGTCCAGACTTCGGAGAGTGATCAACTTTTCACGCATACGCTCCAGTTGCACTTTGTACATGGCTTCCCTACCTCCCTTCTTTACTCTGTTAAGTTTGTTCGACGGGGTACCCGCGTTGCTGCAACTCACCCAGTGTGGCTGCCACATCTCGCTCAGGACACAACTGCTTAATCAGGCTGACGGTCACCGGTTTTCCTTCATATACTTCAGCTACGGCTTCCAACGGCAGATCCGGCAAGTCATAGTACCCTTTGGCCCAATCAACGTAATCTACCGGGTTCTTCTCCAAATATCCCAGTAAAAATTCTGCGCCACCTCTGGCGTCCGCTTTGTCTTCCTCGGCCATCGCCAGCTGAATCCAGTTACCAACCTTCCATGGCAAGTCGTTCCCTTCCTTCCATAGGCAAAAGGTCACATCCTCCAGATCCAATGTTTCCTCCTGATCTCGCAGAACAGCCATCAACGTCTCCGGCACTTCATCGTACATGCCCGGATAGATTTCTCCGTCCTCACGAGCATGTGGGCTCAAGGGTGACTCATGATCGAATCCTTTGATCAACGTGCCCGAATCCGTAAACAAGACATGCAGATGATCACCTGCGCCGTTATTGATGTTTCCCCATGCCACACCTGGCTGAAGTTCAGCTTCATAATGATGTACGCGTAACCATTTTTCCTCCGAAAAGATGATATCCAAAGCAGCGAGCATTCTCATTTGTTTACGCAGGGCATCTGCATTCATCATCGTTATCTCGTTCCATTCCTGCATATGAATCCCTCCTGTTCGTATATGTACACTATATCCGGATTAATTCATCCAGCGTGTTATTTCCCTGAATACTTGGTGTCATGACAATGGTGATCCGACTGGCTTCTCTGGAGATGATACACGCATAATTTCCAGGCTTTAACTGGAACAGAACCCCTTCACACGTCTCATCCGGCTCCAATTCACCTCCAGTGACATCATCCGCCGCTCCCAGATAGACGTGCCCAGACGGAACTTGCAGATGATACACCTTTTCCCGTTCCGCTCCGTGATCTGGATCTGAATCCTCCTCTACATCCTCCAGGCTCCATTCCACCTCATACACTCCATCCGCACCCAGATTCAGGAACAGACAATGACCTGCGTTCACCTCAGCCAGCTCATCCACTGGAATGGACCACCAGTCCGAAGTATCCTCGGCACGATGTTTCAACGCTGCCAGATCATACAGGCACAATGTTGCCGTATCTGTAACCATTTGAAATGTTCCTCTCATATTCACCCGTCCCTTCTGTCTGATCCAAGTCTGACCTCAGAAATATATTCCATCATTATATCAAGCCTGATACACGTGTAAAAGGAACCCTCGGACCATCTCTGCTTGCGCAACTCTTCATTTCTCGCTCCAAATGGTCGATATAAGCATAACTGACTTTTTTTGAACCTGATGGAGGAAGCCAAGCCATGTCAATTAACAATAGAAAAGAACCCTTTCGATACACATTGAAGGAACCGATCCACTTTGAGATCTATATTCTCAGCATCAACGGGGTTAACGCACCAGCCAAGCCCATTCAGGCTGAACTCTGTGACATCAGTCGATCCGGCTGTCAGCTGTCATTTCCGCTATCCCTTCCTGTAGAGAATAACGATATTCGGATTGGAATGAATATGTTGCTTTTTGAAGACCCTCTATATATGGAAGGCACTCTCCGCTGGGGTCAAGAAAAAAATACCTCATGGCACTATGGGGTTCAACTCGAAATGCAGGATGGGAACCAGGACCGTCTCTCTAGAGAGATGCGAATGCTTGCAGGACAAGGCAAAATCATCGTGAAATAGTTAAATAGCCTTAAACCTGTAACAAAACAAAAAAACAGCCCAATCAAATTGGACTGTCGCAAGATGAAACTCTTTATGCCGCTTTACTAACTGTCGCTGGTTGTTCCATTTTGGACCAGTTCACGGTTTTTTCAAGAACCAGTGAGACCAATACCCCTATGACGAGACCATTACTTATGATCGGAATGAGGTACATGGGCAAAGTTTGAAAGGCCTCCGCAGGAATATTCATGACCGCAACTCCCGTGAGGACCGGCAGCGCTACACGATAGATCGTTTTAGAATTAAACGTTGTACCTTCAAGCGTTCTAAGTGCCGTGCCAAACATCTGAAGATAAGCCACGAACAAAACCGCACTGCCGACGCTTGGTGGTATTTGTGCAAAAAATGCTGTCACTGAAGGTGTAAGACCGATCACACATAACATCCCCGCTCCAATAATCAAGGCAGCACGACGCAGAATGCGAGTACTCTCCAGGAATCCGATCGATGATGCAAATAAACCAAAGGGCAGCACACCTACACAGGCTGACAACATCGTGAACAGACCCGTTAGCGCATAGGAATGCCTATACTGACGGCTTGTTGTTTCTGTCCGGTATAGTTTCTCAACTGTGCTTAATGTGGTGATCGAATTCGTCATGTTCACCAGTCCCACGAAAAATGCAGTAATGACAATACCCGGTTCCCATCTGGGTGCTCCCCACGGAAACAGTTCGAGACCAGCCGGGGCCTGATTAGGCTGTCCGCCATGTTGTCCAGGAAACAATAGACTATAAGCGATCCAGCCTGCCACAATCCCAATCAGGATCGCGTAGTTCCCCAGTTTCCCCCTACCCTTTAATTGAATCCATGCCACCAAAAATGCAATGACAACGGATAATGCGGCAACAGGCAGATCGAAACGGCCAAACTCCGTATATCCAATCATACCTTTGAAAAAATTCATCGTTAATTGAATCGTCATTAGAAACAACATGGCACTCTTCACCATAGGTGTGAACAGCTTTTGCAGCACTTGCGCCGCTCCCAGCCAGCCCAGAATCACCATCGTTAATCCCGCTAACAAAAAACCTGCAGCCAGTCCACCGCCAATACGCTCCAGACTCATACCGGCCGATGAAGCAGATACCGTCAAACTTAGCGTCAATCCCCACCATAACCCTGACGGACCATCCATAATCGCATATCGATGACCAAATACGGCTTGAAGAATACACACTGCTCCGGTAAGGATAAATGCGTGCTGCATGGAGGTAGCGATGGCATCCGGAGACAGATGAAAATTATGTCCAATGGATAGCGGAACAACAACGGTATTGGTAAACAGGAAGAAAAACCACTGTATACCTGCCAAAATCAGTGAAGATACGTCCTTCATATTCTTTTGTAAAAAATGCTCTTGATGTCTGTTCATTCGTTTGGAATATCCTTTCACTGTTCTGTATCATAAATGTATAGCCTTTTCAGACTTGGGTTAATAGTCGTTCCATCTCGGCATACCGATGCCGGCTCGCATGTGCAAGCGGTGTAATCCCGTCCCGATCCGCAATCTTTGGATCTGCACCATATTGTAAAAGCAAGGCAACAATCTGCTGCTGACGCGGCCCACCATCTCCCAAAATGACCGCTTCCAGCAAGGCTGTCCACCCCAGGTTGTTGATATGGTTCACATCCACATCACTGCGTGTCAGCAGAAGCTCCACAATGTCCACATGGCCCCGATCCGCTGCTGGGATAAGAGCTGTGCCGCCAAAACGATTTGTTAACCTCGTATCTGCACCTGCTGTAATCGCCAATTCGACCATGTCATACATACCCTCAGCACTCGCGTATAACAGCAGGTTGTCCAATCGTGCATCCCGAAGATTAATGTCGGCTCCGGCGTCCACTAACATCCTTGCCGTGTCTATCTTGTTACCGTGCACCGCTGCCAGCAGAGGTGTCCGCCCCAATGTATCCCGTTCGTTCAACCGGTTACCCTGTTGTGTGATAAATCGAATGACCTCATCGGTATGGCCCGCTTGAGCAGCATCATGTATTGTTCTAACCACGTTGTTTTATCCTCCAATTCAAGGTCTTTCTCATGCAGTAATATTCATATAGAAACCAAACCCTGTTAGTCAGGTATGCAAATCTAATGTATGGTAACATAAGATCGTAGTATATTAAAAATACATGTTTTGTTGCCTTTCCATATGAATTACATATACATTGCAGGCGAAGGAGAACAACCACTTGGATATCAAACAATGTCGCTATTTCATTGCCATTGCTGAGGAGAAACAGATTACAGCCGCAGCTCGAAGACTGCACATGGCTCAGCCACCCTTAAGTCAGCAGCTAAAGTTAATGGAGGAAGAGCTTGGCGTAATTTTGTTTGAACGCAAAGGACGTATAATGGAGCTAACGCAGGCGGGTCGCAGCTTCTATGATTATGCGGTTACCTTGACCAAATATATGGAGGAAGCTGTAATGGAGATGCAAAGTTTCCGTCACGGCATACGGGGCAAACTCGCCATCGGCATCAATACCATATCGGATCGCCTGATCCCGCAAGCACTGCAACAGTTTCGCACCACCCACCCACAGGTTACCTATAAAATTCAACAAAATGAATCTGCGCAATTATGCCGATTGCTGGAAGATGGCAAAGTTGAACTTGCCTGTGTACGCATGCCTGTCCAGACTGAACGTTATGAGGTGCTGCATCTGCCACAGGAACCCCTTTTCTACATTTCTTCAACACCGCTTGATAGTCCGACAGAGATGGGACCAGGAGTGGAGATGGGGACTTATTTTGAGCAGCTTACAGGTATCCCTCTACTGCTTCCAAGCACAGAAGGACTCGGTATGTTCGAGCTAATTTTGGACAAGTTTCGGGAGCATCAGGTTACCCCCTCCATCATGGGTGAGTGCTCAGACATTAATATGTTACTCGAGCTGGTCCGACTCGGCTTCGCCAGTTCCATCGTGCCTCACACGGTACTACAGCTATATCACGAGCACCCATTCCACGTATATCGCATCCAGGATCAGCATTCCACGGTCGGTTCGGCGCTGGTCTGGCTGCAGAACCGTTATCTGTCCAAGCCTGCACAACACTTTGTGCAACTGGTGCAGGGTATGCTTCCCGTGTAAAAGGCTATAAGCAAAAAAAACAGCAGCTTTACCGGATTACATTCCAGTGAAGCTGCTGTTTCATTTTTATAGTTAAGCTTTAGCTGTGAACAACAAGTCTTTTTCTTTGATCGTAGTGCGACCAGCAGACTCAATCGACTCATACTGATGCATATTTGTAATAATGACTGGTGTAATCGTTGTGTAACCGGCTTTTTCGATCTGTTCCCGGTCAAACTCCATCAGTACATCACCTACAGCAACCTTCGCACCTGCTTGAACTTTAGGAGAGAAGAATTGACCTTTCAGCTTCACGGTATCAATCCCGATATGAATCAACATCTCTGCGCCTGTATCACTTACCAGACCAATGGCATGTCCACTCTTCGATAACGAGAACACGGTTCCGTTGATCGGAGATACGACGCGACCTTCAGATGGTTGAATCGCGAATCCTTTACCCATAATCTCTTCAGAGAACGCAGGGTCTGGAACTTCGCTCAGCGGTTTAACTTCACCTGTAATCGGGCTGAATACTTGCTCATCTTGTGCTTTTGCTTCTTCAGTTACAGCAGCAGAAGTTGTTGCTGGTGGTGTTGCCGGCTCAGCTGCTGGTGCAGCTACTGGCTCCGATGCATTTTCTTCTTGGAAGCCCAAGATATACGTAATGATTGCTGCCGCTACGATGGCAATCAAACCACCAACCAAAGCATAAATCAATGTGCTAATTGCTGGACTGACAAATGCCGCAATACTCGGCAGACCTGCAAGTCCTGTAATAACATACGATTTAACATTGAAGATTCCCATGAATGCACCAGCAATAGCACCCCCGCTGAGAGCTGCGATAAATGGTTTTTTGAACTTCATGTTGATACCATACATCGCTGGTTCCGTGATCCCCATAATAGCCGTAAGACCTGTGGAATAGGCCAGGGATTTGGTTTTGCTATTTCTCGATCTGAGACCTACACCAAATGCTGCACCACCTTGTGCCAAGTTAGCTGCAAACATCAGTGGAATAATAAAGTCGTAACCCAGTGTTGTCATTGAACCAACAACGATTGGCAGCAACGCATAGTGCATACCTGTAATGATCAGCAGTGACATCGTACCACCAATCAGGATACTTGCGAAGATGGACATGTTATCGAACAGCCATGAAATACCACCGGACAAACCATTACCAAGAACCGTACCCAATGGACCTACTGTCATCAACGTCAGTGGAACCATAATTAACAAGGTAACTGTTGGAACAATGAGTAACTTAAGTGAAGCATGTATAACACGATCAACGGCTTTCTCAACATATGAAGCAATCCAAACGGCCAGAACAATTGGAATAACTGTAGAAGAATACGTAGCCGCTATGACTGTAATCCCCATAAAGGATGAGTTATGACCATCGGCCAGCAATGCTGTAATGGTCGGGTGCATAATGCCCGCAGCAAGCGCCGCGGCAATATACATATTACTACCCAGCTTACGTGCAGCACTGATCGCCAGAATGATTGGCAGGAAGTAGAAGGCACCGTCACCAATTGCCGACAAAATGATATAGGTTGAACTAGTATTGGACAACCATCCAAGTGCGACAAGGATAGCCACGATCCCTTTGATCATACCTGCACCTGTAATCGCAGGCAGGATTGGTGTAAACATACCTGAGATGAAGTCGAACAACGCACTTATCGGATTTCTCTTTTTCTTTTCTCCAGTTGAAGCGCTTGAGGTTGCATTATCTGCGTTTGGTGATTTGGACATGTTGCCAACGAGTGCGTTATACACGATAGGCACATCGTTACCGATGATAACCTGGAACTGTCCACCGTTCTCCATAACGCCCATAACGCCTGGTGTATTTTTCAGCGTCGCTTTGTCCGCTTTTTGGTTGTCATTCAGGTTAAATCTGAGTCTTGTCATACAGTGTGTGACTTGATCGATATTCTCTTCGCCACCAACAAGCTTCAAAATATCCTTGGACAATTGTTGTTTATCCATTGTGTTTTGCTCCTTTTATGTGTAATGAAGGTTAAAAAAAAACCTAAACACTGAATAATGACAAAGCAGAAAAGCTTATCATTATTCAACGTTTAGGTTTTGCCTTTTTAGCAGTAACAATCCCAACTTTATTCAATTGTTTGTTCATTTCTGACAATTCGTTCAATATGAATGGTCAGATACAGTATTTCTTCCTTGGACAACACCCGATTATAGATCTTACGCGTATAGTCACTGATCCTTACTGCACATGCATGTGCTTCCGGATACTGCTTGCTCACCAAGTCATGAAGCGGATTATCTACTTCTTTATCTTCAATCGCCGTTCCTTGCAACACACGTTGGGCAAAGAACTTCAGATGAGTTAAAAATCGATAATAACTCAATGAATCTTCATCAAGTTCAATCACAAAGCTACGTCTTACGATGTTAAGTATGTCCTTAACGATGTTCGTAATACTGATCGTTTCCCTCATCTCACCGTTCATCTGGGCATTAACCAGATGCATTGCAATGAATGCGCATTCGTCTTCGGGTAGCAGGACACCTAATGTTTCCTCAATAATCTGTAGCGCCTTGAGTCCAATGGCATATTCCTTCCGGTACATGCGCTTGATCTCCCAGAACAATGCGTTACGGATCTGCAATCCTTGACGATGTCGATCAATGGCAAAATGAATATGATCCGTCAGTGAAATGTAGATGCTTTCATGCAGCTTCTCACCTAACACCGTCTCGGCATAACGGATAATCTCATCCGAGCACTCGACATATTCAACCGGGATATCAGACAGAAGTGTTTTAAGTTTCTGTGATACTTCCTTACTTTCAAGCGAGAATATTTTTTCGACGAGACTCTCGTCAATCGATTCACCAGTATGCTTTTTGAAGGCAATTCCACGTCCCATAACGACCAGTTCGTTTCCTCCCGGATCAATTACGGTAACTACGTTGTTGTTCAGCACCTTCTCAATTTTCATTTCTTCACATCACCTTGCACCGTCAAAGTAGTAAAAGGCAAAACCAAAGCAGGTCACGAAATATGCCCCGCTTCTGGTTTTGCCTGATTGAACAGTAACAATCCAGTATTCATTAGCCTTAGGCCCATCTTACCATATAATTATCCATATGACAATGTTTTTGTGAAAGCGGTTAATGTGCGTTAATGTGACATCAGAAGGTGCTTGCACAACTATGCTTATAGAACTAGTATTTACTCGTTGTTGTTCTTAAGACTTGCGCCATTTGTACTAATAACTTCCTTGTACCAATGGAATGATTTTTTCTTGTAACGATCCAATGTTCCTGAACCGTCATTGTTGCGGTCTACATAGATGAAACCATAACGTTTCTTCATCTCTGCTGTTGAAGCACTTACCAGGTCAATACAGCCCCATGACGTATAACCCATCACTTCTACGCCATCCTCAAGAGCTTCGCCAACCTGTACCAGATGGTCATTCAAGTATTGAATACGGTAATCATCGTTCACCGTTTTATTGCCATTTTCGTCCGTAATCAGCTCATCGACTGCGCCCAGACCATTTTCGACAATAAACAATGGTTTTTGATAACGGTCCCAGTATTTGTTCAAGGTTACGCGCAGTCCTTGCGGATCGATCTGCCAGCCCCACTCACTCGCTTTCAGATAAGGGTTTTGCACACCTGCGAACAGGTTTCCTTTGCCTTCGATACGTTTCTCGGGATCACCAGTCTCACAGATACTTACATAATAACTGAACGAGATAAAGTCTACGGTATGCTTCAGAATTTCAGCATCGCCATCTTCAAACTTGATATTGATATTATTCGCTTTGAAATAACGATTAATGTATTTTGGATAGTATCCACGTGCATGGATATCAGCAAAGATATCATTGCGCTGTTCCGCATGCATCGCTGCAACCACATCATCCGGATTCGGAGTCAACGGATACGTAGGCATGCTCAGTACCATACAGCCGATTTTGGCTTCAGGCATAATTTCATGACCCAGTTTCACAGCTAACGCACTGGCTACCAATTCATGATGGATCGCTTGGTACAGATCCTGTTTGGACAGTTCAGCTTTTGGCGTATAGATGCCGCCGCTCATGAATGGTTCCTCCAGGATGGAGTTGATTTCATTAAACGTCAGCCAGTATTTAACTTTGCCTTTGAAACGGTTGAAAAGCACTGTTACATAACGCTCGTAGAAATCGATCATTTTACGGTTAACCCAGCCATCATATGTTTTGGACAGATGCAGCGGTGTCTCATAGTGAGAGATCGTTACGAGTGGTTCAATACCATATTTGTGGCACTCATCGAACAGGTCATCGTAGAATTGCAGACCTTTCTCATTTGGCTCCAATTCATCACCTTTAGGGAAAATACGGGACCAAGCGATAGATGTACGGAACACTTTGAAGCCCATTTCAGCAAACAATTTAACATCCTCTTTGTAGCGGTTGTAGAAATCGATACCGATCAGTTTCAGGTTATCTTCTGTAGGTGCTTCCGTTCTAGGCGTTGTAATCCCGTGTGGCATTACATCTTGAACAGACAGACCTTTGCCATCTGTATTATAAGCTCCTTCAAGTTGGTTGGCTGCTACAGCGCCGCCCCATAGGAAGTCTTTCGGAAATGGTGTAGTCATATCAATCATTCCTCTCATTATTTATCATTATAAAGTTGGTTATTGAACTTAGTTTGTTGGCAATTGTTCCAATCGTTGCAGAATCAGCTCCAGCTGAGCACCTGTAACCGACTTCGATGAATCAAATTGATCTTTGGACATACCGGACATAATACCGGCTTTGGCACTATTTTGAACGGCTTCATAAGCCCAATGCTTATCATTCAAATCCTTGAACAATACTACAGTTGACTCGTCTGCATCATTCCAGCCGCGACTCGTCAAAATATGGTCTACGATCACTGCCATCTGTGCACGTGTTACTTCCTCTCCCGAGGCAAATATCTGATTGCTGACACCTTTCATCAATCCTGCCTTAGTCACTGTTGCGATGGCCTGACGAGCCCATTCAGGGGCAGAATCTGTGTACGGGTAAACAGATTCGGATACTTTAGGAAGATTTAACTTGTCGGCAAGCACGAGG
This sequence comes from Paenibacillus sp. 10L310, assembly GCF_056395745.1. Lineage (NCBI taxonomy): Bacteria > Bacillati > Bacillota > Bacilli > Caryophanales > Paenibacillaceae > Paenibacillus > Paenibacillus sp. 10L310. The sequence continues at coordinate 326,696 of NZ_JBFTKC010000004.1, read as the reverse complement.
GCGATCTGCGCTCTTGTCACAGGCTCAGTTGGTTTTGTTCCATGCTCTATGTTACCTCCATCCTGTTCCCCTGAAGTTCCTTTGCTTAGTTGGAACAGGTCGGCAAGTACTTCTTTGTTGTCAAAAGCCGGTACCCATGACCAATGCTTCATGCCACCGTACAGTCTTTGGCTATCCATGTATGCATCGTCATACAGCGTCATATTGACATGCTTGGCTCCAAGCTCAGTCAAAGCCTGATAAGCCAAAGAGCTTGTCCGGCTGTCAGTGGTTGGATCATTTTTGGCATGCATAATCCATACTGGGACATCCACAATATCTTTCAGTTCTTTTTTGAATGCTTCAACAGATCCGGTGTAATCCGCTACCGTATCCTTGGCCGCTACAATAATCGCTCCAGCAAACAGATCGGGATATTGTGTCAAGAAACGGAAGGCACCACCACCGCCACTGGAAACACCAGACAGATAGATCCGATTCGGATCAACTTCACCTTCAGCAACCAGCTTCTGAATCAACTCATACTGCGCCACGAAGTACGCCTGCATCTGGGCCAGTTGCTCCGGGTTATCATAGATTTTGAAGCTGTAATTCTCAGGATACTGTACGGCCAGTACGGAAGTATCATACCCCGATTCCGTCCAGACTACAGCTCCACGATTTGCAGTAAGATGGCTGCGCCCGTCCGTACCAACTTCGCCACCACCATGGAGCCATACCATGAGCGGCTTCGGTTCTTCGGACGTGCTTCGTTTCAGTTGATAGGACAAGTTCGCACCATTACTGCCTGTAAATTGTCCTTTTTCAAACTCATCGACCGTACGCGTTTTGACTACATTTACATTTTTATCGTCAAAAGAAAGTTCAGGATACGCCTTGCTTTTGACTGCAAATGCTGACTTAAATCCACCTGGATATTTAAAAGGCTTTACCGCCATATGGATGGTATGATCCGTAATTGTCAATTTTATTCCGTCATCTTCATACTCATTTTGTATGATCTCTTCCACTTCATTTAAAGGATAGCCATCATAATTGCCAGTAATTTCGAAGTCTGAAGCTTTCAGATTCTGATATTTCTCCGGATTCGCTACAGTAATGTCAAAGGACTCTACCATCTCTCCAGGATCACCAACATAGGTATTGGCCTGGATTTGAGTAACCTGGGTGCTTTCCGCACCAACGGTTGCTGGCCAGATCACACTCAGACTTAGTGTCAGGGCAAGCATCCATCCCATACTTTTTGTGTTCATACTCCATCTTTTCAAAAGATATCCCTCCATATGTAATGTTTGCAGCACATAAAAAAGCGGACAAACGCTAATCAGCAGGCCCTCAGGAACATTAAATTCCATTAAACACTAACTGTTATATCAGGTTTGCCCGCTCAGAAAACGTGAGAACTACAGTTGCTCACCATTACTGGAGATTACGTTTTTGTACCAGTCGAATGAATCCTTTTTGGAACGTTTGAGTGTTCCGTTACCTTCGTCATCCAGATCCACGTAGATGAAACCATAACGTTTGGACATTTCGGAAGTGGACATGCTCACAAGGTCAATCGGGCCCCATGCTGTAAATCCAATCAGATCGACGCCATCTTTGATGGCTTCTTTCATTTGTTCGATGTGTTTTTTCAGGTAATCCACACGATAGGAGTCATGGATCGAACCGTCTTCTTCAACACGGTCATATGCACCCAGACCATTTTCTACGATGAACAATGGTTTCTGGTAACGATCCCAGAAGTTGTTCAAGGTTACGCGCAGACCGATCGGATCGATCTCCCAGCCCCAGTCGGATGCTTCCAGATAAGGGTTTTTCACGCCGCCAGTCAGGTTACCCGATGTTTCTTCCTTGTCTGCAGATGCAGATTTGGTTACGGACATGTAGTAGCTGAAGGAGATGAAATCAACGGTATTGTTCAGCAAGATCTCGTCATCGCCTGCTTCTTTTTGGATCACGATGTCGTTTTCTTCAAAATAACGAGCCATGTAGTTCGGGTATTTACCACGAGCATGCATGTCCGTGAAGAAGAGGTTAATCTGATTCTCGTGTTGAGCCAGACGAACATCTACCGGATTACATGTTGCTGCATAAGTTTCCATACGAGCAAGCATACAACCCACTTGGGAACCAGGCATAATCTCGTGAGCAAGCTTCGTTACCAATGCACTTGCTACAAATTGGTGATGCAGCGCTTGATAAGTGGTTTGCAGTTTGTTGTCCACTTTATCGATCAGAATGCCGCCGCCAGTGTATGGGCTGAACAGCATTACGTTAATTTCATTAAACGTCAGCCAGTATTTCACTTTATTTTTATAACGGTTGAACACCGTTTCTGCATACCGAACATAGTGCTGGATTACTTCACGGCCAGCCCAGCCGTTATATTTTTGCGTCAAGCCAAGCGGTGTCTCATAGTGAGACAATGTAACGAGCGGCTCGATGCCATATTTCAACAATTCGTCGAATACTTCATCATAGAATTTCAAGCCTGCTTCATTCGGCTCTTGATCATAACCGTTCGGGAAAATACGTGCCCAGTGAATGGACAAACGGAATACTTTGAAGCCCATTTCAGCGAACAATGCAATATCTTCTCTAAAGTGATGGTAGAAATCGATACCAAAACGTTTCGGGAAACGTTCTTCAAATTTGCCGGAGAGGATCTCTTCGATTCGGGAAGAGGAAATTTCCATAGCATGTCCGCCTGTACGCTTCTCTTTGGGAACATGAGCGATCATGTCCGCTGTGGAGAGGCCTTTGCCGTCCTTATCGAATGCACCCTCCAATTGATTGGCAGCTGTAGCGCCGCCCCATAGGAAGTTTTCGGGGAATCCTTTTTTTGCCGTGGTCATGAACAACAACCTCTTTTCGAAATTTATTTTGGTTTTTCCAGGTGAAAAATGGTGTAATTTAGAGCAGAAAACAAGAAAAACCTAAACTCAAGGTAAAATAGCACCAAAAAAAGGAGCTTTCATTTCACCATCAGTTTAGGTTTTGCCTGTCTTCACAGTTACAATCCATCAAAAGATGTTATTGCATATTCTGTTGTGTTTGCTCTTGTAATGTAAGCGTAACATATCTATTTTGCAAAATCAACTTCACTGGATCAACTGATCGCTCGCACACTCTCACCATCAAAAAAATTAACGTGGCATACGCATAATGGCCGCCCTTAATGCCTGCACTCCTTCCTCCGTTTCCAGGTAAACAGCGGGACTTTGGTCCCATAAAGCCGGGATATCTTTCGCTATCCATTCAAAAACGTACTCCCCCATTTCACACAAAAGCACCCGACTTATATCCGCCGGAATCCCTTGTAGTCGCGCTCGTTCTACCCACGCGGGGTTCATCTTTTGTCCAAGTTCTTCGAAAAATTCGGAAAATGAGTCCCAGCTTGCCTGATTAAACTCCTTTAAATAGATACCTTTCATACTCATGTAATTTCACTCCCCATATCGCCATTTGTAACCCTGTGGTCCTATTTAACACAATTCATCCTTAAGCCGCTTGAATCCGTTTCTGTAACAGGTAGACTTAATTTTAAATGTTTTTCGGGGGAAAGAACAGTCAAGGAGGATTCAATAATGACGCAGGAAGAAAACACATCTGGTTGGGATGCAATTGATCAATCCATGCGTGAATTGTATGGGGAACAAGAGCCAAAACACTACGGCACTGCCCTTCCGTATATGCTTGGAGGTCCCGATCCACTCGATGGCATTAGCGTTTATGCTGTCGATAACCCTATGCCTCACTGGCATTTTGTCACCTACGGTTTCTCAGAATTATATGAAAAAGAGATGCAGGATGCATCCAAGAGCGGGTATGGTTTTGAGCTCACCTTTCGGCTTACACGCAGTGAAGCAGAGACGGATCCGCCAGCCTGGGCACTGAATCTGCTACAGAATGTAGGACGTTACGTGTTCAACAGCGGAAATATCTTTCAGCCAGGAGATTACATGGACGCCAATGGCCCCATCTGTCTGGAATCCGATACTTTGCTGACAGCTCTCTCGTTTATTGAAGACCCGGATCTACCCGCAATCTCTACGCCTAATGGTTCAGTGCAATTTATTCAGATGGTTGGCATTACAGGTCGGGAACTGGAAATGATTCAAAGCTGGAATGCTCGTGGATTCCTGTCTGCCTCCTCCATGTTCATGCCTAAATATGTGACGGATCTGATGAGAAATTCGTACGCAGATATTCCTTCGGTTATACAAGCGGTTGAGGATGGAATGGAACAGGACGGGTCCAGTACAGCGTTTTTATTCATACAACAACTGGCTTGGGAGTCTCCTCGCAAAAGATTGCTGCAAAAATCGGTCCCGGCCAAACTCCAGCTTGGAGCCAAACAAGCCGTATTAGTTGGCACCATCCTTCGTAGCCGAATTTCGAAAGGTGCCTCCCTATCCTTAATCGGACCGGATACTAATATTCTGTTCGAAGCAGGAGAACAGCCAGCCGTATTGGAATCAGACAGACAAGTTACCCTGACGGTGAACAAACAAATTGTTGAGGAGCTGGCAGAGAACCTTCGTCCGGTTGAAGGGACATTTGAGATAACTTCATTGGATCATATTATCGTTCAGATTGTTAGAACAGAAATCAAGGACCAGGAAGGACACGTCATTCAAACGATTGGATGAGAACTGTGCAGCAAGGAGGAAACAACATGCCTGCCATTACATTTGCCTCACGACACGAAGAGTCTCCGAATTGCTCGCATGCAGCAGGAACGGCTCCGTTCGACTATTTACCAGAATCCAGTCTGGACAGGCTTCGTAAAATCAATCATTTCCTGATTCATGCATTCCAGAACAGTATCTCGGTTATCCAAGAGAATTTAACGGGCACTTATCTTTTTTTACTCGCAGATAGCAACGGTGTGCTCCTCTCGATGAATTACAGTTCAGATCTTAAAGCTGTAGTAGAACATTCCCCCATTCGTCCGGGCATGTTCTTCACTGCACAGAGCTGTGGAGTTAACGCCATATCTGTAACGATGGACAGCAACGAGCCTGTAGTGCTGCTGCCCAAGCAGCATGAAAGTCCTTATTTTCAAAGCTGGCATTGTTACGCCGCACCTCTGTTCATTGCATCCCAACATGTCGGTTATCTGGATGTGTCCACCATTAATGCAGATATGCAAGGTGAACTGATTGCCATTGCCAAGCTAATTCCAGCGTACATGCAGAACTGTTATCAGAGTCAACAGACTGCTGAAGTGTGCGACAAACCGGCGGTGGAGTTCACCGAGCGTCAGTTAACCATTCTGGAGATGATAGCCGGAGGCCTCACGGTAAAAGCCATTGCTTTGAAATTAAAGATCAAGGAATGCACCGTGAATCATCACAAAAAAGTGATTTTTAACAAATTAGGTGTGCAATCCAGCACAGAAGCTGTTTCAATTGCCAGCCGAATGTCTTATGTATAGAAGACCCCTATAGATTCCTATAGGTAGTATATGAGAACGTTTGTGCTACAATTTAGGAAGCAGGCAACATGTAGAGAGAGAAACAAACACACACATTTCAGGAGGGTAATATGACAATTCCAAAAAAAGCTTCTTTATTCGCCATGCTCATTATGATTATGCTGGTTGCAGCCGCTTGCGGTGACAAAGCAGATAACACAGCCGCAACAGAAGAGCCTACCCCGACAGAAACAACGACGGGTACTGATTCTGATACAGCCAATACAGAAGAAACAGAGAACACAGAACCAGCAAGCGAAGAATCCAAGGAAACTGATAATTCACAAGACGTTGAGCTGGGGACTACGGAAAAAGGTTCTTACACCAATGACTATTTTGGCGTATCTCTGAAATTTCCGGAAGCTTGGGAGTTCCAGGATGCTGCAGGCATGAATGAGCTGACAAGTGCTTCATCCGAAGCGATTGCTGGTGATGATGAAACAAAGAAAAAACAAATTGAATTGTCTCAGACCAAAACATTGAATCTGCTTATGGCTTCAAAGTATCCATTAGATGCAGGCCAAGTTGGTCCTTCCGCAATTGCGGTTGCTGAGAAAGTAAGCTTGTTGCAAGGCATTCGTACAGGTAAAGACTACCTGGAAGCAACCAAAAAATTCATGGTGGATAGCCAGTTCCCTTACGATTATAAGGAAATGACAACGGAAACCATCGGTGGTAAAGAGATGGATCTGATGCAAATCACGATGGATCCAGGTGACGGTTCAACCGTTACTCAAGATTACTATAGTACAATTATTGAAGGATATGCTTTCAACTTCATATTCACTTACGTGGATGATAAGACCAAAGCCGAGATTGATACCATCAAGAAATCGGTTCAATTCAAATAATCGCTTTTGATTACTGCCATTATACGAAGAACATATAACTCAACCCCGATAACGATCTGTGGAGATCATCGTCGGGGTTCTTTTGTAGTTAAAAAGACTATATATTGCACTAGCTAGATATGGCTACCCAGTGCCCTTCCGTGACTTCTACCCACTTGGAATGTTCCAGATTATAACGGTCCTCTACTTCAACATTTTCTTTAGTTGTTTCTTTGACAACATGTCTCTTTTTCTTCGCTTCTACCGCCGGATCAGGCACGGGAATAGCAGATAGCAAAGCCTTGGTGTAGGCATGTTGCGGGTTGGAATAGAGTTCTTCACTCTCGGCCAGCTCTACAATTTTCCCGTTATACATCACCGCCACTCGATCACTGATATGTTTAACCATGGACAAGTCATGCGCGATGAAGAGATACGTCAATCCGAGTCGCTGCTGCAACTCTTCAAGCAATTGTACGATCTGAGCCTGTATCGACACATCCAGTGCAGACAATGGCTCATCACATACGATGAATTCAGGTTCCACAGCCAGAGCTCGTGCAATACCGATCCGCTGTCTCTGTCCACCCGAGAATTCATGTGGATAACGCTGCGCATGGGTGGGATCAAGACCCACCATCTCCAGCAATTCCTCCACACGCTTTTCCCGCTGAGCGGCAGTGCCTGCAAGTTGATGAATATCAAGCGCTTCTCCAATGATATCCATAATCCTCATTTTGGGATTCAGAGATGCATAGGGGTCTTGGAAGATGATTTGCATATGTCTACGCATCGTTTTCATCTCCGAAGCCGACAAGCGATTGAGCGGGACTCCTTTAAACAGTACATCTCCACCTGTTGGCTCATGCAATCGCAGAATGGCACGCCCCGTGGTTGATTTTCCGCTACCGGATTCCCCTACAACGCCAAGCGTCTCTCCTTGACGAATATGAAAGCTAATATCATTAACCGCCTTTAAGGTGTTACCTTTGCCCAGATTAAAATGTTGTCTGAGTGATTTCACCTCAAGCAACGGCTGATCGTCTTCCAGATCTCTCGGGACCAACGATACCGGTTTGGGCTTTTTCTTCTGATCCAGACGTGGTAATGCATTCAGAAGTCTGATCGTATACGGGTGTTTGGGATTAGCAAAAATCTCTGTTGTTGTCCCGGTTTCCACAATCTGTCCTTCTTTCATAACAACAACCCGATCACACATGCCTGCTACTACGCCCAAATCATGCGTGATCAGGATAATCGATGTGCCCAGTTGGTCCTGCATATCTTTCATCAAATTAAGAATTTGTGCCTGAATCGTAACGTCAAGTGCGGTTGTCGGCTCATCGGCAATGAGTAATTCAGGACGACAAGCAAGTGCAATACCGATCATGACCCGCTGGCGCATGCCTCCGGAGAATTCGTGTGGATATTGGTTGTAGCGTATTTCACTACGAGTTATCCCCACCCGCTCCATCATGGCAATCGCCTGTTTCTTGGCTTCCCTTTTGGACACCTTCTGATGTTTGATTAGACTTTCGGAGATCTGTTTACCCACTTTAATAGTCGGATTAAGAGAACTCATTGGGTCCTGAAAGATCATGCCAATATCACGCCCACGAATGCTCTCCATCTCTTTCTGCGTTTTATTCGCCAGATCGACCCCTTTGAACAGAATCTCTCCATTTTTCATCTGTGAAGGCGGCGATGCAAGCAGCCTCATAATGGAACGTGCGGTTACACTCTTGCCACTACCCGATTCGCCTACAATGCCTAGTGTCTCTCCTTTGCGCACTTCAAAACTTACCTCTCGTACTGCATGAAACTCACTCTCTCCAGAATGAAAAGAGACCGATAGATCATTAACTTTCAATAAAGGTTCCATGTTATCACCAGCTCTCATCCGTATTTCACATTCACTTATCTCATATGTATACCATTTAATTCCTTGACAATTGTTTAGACCCTAAATAATATATACTATATCAATCGGAATAATGCAATTTAAACCTGAATGAAAGGAGGCACGCTTGGTTTGAATCTTGCAGAAAGCAACAGACTCTCGCGGTTGGTGCACAATTTAAGTTTTATTTATGGCAAAATGCTGCTTCATCCTTCCTACCGATATGTTCTGTTCATTCTTGGATTACCGATCAATCTGGTCGTGTTTCTAATATGGCGTTCGAATCGAAAAAATGACGGCTGGGTAGCCGCCAGGCAGACGGCTGAGCAAGAACTGCTCGCTTCTTCCTATCGGAACAAGATGAAGTTGGAAGTCGAAGTACAGCTACGACGCAAACATCGTTTTTTCCAGCAGCAGGTCAGTGAGGAAGAATTCAGACGTCAGACCGAGGAATGGTTAGAAGAAACGGTTCAGAAAGAGTTGAAGGAGCGGACTTCTCGCATACTTCAGGAACAGGGAAGTCAACGTCTTACGATGGCCGATACATTCCACACCCTTATCGACAAACCGTGGTTTTTCGCGATATCGATTATTCCTGGCTGTCTGATGTATGGCATCCTCTTTTTGTATGGAAATCCTTATCTAAAGTACATATTTGAAAGATTACTGATGACGGTATTTGTCATTCTGGGCGTAGCCACACTCGTATTTACGATTTTGTATCTGTCTCCGTTCAACCCGGCAGCTAACATTCTCGGAGAGACAGCAACGCAGGAACAGATTGCAGCATTCAATCAGGTGTATGGCTTGGATCAGCCTTATCTTACACAGCTCTGGAACAATATTAAGGGAGTTGCTCTCTTCGACCTTGGCAAGTCTTTTGCAGGAAATGAAGACGTAACAGCAACGATTGCAAGGAAGTTTCCAATTACATTGACGCTGGCGGTTATCTCCCTGCTGCTAGCACTCGTCATCGCATTGCCCATCGGTATCATCTCAGCGATTAAGCCTAATTCATGGTTCGATTATACGTTTATGTTCATCGCTCTGATTGGATTATCGATCCCGAATTTCTGGCAAGGACTTATTTTCATTCTGAACTTTTCGATCAAATTACAGTGGCTTCCCGCCACCTTCAACCCGCAGAACTGGCTGTCGATCATTATGCCAATCATTGTGCTGGGCACAGGACTTACGGCTGCGGTGGCACGGATGACCCGGTCTTCTACACTGGAAGTCATTCATGAGGATTATGTGATGACCGCCCGCGCCAAGGGGTTAAGCGAACGTCAGGTCATGCTGAAACACGCTGTACGTAATGCATTGATTCCAATCGTAACTGTGGTTGGACTTCAATTCGGAGCCATGCTTGGCGGGGCAGCAGTGACAGAGAAAGTGTTTAATATCAGCGGTCTCGGCAGCTATATTGTGGATAAACAATTCATCCCCGATATTCCGAGTATCATGGGCGGAGTAATCTACACAGCAATTACGATCTCCATTATCAATGTAGCGGTTGATCTGCTGTACGCTTTTATTGATCCAAGAGTGCGCTCCAAGATGAAACAATATTAAAGTGTGTGTTGAACTACCTCTTAAAGCAGGTGTATTATGACAAACTCGTCCTTAACACAAGAAATGCGTTTCCGGCTTAAGTCTTCTCGAGAATACAGTCAGGCAAGCTTCGCCTGGATCACGTCCCTTCTCTTGACTGCCTTGTTGCTGTTCAACAGTTATGACTGGAGCGGGCAGACGTTCAAACCATTTCTGCTAACGATACTTGGGATCTATGTATTCTTCACACTGGTCCAAAGTGTCATCACCCTTCGGATTCGAAAAGACTTGATCCGTACAGGTACGATCTCTACTTTGACCCGCAGGTTAGCCTGGGTTCAGCTACTTGCCATCATTTCTGGCAACATATTTATCGTAACGGCAGCCTTTCATCTGATTCGAAAAGCCAGGAATGTGGAGTACACCTTTGCGGTATATATGCTGTTAACCCAGCTGTTCGTCATCGGTGTATCCGCGTTAAATGTTTTCAAACCCTATGTGGCTGACAACTTTCTGCCAGCTATGGCGGTGCTCATATTTATTCTGGTCATCGACCTGGTCGTACTGATTATCGTATCCCGATATAACGCGACCTCTATCCTCCCTCGCTGGATGATCGGTGTCAGTGTAGTACTGATTCTGACCTCAATCACAGGTAATGTATTTGCCCTATTGCTCGGCATTTCCATTATTGGGCGCATTCGCAGACAGGGGAAACAAAAATCAAACTTCTGGAATGATCTGTGGGAGCGACTTGCTCCGAATATGACTGCCATGTCCGGTTTGTTTTTTATCATTTTTCTGTTCTCGATATCGATTTGCAGCTTCTTTACTTTTGATTACAGCATGGCTGTGGAAAACAACTACTCCGCTCTGCTTCAACCCCCTTCCCTTGCGTATCCCTTGGGAACGGACGACTTCGGACGATGTTTGTTTTCCCGGATTGTATTTGGTGCCCGGATCTCCTTAATCGTAGGTTGCATGTCGACCATCATTCCTGTGTTGATCGGTGGAGTCCTCGGAGCATTCTCCGGTTTCTACGGAAGGCATACGGATAACATCATCATGCGGCTGCTGGATATTCTCTATGCGATTCCGGGAATTCTGCTCGCCATTGCCATTATTGCGGCGTTTGGAGCCAATACGGTCAATCTTATTCTGGCGCTGAGTCTGGGTTCGATTCCAACTTACGCCCGTACCATGAGAGCCAGTGTGCTCTATGTATCTACTTTTGAATTTGTGGAAGCTGCACGTGCACTGGGGTACAACAATCGTACGATTATTTTCAAACACATTATTCCCAACTCCCTTGCGCCCATGATTATCAAGTCCACACTCACGATTGGTGGAGCGGTTATCGCTACCAGCAGTTTGAGTTATCTGGGACTCGGCGTGGAGCCGCATATTCCGGAATGGGGTAACATTCTGAAGCTCGGCAGTACATACCTGGAGACCCACTCTTATCTGGCGATTTATCCAGGCTTGGCTATTATTCTGCTGGTTCTTTCGTTTAACTTTCTCGGTGACGGTCTGCGTGATGCGCTTGATCCCAAGCTGGAAAAGGCATAACTGATTCGTCATTGAAATGAATGATATAGAAAAAAAAGAAATCACACATCACACATTCAAGATATGGAGGGTAATCCCATGAAAAAACGTACACTGATCTCATTACTATTAATTCTCGTCATTGTGATTTCCGGCTGCAGTGTAAAAACGAAAACTGAATCCCAGGCGGAGACCGCACCAGCGGACACAACTGAAACTGCACAAAAACCGGCTGACATTGAACTGCTCGCCATGAGTTCTTCCGAAAATGATGTAAACATTGTGCGCGACCAGCTGACTAAAAACGGCTTCAATGTGAAGTTGAACCTGCAGCCGGATTACGGCAGCTTCAAATCCCAGCAGGATGCAGGGAATTATGACATTGCCTTGTCCAGCTGGACAACGGTAACGGGAAATCCCGATTATGCGGTGCGTTCCCTTTTCAAAACAGGTGGAGATTACAGTATCCTTGCCGATGGGGAACTTGATAAGCTCATCGATCAGGCAGCTACTCAAACTCCAGATGAGTACAAAGACACGTACAAACAATTGGAAGATCGCTTGGTAACGGATCAGGCGTATATCGCTCCTTTGTACATTTCCCTGAAAAGTCAGGCTGTGAACCAAGACATTCTGAATGTCGACACCGTTCGTCTCTCCAAATCCCGCGCCATGGCTTGGGAACCGATTGAGTTCAAGGACAGCTCCAAAAATGCCAAAGATCCGTTGATTCTGACGCAAAGTGCATCCGTACTGACTTCCCTTGATCCAATCAAAGGAAACGACGGCTCCATCAACCAGTTGAACACCAATATGTATGTACGTCTCGTTAACTTGACAGATGACGATCAGCTGACAGCAGATGGATCACTGTCCCATAACTTCAGTATTGCTGAAGGTAATTCGGACTACTACTTCATTCTCAGAGACGATATCAACTTTGCAAAGATTGATAACAAAAAAGCTGTAGATACAGGAGAACGTGTCGGTGCAGATGATGTGATCTTCTCCCTGGATCGTGCTAAAAATAAAGATTCCGTTCCGGATCACCGGACGTACAGTCTGCATGAACACATCAAAGAAGCTGAGGTTGTAACGGATCTGAGTGCATTACAATCCATTAAACAATCCAGCGGTAACGGCACAATCCTCGAAGCATTGGAACAAGGATTGGGCAGCAAAATTACAGAACTCGTGACGGACAAAACCAAAGCAGATAATAGCGCAGGTAAATATCAGGTCGTTAAACTGACAACAACTGAACCTTTCCCGCAAGTTCTGAACTACCTAGCTCACCAATCTGCGGGTATCGTGTCCAAAAAACAGGTGGAGAGCATCAACACATATGATGTAGATTCCTTTGACGTCAACAAAGATATTCCTTACGGTGATCAGAACACCGTGACTGAAGGCGCAGCATACAATAACACCCTTTATACTAGCGGACCTTATATTTTGTCTTATAAAAATGACTATGAAGGTGTATTCTTAAAAAATCCGGCTTACCGTAAAGGCACGGAAGATGAGCCGAAAATTGCTCAGGTTAACGTCCGATTCATCGCGGATGCAGACAGCGCCCTCTCTGCTCTTCGTAGCAGTGAAATTCACTTATACTACGGTGTACCTGAAACCAAGTATGACATCATCGAAAATGACAGCAAACTGAAACTGCAAAGTCTGCCAAGTAACGCTGTCTCCTATCTGTTGTTTAACACGGCCAATCGTGAAGTTGCCAAGAGCAGTGACCTGAGAAAAGCCGTGCTGTACTCCATTAATCAGGATGAGATTTTGAGTTTCTACAAGAACAACAAACTCAAAGCATACTCTACAGTAAGCCCGCTCGTTCAGACCGGGAATGAATTGAAAGCTGATCCTGCAAAAGTAAAAGAATTCTTGAGTAACTACAACGCCTCCAAGTAAACGCATACCAACAAAAAGGCTACTATCAGAATCATGTGTTTGATCCTGATAGTAGCCTTTTTTATTCTTCCAGCACACGGCAATCTGCCAGAACATCGGGATAATTTCGCATGCTGTCCGCATCAGTAATTTTGCGAATAACTTTGCACGGTACGCCTGCTGCAAAAGAATGCGGTGGAATATCACGAGTCACCACGCTACCTGCTCCAATCACACAGCCGTCTCCAATCGTTACGCCCCCGCACACTGTGACGTTTGCCGAGATCCATACATCGTTACCAATCGTGACCGGTTTGGCATAACATAGCGACTTCACATCACCGTTCTGGTCCACCATCTGTCTCCGCTCGCTGGCAATCATGGGGTGAATGGGGGTAACAATCGTAACGTTGGGTCCAAAACTGGTATAGTCCCCGATCGTCACTTGTGCGTCATCTTGTATCGTCAGATTGTAATTACCGAAGAAATGCTCGCCTATCCGGGTATGCACACCATAATGAAAGAAGATGGGGCCTTGCATGAATCCACCTTCACCGATCTGCCCCATTAACTGTTGTAATATCTGATCCCTTTCCTCAGTCTGTTCTTCAAAGGTCTGACTGTAACGCTGACTGAGATTATGGGCCCGCCTTTTGATGATCTTTAATTCGGGATCACTTGGACTGAACAACACGCCTTTCATGATTCTCTCTTCTTCACGCATCATGAATCCTCCTCTACAAGGGTTAGCTTATAAAATAAAAGCCACAGACATGAACTGTGGGTTATAAGGCTTCTGATAGAATGCCTGACTTCAACGCCTGAAGCACCATTCCTCGTAACCCAGCATCAAAATCATGTTGGAACGAATCCTGATGTACAATCTCGGGCAACGACGGCATGGGGTGATCCTTCCCGTATTGTTTCCACGCCAAATCCAGCTCTTCTCTCTCCACCCGTTCCTGATAAATGACAATCTGGTGCGGGGCAACGACGGCATTAATCGTTTGCAAGATGTGACATACGTTCACTACAAAATCATCTTTGCTCATGTCACGGTGCCAATCAGGTGAATAAGGAAGATACTTGATCTCACCAAACATCCCGTTTTTCCCACGGATCATCTGTCCATTCAACATCATCCCCATACCCGGCGGGTATCGGTTCGGAAAATAAATTCCTGCTACACTCTGTTCCTTCATATCCGCATGCTGTGTACAGTATCCGCTAATCGCTGCATTAACATCATTCTCCACGAGAACGTTCAATTGAAACTCGCTTTCGATCTCCCGTATCAGATGTGAATGGATAAGCTCTTCATGACTGCTCACCGTGATGTCCCCATCCACGGCTTGCCCCGGAATACCGATGCCGATCATATCAATGGAGGGATATTCCTTAATGAAACGCGCGATAAGTTGCAGCATATGCTGTTTATCAAAAGCAGGCAAGATGCGCTCTTCCTTCAACACAACCTTATTCTCCAGATTCATGACCGTCGCCGAAATCAACTCCTGGCCTTTCATCTCTTTGATGTAAAGAACCAAAGCAAGCTTGAAGTTATAATTATATCGATATGCCTGAGCAGGACGACCGCCGTTAGAGGGAACCACTTTATCCTGAAACAACTCTCCGCCATCACATAATTCCTGAATCAGCGCATTAATGGTAACAACACTAAGATTGGTTAATAAAGCTAATTGCGGTTTGGTCGCCGTCTCAATCTGCTGCATGACTTCACGCACATTATTCAAATTGATGTATTTCATCATTGTAGCGTTGGCTTTTTTCATAACCCTCTCGTTTCTACTCTGGTTCAATTGAGCCAAAGCAATGGTATGGATGTCATTCACACCATATCATAACATAATGCCTTACCCGAACACATGAGTTCCATCGTGCTGGCAATGGATCGAAATCGGCAGAGCTACTTTGTTCACTCAAACAAATCATCCATCGATTTCACAGGTTTCACTTCCATCGGCTGATTTGACAAGGCCATACTTGCATAGGTACCTGCCCAAATTATAACTGCCATAATAACGTAGACCATCCATACTTACCTCCCTGTTTCATGCGGATTATGATTTTGCGATACTTACCACATGTGACTATTCCTCTAGTTAATAAACAGACTTTATAAAGTATATTACGTAAGTATGCGAGAATAATGGTTCTTTGTCAATATGATTTAGAATTATCCGAGCCCTTTTCAGTCCAAGGAACATGTGGACAACATGACTACAACAACACGTATTATCTCGATGCTTATAAAAAATAACTGCCGAAAGAATCATTCAACGATTCTTTCGGCAGCCGTTTGTTCAATATACAAGCAGTTTATTTTGAATAGATTCGCTGTACCCCGGGCAATAAGGTCACAACTTGAATACCCACTCCCCATGCAAAATAGACCAAGTGAATGATAGAGACATCCTGAATCCAGTACACCTGCGCCATAATCCATATGATGAGAGCAAACCCCGTATACAACGAAAAAGTCCAAGCCCAATAGCGGTCAGGATAGAGATTCATTCTCTCACCCATCCCCCAATGAACGTAGCGGATGAGCGAAATAGCAATCGTTGTAGGCATCACGCCAAGAACCAGCAATAGGATGATCCCCGGGAACAAAAAACTGGCAAACGGAGAATTCTCTAACAAAGATGCGGGCAAATTCACCATACTTCCGGATGGGTCTATGATTAAAATGATGCCTCCAATGATCGCCCCAATCCCCAGCATTCCATGCATCAACATGAGTAACCACGATCTGCCTATACGTTGCTTCATCATGAATGGCTCCTTCCGTTCTCTCGTTTCTCAACTTCATATATGGAGGATTATGCTCAAACCCTCTAGTACCATTCTCACACATGCCGCGTATTGTTCCTGTGCTTCTTTTCACTATATTGGTCTCGAAAATCATTCGTAATGGAAAAACTTGATAAAAGAACGTACGTTCGGTATAATGGGATTATCCTGAATAAGCGAGAGGCAGATATGGACGACAAATTTATTAAGGAATTACGCGAGATTAGTCGGGATGACAGACGAAGATCGGAATTTATGATTCAAGGTTTGAAGGAAACACTGCAAGAACGCAAAGAAGAAGGCATACTCAAGCGCTGGATACGGCGTAAGAAAACAGAGAAAAAAATCTCTCAAAGATTTAATCAAGATCCTCACTCGGATCAAAAGTAACAACATAAAAAGGAGGCGGAATACGCCTCCCTTGCTATTTACATAAGTGAATTATTTAGAATTCATTAGTTGTGACTCAACCCATAAGTTTGCCAAAGTAAACATTTATGCTTCCAATAGGTCAAATCCTAGCTGAACTTGGTTCCTGATAAGCTTACTTGCCTCTTGCCAGTTTATTGCCTTTATGTGTTAATCTAGTCCAAAGGACTTTCTTATAAAGGGAGTGAAAATATGACAAATACTTCGGGTTCAGTATCAAAAAAGAAGGTGATAATTCTGGTGACAGGGATGTCGGGTACAGGTAAATCAACGGTTCTAAGCGAACTTGCTCATAGGGGGCATAGAATTATCGATACCGATTATGATGGTTGGAGTGAGAATGTGGATGGTTCTGGGTGGTTATGGCACGAGAATCGAATTGATGAGCTGCTCACTGAACATAGCGAAGGTACTTTATTCATTTCGGGTTGTGTATCAAATCAGGGGAAGTTTTACCCGCTGTTTGATGCAGTAGTGTTGTTAAGTGCCCCCCTCGAAGTAATCCTTGAACGTGTAGCTTCCCGTAAGACGAACGATTATGGAAAAACCGTCGATCAACGTGAAGAAATTATACAAAACGTCGCTAGTGTTGAGCCTCTCTTACGTGCTGGAGCTACTGTTGAGATCGATATCAGGAAGCCGCTTGATGAAGTTGTAACCGAGCTTGAGCTCATTGCCAACTCCACTAGCTGATCACTTCCTCACACTGTACAAAACCGCCCAGTTCGACCAATCTAAGTACCTTGTCAAACTAAGCAGCCAATCACAATGATCGGCTGCTTTCTTAGTTTTATTGAGTTAACGTTTCCCGTTAGTTTAATAAAGAAATATTGGAGCTAATTATAATAATTAGTTTACTCTTATCGTTCATCAAAGTCCTTCAAACACTTGACATTGATTGTATTAATTAAAAAATGGCCACCTAATGGTGACCAATAACTGGAAGAAACCGTCTCTACTTTTTACTAACCGGAATCCATACCTCACAGATTGAATCTTTGTGCGTGTCATCAACCCAGTAATACTTCTCTATACATGGCCCTTCAACTTGTTCAAAACTCACCGAGGGGAACCATTCTGTGTAGATGCGTTTCCAGATATTTTGAATACCCAATCCGATTTCTACATCGTTCGGAATCGTCTCACGACTATCGAATACCGCATAAGTTTGACTAGGAACATTAAGGACGGTAAATTCATCTGGAACCTGTTTTCCTTCCGGCAGTTCCGCTCCCAACAAATAGCACTTTGACCCATCCTCGTCAAAGTCGAAATGATAACCGTACAGCAATGATCCCGCTGGTCTCCCTACCAACTCGTTAATCTGATCATGAATACCATTCCTCCAAATTACCTCCACAAACACGGGTATCTCCTCATAGGCATCTTTATGGATAGTAACGTTCTTACCAAATACTGTTGATTCCATTTCCTCCACGATTCGATAATTCATCTCGGTTTCCCCTTTAATCTGAATTTGAAAGGAAATTCGAGGAAATGCTTTAAGTTTCACATTCATTTTCTTAGCCGCAAGAGGTGTTACCCCATGCATCCGCCGAAAAGCTTTTGTAAATGCCGCCGGACTGTCATAACCGTACTTAAGCGCGACATCAATGACTTTACAATCCGTTCCCGCTAACTCCTGCGCCGCAAGCGTTAGCCGCCTATTCCTCACGTACTGAGTCACGGTAACACCGGTTACTGCATGAAACATTCGCTGAAAATGATATTTTGAACTCATTGCTGACCTAGCAATGTCCTCAATCTCAATCGGCAAGTGCAGATGTTGCTCCACATAATCAATGGATTGACTAAGCTGCTTAAGCATCTCCAGGATCTCTCATCTCCTTTCTCCTACAGTATAAAAGAACCGTTAAACACCTTCTTGTTTAGAAATGCTCTATTTTGTCTAGAAATTCAAGTACAAAACGAGAAATTTTGTATGTAATGCTTCAGCATGTAGCATTCCTGACCGATTAACAACCCATATTTTGATTTATATTAACACATATTGAAAGAGTTCTGCCCAATAGCTTAAGAAAAACAACTGTGGTGGCAAACTATTCTTGGACTATTCCTAAACTATCCTGCCCGTTAGTTGAACTAAAGCAGCCGATCACGTTGGTCAGATGCTTTGTTGGATTTATTGAGCTATCGTTTCCCGTTAGCGTAACGTTCTGTACTTCTACCTATGATACGGATCACCGTAATGAATCAAAACATAAAGTATCTTTTGATCACAAGATATACATATCAACATAAACAAAATCCCACTCCATGGCCGAGTGGGATTTTGAATAGAACTTCTCTTTTGTGGAACTATCGTTCCGCTAAATCAAGGAAGAGTAGTATTTCTAACATACTTCATTCCAACTCTAAAATTGATTCGCCACTAATTATCGTACCATTATTCTTACCCTCACAGATTTCTTTCATCGAACCTGGTTTATCGAAGTTAAACACATGCATTGGCAAATTGTAGTCTCTTGCCAAAATGAAAGCTGATTGGTCCATTACCTTTAAGTTGCGTTCTAAAACGTCGTTGTAATGAAGCGAACGAAATTTCTTTGCATTTTTATCAAATTTAGGGTCTGCATTAAGAACACCATCAACACCTTGCTTTGCAACTAATAAGGCGTCACAATTAACCTCAATGGCTCTTTGTACTGAAGGATAGTCTGTTGTAACGTAAGGTTGACCGTTCCCTCCTGCAAAAATTACAATATAGCCTTTCTCTAGATGGTGAACTGCTCTTAGACGGATGTATGGTTCTGCAACTGAAGTAATAGGTATAGCGGTCATTACCCGTACTTCCTTTTTGGTCTTGGCTTTAAGAACTCCACGAAGCATTAAACTATTTACTACAGTCGCAAGTGTTCCAATGTTGTCAGCTTCTGCCCTTTCTATCCCCCAGCTTTCCGCCATATTACCTCGAAAAATATTACCCCCACCAATAACTAATGATACTTCAACTCCTAAGTTTACTATTGACATAATTTCATCAGCGATTTGGTCCAATCTTTCCGGTTCAAAACCAAATTCAGAGTTTCCGGCGACTGCTCCGCCACTTAGCTTAACGAGAACTCTTTTATACCTTGACAATTAATACACCCCCATAAAATAAAAACACTAAAGCAATAAATGCTTTAGTGTCCTAATGGAATGGAAATATGAAATTACACAAGTCGACTGAATATAAGTCTTACTTTTCCACCTCATACCCCCACCCCTTCCATGTTTTTCCGTTAAGTAATTTTACATTACGTGAGGCTAAATTGCAATTACCGTCAATATTAAATCTGCAAGCAATTTCAATAAGCTATAGAATGATTTACGATGAGCCGTATCAAAGAGCTACGCTTTTGATCTACCCCGTATTACGGCAGAATGGCAAAGGATCGAACTGGAAAACCAGAAGCTCTCTCCGCTTTGGGTACAATGTTGAAGATTACCGCGCCTTTAGCCGGCATCTGATCCAGGTTTGTTAACAGCTCGACCTGGTATGTATCCTGGGCAAGTACATAATATTCTGCCAGAAGTGCCCCATTCTTCTGATAATCCACCGCTGAATCCGTGTCAAAGGTTTCATGACCGATCGCTTGTATTTTTCTTTCCTCAAATAAAAACATGAGCGCACTAACCGACCATCCGGGTGCATGACTGTTGCCCTTATCATCCTTGTTATCAAATGTTTCATGGTTAGGCCAGCGTTTACTCCAATCGGTACGTAAGGCCACAAAGCTTCCAGCTTCAATCAGGCCATGCTCTCTTTCAAATTCAAGAATATGCTCCACATCCAGTGTGAAATCCGGATTGTTCTCTACTTTGGCAGACTGGTCAATGACCACAAGCGGGAGCACAAGCTCCTTCAAACCTAGTTCATCCAGATACCGGGTATCCCGAACGAAGTGGATCGGCGCATCAAGATGTGTCCCGTATTGACCCGGGAACTTGAAGCTCTGGGCAAAGAAACCTTGATCGTGATCAAACAGTGTATCGAATTGTGCTGCCTCAAAAGCTGAAAAATGTGGAGAGCCTGGACCAAACGTATGGGTCAAATCCACCCATTTCTTTTCTTTTAACAATTGAATGGCTTGAATGAGTTCGTTGGACATCCTAATCACCTCATGCACAAAATGGAATAAATTTCTCCTATTATATCTTATTCCACTACAATTGGGGAGCAGTCCCTATATTGGTTCTTAGGGCTGTTAATTTTCAAATTTAAAAACTTCACTGACCGTAGATGTCAGTGAAGTTAATTTATAATACAAGAGTAATCCATTCAATCATGAAAACAAAAGGAGCATGTATGATGCAAACGAAGAACGTATATCTATATGTATTTGATACGATGGCAGATTGGGAGGTAGGCTATCTAACTGCTGAATTGAACTCGGGAAGGTATTTCAGGAAAGAGATCCAGCCTTTACAGGTCGTAACCGTAGGCGTGGATAAACATCCGGTAACTACCATGGGCGGATTGAACATCCTTCCTCATATTTCTATTGATGAATGTACATTGAAAGGTGACGATGTCATCATTCTTCCAGGAGGAAACACCTGGATGGATACCATCCATGATCCCCTATTGAAAAAAGTTGCTGCCTCTATAGAAGAGGGTACGGTTATTGCGGCGATTTGCGGTGCGACAGTTGCACTTGCAAAAATAGGGATACTGGATTCCAGACAGCATACAAGCAATGATTTAGAATACCTGAAGATGATATGCCCAGATTATACAGGAGAAACCTATTATGTAACGGAGCCTGCAGTAACCGATGGAAATCTAGTTACTGCATCTGGAATAGCTCCGTTAGAATTTACAATGCATGTGTTAAAGCTGTTGAATGTCTTTGCACCAGAAACCTTACAGGCCTGGTACAATCTATATCAGACTCATGAGTCCAAATACTTCTACGAGTTAATGAATTCTATTGCACCTGAATAACCAGTTTCCCGCGGGTATGATGGGTTTCACTCTTCTCATGTGCTTCCCTTACTCCCTGTTGAGTTAGCGGGTACGTTCCATCAATAATCGATTTGAGCTTGCCTTCCGCAGCCAGTTCAGCCAGCTGATCCAGTTGATCCCCTTTGGGCTCCATCATGAAGACGTTGGCCGTTACTCCGGCTTCCTTGGCAAGCTTCTCATCCGGTTTTTCCACCAAGGATACCAGATGCCCGCCAGACTTTAACACCTTGAAGCTATCGCGCTGAATATCACCGCCCATGGTGTCCAGCACAACATCATAACCGGAGAGAATCTCCGAGAAATCTTCTTTTTTATAGTTGATAAAATGATCCACACCCAACGAGCGAAGCAACGCTTCGTTTGATTCACTTGCCGTGGAAGCCACTTCAGCGCCGAGGGACTTGGCAATCTGAATGGCATACGTTCCCACACCACCTGCACCAGCATGAATGAGTACCTTCTGCCCTTTGCCTAAACGTCCATGATCCACAAGGGCTTGCCAAGCCGTCATCGCTGCCAGGGGGATCGCTGCCGCTTCCTCGAAACTCAAGCTCTCCGGTATACGGGCAATAATGTCTGCATCAACAGCAACATATTCTGCATAAGTTCCGAATTGACGCGGACGCGCAAATACCCGATCACCTTCTCTAAACCGCGTGACATTTGAACCTGCTTCAGCCACAATACCCGCAACATCGCCGCCCAGAATCAACGGAAAATTCTCCGCTGCTTCTTTCATATCACCTTGTCTGATTTTGAAGTCCACCGGGTTCACCGACGTGGCATGTGTTCGAATTAACACCTGATTCACTCCACATACTGGCTTGGCTACTTCCTTTTCCTTCAATTGTTCCGCTCCACCAAATTCCTCAATCACAATTGCTTTCATTAGAGATCCCAGCCTTTCCAATGGATTATCGTTATGCTCTCTCCCTTCATTACCCTTTCCCTGCCGTCACTTGACCTATTCATTCAAAATTCACAGCAATCTGGGATTCACAAGCCCGTTCAACAATCGTGATATAATATCGATTATCGATTACGTTAAATCTTAACCCAATAACTTAACAAGCGAGGTAACACGATGGAAGTGGAAGTAAGTACATTACATGCATTTTCGGACAAGGCTCATGGCGGAAACCCCGCAGGTGTTGTTTTACAAGCAGCGCATTTGTCTGAAACCCAGATGCAGGAGATTGCCAGACAAGTCGGTTTTTCAGAGACTGCGTTTGTCATGCCGTCGGATCAGGCTGATTTCAAAGTACGTTATTTCACCCCAAGTGATGAAGTCGATCTATGTGGACATGCCACAATTGCTTTATTTTATCTAATGAAGACACAACATCTCGTTAATGTTGGTACATATACACTGGAGACACTGGCCGGAATTCTTAAAGTTGATATCGAAGTCAATGGAGAAGTCTATCTGTCTCAGACGTTGCCGGAGTTTGGGGAGATCGTGGATCGACAGCAGATTGCCGATTCGTTACGTATTTCTATGGAGGATTTGAACGCCGAACTACCTGTACAGATCGTATCTACCGGGCTACCCGATATCCTGATAGCTGTTAGAGATGTTAATGTTCTGACCAAAATCGACCCTGACTTCCAGCGTATCACTGAAATATGCAAGGCTCATCATGCCATAGGTTATCATGTGTTTACACTCGAATCAGATGCTGAGGACGTTCTGGCAGAATGCCGTAATTTTGCACCGCTTTATGATATACCGGAAGAGAGCGCGACAGGCACATCCAATGGTGCCATGCTCTGTTATTTATCCCAATACAACCAGCTTACAGATCCTCATCTTCACACGTACACGATCAGACAAGGGTATACCATGAACCGCCCCTCTGAGATCCGATCCAGATTAACACTGGACAGCTCTAATGAAATCACACAGATTCAGGTTGGCGGTAGTGCAATTCATATCAAAAACATTCAAATACACCTCCCTTAGTGGGAGGTGTTTTACGTACTTAGGATATGTAAACTATCTTATGCGAAGCAGTGTAGTAGCCTGTGTTCATCATTGAATTTGTTGTAAAAATCGTAGTACCGCTACCTCCAACTGGTTCAGCCCTGGCTGCTCTATAGGAAAATGACCTGCCCCTTCCAAGATCACACATTCCTTGTCCACCACCAGACGATCAAAAAAAGATTGGCTGAACCTGATCGGTGTCATGGGGTCCAGTTCAGGGTGAACCAACAGGACCGGACACTGGCTGAACTGTTCCGGGCTTACCTCCGGTTTTTTATTAAGGAATGTTCTTAATAATTCCAACGGAATACGTGTAGCTGCCGCTTGTGGATCATTCATAATAAGCCCGGTTAAGTCCTGGTTATTAGTAATCAGTTGCATTCGGGATACCTGTTTGACCGAAATACGTACATGATTCAGCAGACCAGGGAACAGATCCATCATCCGTTTTCCCGCCCGGCTTACCAGACGATTCGGTGCAAGCTGATCTCGCATTTCCTGATTACTCGTGTCTACAAATGTAGTTGCGATCAAACCCTTAACACGCTTGCTGCGTGCACTGGTGTGATAGGCAAGCATACCTCCGATGCTACTTCCCAATACAACGATTGGCTTGCCATCATTCTTGTATTCCCGTTCGATGAGTGACACAAGCAACTCTATCCATAGTTCGTAGTTAATACGTGTACCAGACATTGCGTAACTTAACCCATATGGCGGAAGATCTGGCGATACCACCTCGTATCCATGTCGCTGCAACATGCGGGCATACGGAGCGAGCAACCTGCCATTGCCTCCCGCACCATGAATGAACAGAATTTTGATTGAAGACTCCGGCGCAGGCAAGCGATCGATATGCAGATGAACCCCATTTGACTCCCACCATTCTTCCTCAGGAGCTGTATGCTCCCCTAACCTCACTTCTTCCGGGAAAAAGCCCTGATACTGTTTCCAATAGGGATGTGTTGTCTGATATGAAGGCAAACTTTTTTTCATACGTTACATTCTCCTCTTCTCGTATACAAAAAAAGCCGTACAGTGTACGACTTTTCGTTAAGAATACGTCTATGACCATACTTCTTTTTATAACACCTTCGTATATCTGTCAATCGGGAAACTGCACATTGCCCGGTACGATATATGCACCGCCTGACCCATCATTAGGCAGAGCCGGGATCGTGTCATTTAATACCTGACCGCGAATATCGGTAATACGAACGTTTAGTTTTTCTTTGCCCAGTCCAGTTCCGAGGAAATGATTATAGTCTTGCTTTTCAAGATTGAGCCACGTACCATCCTTCTGTTTCACTTCGAACTTCAGCACCGGATATTTGTGATTACGAACCTGAATGGCTGCCCACCACTGACTGCTGCCTTCCTTGATCCGATAAGAGACGTTGCCTTGAATTGGAGCTTTGACCACTTTCCAGCTGATATCGATTTTACCTGCCTTTGGATCACCGATCAGGTTAAAGGCATTCGGTGAGAGATCCAGCGCTCCGCTGGCGCCTTCTGGATAAAGGTCTGTTACATAGACGGTTGTTTTGCCTTTAGGGCCCTGCACCTCGAGATAGGCTCCCGCTAAAGCAGCTTTGACACCGTTATAATTGAGTTGAAACGGATTAAGTGCAGTAATCTTCATGTCCGCCGGGATGGGATCAAGCAACACTGCACCTCCCGAGTAACCTGAGCCTGTATACGTCGCGTAACCCTGATATGTATCGTTCCATGCAGCAGATGCAGGCAGAGCAAATAATACGAGACTGAGCAACATCCCTGTACCGGCCCATTTTAACCGTTGAAATCTACTTTTCTTGTTCATGAGCTATTCCTCCTCGTCATTCTACCTTCTGTTACATTGAAACATAAGTTGAACTAAAGAATATTTACACTTGCCACTCCGATGACAGAATAACCTTCCGATCACTGTTATCCCCAGATTTTTTGATTCAATTTTACAAAGGTGAAAATCTGTTGATAAAGGCGAACGCTCCGCTTCTTCAGGTTTCTTCTGTCCTCTACGTTCTCGTGTAAATGGTTGGTTCAACTACTAGATTTGAATATAACATTATTTTACATAATAACTTCTTATTTTCAATCCCTCTCTACCAAATCACATCTATAGTCCTGCCCGTGGACTTAAACATTCACGACCACGCACAAGATATGGATACATAACATAATTGGGTGAAGTAGGTATAATAACAAGGCTGTATTGGATGGGTTCCCAGTAATAAAAAAACGCCACACCCTGGAGTAATTTCGCTCTCCAAATGGTGTGGCGCCTATTAAACACTACGGTCAGAATAACCTGTCTGTCCTAGGACAGACAGCGTTTGACTCAACCCGTTTCCCTTCGTTTCATCCGCTTCCTTAGTCGCTCATACGATGCGTAAATCCGCGGAGATTCTTTGGTCAGGATAGGCCCCAGCACAGCCAGAATTAACACATACAACACGGCAAACGATTGGATAGATGCCATCAGCCCTCCGGCCTTGCCGATGTTCGCCATGATAATGGAGAATTCGCCCCGCGAGACCAGGGTAAAGCCCACATTCAATGAGGCCTTAGGGCTCATTCCAGCCAGTCTGCCAGCGATCATACCTGCACCATAGTTACTGGCAATCGTCAGAATAACGGCAATAATCGTCATCCCAACAGCTCCGCCAAGTGAAGCCGGCTCGATGGTCAGGCCAAAACTGAAGAAGAAAATTGCACCAAAAAAATCTTTGAAAGGCATGATCTGATGTTCAATCCGACTCACATGTCTTGATTCGCCTAAGACAAGCCCCATCATCAACGCTCCAATAGCTTCCGCTACGTGCAGCGTCTCCGAGAAACCTGCTACCAGGAAGAGCAGTGTCATGACGGTAAGCAGAAACAACTCTGATGACTTGATATTCAGTGCCTTATCAATATATTTGATGCTTTTCCTGCCAATAATCAGGAACAGCACAATAAACAGCAGGGCAGACAGCGATACTAACAGAACACTTAAGAATGAAGTTGCCCCGCTGAGCACAAGCCCGGTCAGGATAGAGATATGAATCGCGATGAACAAGTCATCGAACATGATCATGCCCATAATAATCTCTGTTTCAGGGTTTGCCGTGCGTTTCAGATCAACGAGCACTTTAGCTACAATGGCTGTAGAAGAGCTGGTCATGATCCCGCAGACAACAAGTGTCTCCTGAAGGGGCAGATCCATGAACCACCCCAACAGCAATCCAGAGACAAAATTCAGGCCCACATAGAACATGCCCCCGGTCAGAATGGCTTTGCCAGACTTTAATAACCGGGAGACCGAGAACTCCAAACCCAGATAAAATAGCAGAAACAAAATGCCAAGCCTGCCCATAAATTCAATAAAGGTCGAACTTTCGATAAAACGTAAATCCACTATGCCAATTTGTGGTGCATGTGGTCCAACAGCCATACCAATCAGGATATAGAAAGGAATGACCGAAAATCGTAATCGTGAAGATATCAGCCCAGTAAGTGTAAT
Organism: Paenibacillus sp. 10L310; assembly: GCF_056395745.1. Lineage (NCBI taxonomy): Bacteria > Bacillati > Bacillota > Bacilli > Caryophanales > Paenibacillaceae > Paenibacillus > Paenibacillus sp. 10L310. The sequence continues at coordinate 299,776 of NZ_JBFTKC010000004.1, read as the reverse complement.
CAGCGCAACGGCAATTCCCACTTCGAATATGAGCATATCCATAGGCTAAGTCCGTCCATCAGTTAACAATTGTTTGAGATGTTTGATCTGATTCCGTTCACCGGCAACTACAATTGTAGCTCCAGCGGTAAAAGCATAATCCGGGCCTGGATTAAAATGCTTCTCCTTATCCTTGGTCACAACAGCGAGAATTACGGCGCCCGTGGCCTGACGGATATCCAGTTCACCAATCGTCATGCCTACGCTTGCGGCGTGAGGCTCAATCCGTAGCCATTCGATTAACAGCCCTTCAAGCATCACTTCACGCTCATCCTGAAACTTCGGTTTATAGGTCATACCACCAACAATAGCGGCTACCGCCCGGGCTTCATCATCGTCCAGGGTGACAAGAGATACCATATCACCCACCTCTTCAGGTGTATCTCCCGACTCCATATGGAACAGGTCACGTCGCTCGTCGTTATGAATCACTATGACCAAATGCTCACCACTACGGGTATGCAGCCAGTATTTACGTCCAATCCCTGGTAAGTCCGTCTCTTTAAAGTGCATGATCTGCACCCCCTAGCGCCGGCTCGTTCAAGGTTTCGCTTTTCAGCTCGATCCCCGTAATGCGGATTCTCATGGAACCTGATGGTGTATGAACAGACTTAACTTCCCCTTTACTGCCAAGCAGTAATTGACTCCCTACTGGAGAGAGGAAGGAAATACGACCCTCATCAGGATTAGTATCCTCTGGCATGACAATCATGAAAGAATCTGACGTATGAAAATCGAGATATTCAAAATCAATATGACTGCCGATCAATACAGCTGAGTCCAGATCTTCATCAGGACCCAGGAGCAGTTTTTCCACATACTCTGTATATGCGGACAATTGTTTTTCCAATTGTATCCGCTCTGGATCACGCGCGTCGAAATAGGCGTCGAGAAATGTTCTTTTCTCTTCACCGAATGTAAATAGCTGGCTCACCAGCTTCTCTCTGCAATTATGGCGGGAGGTCCTATGGTTCATAATAAATTTCACCCCCTATACAAGCCTTGTTCTCCATGTTGATTGGCATGTTTCTCTTCATCATCTTGTTTTCCTCCTTTATATTTTAAAAAGATCCCGGAATACGAGACCTTCTTACCATCTTACCAAAACTAATATTTTAATCCAGTATATTCGTCTAACTTGCTTTTTTATTATCATTTGTGGTCATATCTTCCATTTAATAACTTAATTCTTCACATCATATGATAGATCCATAGAACATTTTAATTACTGCATAAAAAACATTTTATGAATTTTCATCTCGTATTTTTATTTGCTTTCCTGTATATTTAACTACAAACTTTTATTCAATTTATGCAAACAAGCCTCTACAGACTTTAACACAATAAAGGAGTGCATCGAAAAAGTGTCCACGATAACAAAAGAAACTACAGAGTCCGTTCAAGTTACTGCCGCAGAATATGTTCATTCCGTTTACGAGTCGGTTGTCGCCAGAAATCCGCACGAAGATGAGTTCCATCAGGCTGTCAAAGAAATTCTGGATTCCCTTATTCCTGTTATTGAAGCACACCCCAAGTATAAGAACCATAGTCTGTTGGAACAGCTTGTTGAACCTGAACGTGTAATCACATTCCGTGTCCCATGGGTAGATGATCAGGGCAAAGTTCAGGTTAACCGTGGATTCCGGGTGCAATTCAACAGTGCCATTGGCCCTTACAAAGGCGGACTTCGCTTCCATCCTTCTGTATACTCGGGCATCATCAAGTTCCTTGGCTTCGAACAGATCTTCAAAAATGCTTTGACCGGTCTGCCCATTGGCGGCGGTAAAGGTGGTTCTGACTTCGATCCCAAAGGAAAATCGGATCTGGAAGTCATGCGTTTCACGCAAAGCTTCATGACAGAGCTGTACAAATATATCGGTTCCGATACGGATGTACCGGCAGGTGACATTGGTGTTGGCGCACGGGAAATCGGTTACATGTTCGGCCAATACAAACGTATTCATGGCGGGCATGAGGCAGGCGTATTGACAGGAAAAGGTCTGCTGTACGGAGGAAGCTTGGCACGTAAGGAAGCTACTGGCTTCGGCTGTGTGTACTTCGTGAAGGAGATGTTGCAATCCAAGGGGCTCAGCTTCCAAGACAGCACAGTCGTTGTCTCTGGCTCTGGTAATGTGTCCATCTATGCCATTCAGAAGGCACAGGAGCTTGGAGCTACAGTCGTGGCGTGTAGTGACTCAGGTGGCTACATACACGATCCACAAGGAATCAACCTGGATACTGTGAAACGTCTGAAAGAGGTTGATCGTCTTCGCATCAGCGAATACATCAAAGAACACCCGCATGCTACATATACCGAAGGCTGTGAAGGCATCTGGTCTATCCCTTGTGATATTGCTCTTCCATGTGCAACGCAAAATGAGATCGATGAAGAAGCTGCGGCCCTTCTAATCAAAGGTGGCGTGAAGGCCATTGGCGAAGGGGCGAATATGCCTTCCACCCTGGCTGCCATTGACGTCTTCCACGGTGCAGGCGTGCTGTTCGGTCCAGCCAAAGCGGCTAATGCCGGAGGTGTAGCCGTGTCTGCTCTTGAAATGTCACAGAACAGCATGCGGTTGTCCTGGTCATTTGAAGAAGTAGACGCCAAGCTGCATGACATCATGAAGAACATCTACACCAGCTGTGTAGAAGCTGCTGAAGAGTATGGCTGTGAAGGCAACCTCGTAGCCGGAGCGAATATCGCCGGTTTCCTCAAGGTAGCGGATTCCATGATTGCTCAAGGTGTAGTTTAATTTAAATACGTGATTCTCCACGATCAAAGGGCGTTCCCATCCATTTGGGTAACTGCCCTTTTTTCCTTGTCTTCAATTGCTCTAATCGCAATGCAATGGTAAAGTGGTACTGACGTAATTCCATCTATTTGTACTATTATAAGGAAGTGTTTACATTGTCTAACCAACCATTTGCCAGCACTGCGAGTCCTCATCTTAGCGCAGACTGTGAGCAATGTTTTGGCCTGTGCTGTGTTGCCTTGCCCTATGGCAAGTCATCTGACTTTGCTTTTGATAAAGCCAGCGGCACACCCTGTCCCAATCTGCGCACGGACAATCGCTGCGGTATCCATACCCAGCTTCGGCAGAAAGGGTTCAAAGGTTGCACGGTATACGACTGTTTCGGAGCTGGACAGAAGCTGTCCCAAGTGACCTACGCGGGCAAAGATTGGCGTGATCATCCAGAGTCTGCAAACGAGATGTTCGATTGTCTGCCTGCCTTGCGACAACTTCACGAGTTGCTCAGTTATATGAAGGAAATGATGATGAGACCGGAGACGTCATCCCTTCACTCGGCATTTGGTGAGTTATATGAGGAGGTTGAGCGCTTGAGCAATCTGGAGCCTGCGGCACTCCTCCGTCTGGACATCGCCAATTATCGGTCCAGTGTGAATCAACTCTTGGTCCAGGCAAGTGAGATGGTACGCGCGAATGTGCCACCCACCGCTCAAGGACAAGGACAGTCGAAGAAGAGTAAAAAACGTACCGGAAGTGACTTTTTTGGTGCCAATTTAAAAGGGGCTGACCTGCGGGGTGCAAGCTTCCGAGGGGCTTTAATGATCGCAGCCGATCTCCGATATGCAGATACACGAAATGCGGATTGGATTGGCGCGGACTTGCGGGATACGGATCTGGGCGATGCAGACCTGAGAGGTGGCATCTTCCTGACGCAATCCCAGATTAATGCAGCCAAAGGTAATGTGAATACCAAGTTGCCGGATCATCTTAACATTCCCTCACACTGGGTGTAGGGTGCCATTTCCACAAGAGCACGGGCAGGGATACAAGCAGGATAGTACCTGCCAATTCATATGAATGTATGAATCGTATACAGCAACAGCAAAAAAACAGCTCGTCCTATACATCCAAGGACGAGCTGTTTCTATAAAATCACTGGAACGAATCAGAATTATAACAAGTCGCGGCGAAGATCTTCAGCAGATTTTGGAGACAAGTGACCGAGCGGAATATCAAATACCGTTTTCGCTCCCTTGTGTCCTTCCACGCTCAAGCGTTGTGCGGCTCTTGCATACGCTACAAGTACGCTTGCTGTAAATTCAGGATTGCTGTCGAGTTTCAGACCAAATTCAATAATTTGCTTTTGACCAGCACCTGTAACCCCACTGCGAATTACAAATCCACCATGCGGCATACCTTCATGCTCGGATTTCAATTCTTCTTCGCTAATGAACGTTACAGTTGTATCGTAATCTGCAAAGTAGTTAGGCATCGACACAATCGTCTCACGGATCTCATCCTGATTAGCACCATCTTCTGCTACCACATAACATTGACGCAGATGTTTCTCACGTGTAGACAGCTCTGGTGTCTCCCCTGCACGAATGCGGTTGATCACCTCTTCAACAGGTACAGTATACTGTACACCCGCCTTAACGCCTGGAACACGACGAATAGCATCCGAGTGGCCTTGGCTCACACCTTTGCCCCAGAACGTGTACTCTTTTCCTTCTGGCAGGATGGACTGTGCAAGCAGACGGTTCATGGAGAACAAGCCTGGGTCCCAACCTGTGGAAATGACACTGACGTGACCGCCTTGCTCTGCCGCAGCATTAACTTCCTTGTAGAATTCAGGAATCTTTGCATGTGTATCGAAGCTATCTACCGTATTGAACAACTTGGCGATGGCTGGTGTCTGCTCTGGAAGGTCGGTTGCAGAACCACCACAGAGGATCATAACATCAACCTTGCCTATGTATTGCTCCGCTACAGAGATATGCTCAAAACGTACTTCTGTGCTTTCAGCGACCATCTGCTCCGGATTACGACGTGTAAACACAGCAATCAGTTCCAGATCCTCGTTCTGGGAAATGGCTTTCTCTACACCTTTACCCAAGTTACCGTAACCAACAATACCCACTCTAATCATGTTCAATCCTCTCCTGTCTTCTTCTATAGTTGTCTATTACTCTGTTTATAATGATATAACATATCATGTAACCTGTCAGGTTTCCAGTTCGAAATAAAAATACCTTGCAGCGGTGCAGCAATAATGCGGCTCCGTATGCAAGGTATTATGGCGTTCATTCGTTATTTTAGGAAGAAAGTTAGCAGGAAAGAAAAATAGCCCTTATCTTCTGCTTATGATTCTGTCCAGGTCAACGTCAGTTCAATGACGCCTTCCTGTCCCGCCAATGTTCCTCCAATCAAGGACCAGGCATCCTGCGTTTCCGGATCGGTTCCCTGAATGATAATATTTTTGTCATCGATCGTCTGACCTGCATCGGTCAACTTTTTGGCGTTGAAGTAATCTTTATACAGCTGGGATACGGTTTTCATATCTTGTTCAGTGGAGAAAATCACCATGGCCGATTGATTGCCTTCATTCTCACCAGAATTGGCTAAACGAATCGTAGCATCTTCCGGCAACGGGAAATCACTTGGCAAGTTCTCCGGCAACTCATTGGTTCCAGCAGTTGCTTCCTCACCACGCTCTGAATCCGAATCGGTTGGCGCAGTCGTACCCTCCGTTTCGGTCACTGCACTTGTTGTTGCTTCGCTTGCACCTTCATTAGTCGCTTGTTCACCAGTTCCGGAGGTAACTTCGGTGTCCACCTTCTCAGTATCACCTGTCGGTTCGTCTGCCGCGCTGCTGCAAGCACTCAAGGCCACCATCATCGCTAATGCCGCACAGGCCAACACATATTTCCTTCTCTTTACCATCCGTTACCACTCCTTCTTCTTAGTTTCATGTGCTAATCACGTTCAAACGGCTGGATCACAGGCAACGCATGAACGTTATTTTTAACCCATATCACAGATACAGATAATACACTTAGAGACAATAGACAACTGACTACAAGAATGGACAGGAAGCGGGTGATTACTTTAAACTTTTTCATCCATCCCTCCTCCTCCTGTTCATCATGTATTTGTGGAATCATGTTACTCATAGGTCACTGGACGGTGTCACTAATTTCATGATCTCGGCGGCGACAATATCCGGTTGACTGTTGTGGATACTGTGTGTCGCTTGTGGAACTGTCAGCTGTGTTCCGTGTCTTGACCATGAAGCAAAATTCGCTTGGTCGGCCTGCCAAGCATGACTGTCCTCATCCGACTCCTCCGAACCGGCTGTGAGGATCGTCAGGGGGAAGCCAAACTTCGTTTTGTTCTCAAGCACACACGCTGCATTTGTTCTGGAATTTCGAACCTCTTCCATGACATTGTCATTGTACGCATGTCTCAGCGTGGATATCGTGACGGCTTTTTTCATCGGTTCCGTTACCAGATTTGGGTCAATGACCAGAGATGCCATCATGCGATCCGATTGCAGCAATGTTCGTGCGATGCCTGTTTTCACCAGAAAACGGGACCAATCCATCATCCATTCTGGTGTATTCAAGCCTGTACGACTGTAATACTCCGGGCTTCCGCCATCGATCATGACCATGCCGGCCACCTCATCAGGATACCTTTGCGCAAACCGCAGTGTCTCCAGCGCCCCCAGGGAGTGACCGACCATGATGTAAGGGGGACGTTGACCGGATGTGCGCAGCAATTGGTGGATCTCTTCCGAGATGGTATCAACATCACGAGGGTCATCCGTATAGTCGCTGTATCCGTACCCGAACCGATCATATACCGCAATTTTCACCTGTGATTTCAACTTGTCATATAGCGGACTGAAATCTACATACGGATTAGGTGTACCCCAGCCTGAGGCAAACACCACGGTTACCTCTCCTTTGCCAGCAGAGTAGAGGTGCATGTTGCGACCACTCACTTCATAATACTTGCCTGGCGGGGGATAGGACTTCATATCCTGCGTGGATTGATACGCTTCATACGCTGTACCTGCCAGCAGCAAAAGTCCTGTGGCAAGCATGATGCCTCCCAGCACTTTTAACCCTCTCCGTAACCCCTTCTTCATCTTCTCTACCCCTTACCCCAAAGGTTCATCTATATATGTATGCTTCAATCGTACCCAAGAAATAGCGGGATTGAAACAATCCCGAGTCCAGTTCTTTCCCCAACCAAAGTCCAGTGTCCCTCCCCTACCTGTGACGCAAAAAAACTGCAAATCTCCCATTCAGGAAACTTGCAGTTCATCTATACTTGTATTCTAAAACTCTTACCTCAATCTATCTCATGATGATCCTTACCTATAGTTGCAACGTAAGACCCACCGGGCAATGATCACTGCCCATCACGTGGCAGTCGATATGCGCATCTGCCACCTTAGGTGCCAATTGATTGGATACGAGAAAATAATCAATGCGCCAGCCCACGTTCCGTTCTCTAACCTTAGGCATATAAGACCACCAGCTGTATACATCCGTACGATCCGGATACAGATGGCGGAAGCTGTCTACATACCCGGAAGCAAGCAAATCAGTCATCTTGCCACGCTCTTCAAGGGTAAATCCGGAATTGCCCAGATTGGGCTTCGGATTCTTCAGGTCAATCTCCTGATGAGCCACATTCAGGTCACCACAGACGATAACCGGCTTAGTCTGCTCCAATTGCAGAATGTACCCCCGGAATCGATCCTCCCATTCTAGACGGTAAGGCAGCCGGGTCAGATCCCGCTTCGCGTTAGGGGTATAGACGTTCACCAGATAAAACTCATCATACTCGAGTGTAAGCACCCGTCCTTCCGGCTCGCTGTCCTCCTCCATCCCGTAACGAACGGATAAAGGCTTGATTCGGCTAAATACAGCCGTACCGGAATAACCTTTTTTGATCGCATAATTCCAATATTGATAAACATCTTCCCCCAGGTCCATCTCAATCTGTCCGGCTTGCAATTTGGTCTCCTGAAGGCAGAAAATGTCTGCCTGACTCTCCCGATAATAATCCATGAATCCTTTGGTCACACATGCCCTTAAGCCATTCACATTCCAGGACACCAGCTTCATATCCTCATCTCCTCACATCCCTCCAATATAGCATGGGCTCATTCAGAGGGACAAGCCTTACGGCTCTGGAATGAGATGGAGTCATTGGAATCCTTATGGGGCTAGCTTGCCTATATTTCGCTTCGTAACTTAGAGAACACCGCAAGGTCAATATATCTGCCTTTCTCAAACTCATGCTGCCGCAGTACACCTTCCTGTTGAAAATCAAGTTTATGTAACAGGTGAATTGACGCCTCGTTCTCCGGTTCAACCTTTGCTTCGATCTTGTTGAGCTGCATGCTTGTGAATCCAAAATGTAACACAGCACGGGCCACTTCCGTCATAACACCGCGGCCCCAGAAAGAGGAACGCAAATCGTATCCAATCTCTGCACGGTTATGTACATCTTCATAGTTCAGGAACCCACAGGTTCCGATCACTTTACGAGTTTCACGGTCTTCAATCATCCAGCGTAAACCCGTGTGTTCCTTGAAAATCTTCGTATACCAATTCATCTCACCCTGTGCATCCTCTACGGATTCAAAGGGAGTGAATGGCATATATTGAACCACAGCTTCATCGGAATATAACGCGAGCAGATCATGGCTGTCTCCAGCCACAGCTGACCGGAGGATGAATCGTTCTGTCTGAATTAATGGAAATAGATCAAACCTAAATTGCTCACTCATGCGAAGTCTCCTTTGCAACATTCATTGTAGAAGTCCATTTTACTACACTTGCCTTCATCAAGCTTTTACTATTAATATGTTCTATTAAGGCATTACTGTAGAAAAGGATACATAGGAGAGGACGTGCTATTATCACACAATCATATGACGTTATTATCGTTGGAGCCGGCTCCATGGGTATGAGTGCTGGGTATTATCTATCGCGCAGTGGATACAAAACTTTATTAATCGATGCCTTTGATCCTCCGCATACGGAAGGAAGTCATCACGGGGATAGCAGACTGATGCGCCATGTGTACAGTGGTGGGCCTGACTATATTGCCATGGCATTACTTGCACAGAAGTTATGGCACGAGCTGGAGGAAACGACCGGAGACCAACTGTTTGTTCCTTCCGGTGTAATAAATGTGGTTGATCCGGAGATTCATTCCTTCCACAACCGATTGAGCCATGCAGATGATGCAGGTATTCGGTATGAAACGTTGCATGCAGCCGAGGTGATGAAACGCTGGCCAGGTATTACAATACCTGAACATTACGAGGGCATGTATGAACCGGATGCGGGTTATTTGTATAGTGAACCTTGTATTCGTGCCTTTCGCAAAGCAGCCGAGGCTCATGGTGCCACCTTGTTAACACACACTCGGGTGGAGCATATCGAATACGGACCACATTCCGTGGCAGTTCAGACTTCCGGTGGTGAGACATACCATGCAAATCAAATCATCCTGAGCGCTGGCGCTTGGTTTCAGACATTAAAACCTTTCGTGGATCTCCCCATTCAGGCAGTGCGTAAAACGGTTGGATGGTTTGATGCACCAGAAGCTTTATACGGCGAGGAGCACTTCCCCGGTTTTACACTGGCAGGAAAAGAAGGTACATATTATGGATTTCCAAGCATTGGCGGATCAGGTCTGAAGATGGGTCGTCATGATACGGGCCAGGTGTGGACACCAGGAAGTACAATGGCTCCTTTTGGTACGGAAGAAACGGACGAGGGGGATCTGCGCAGGCTGCTCGAACTTCATATGCCTCAGGCAGCTGGAGAATTGAAACGTGGTAGTGTGTGCAAGTATGAATTCACTTCGGATGAAGATTTTATTATCGACCGACACCCTGCCCATGAACGTGTGTGGCTCGCAGGCGGTTTCTCCGGCCATGGCTTCAAGTTTGCAAGTGCCGTTGGGCAGATTCTATCCGACTTGGTGCAAACGGGGCACACGGATCAGGATATTAGCAGGTTCACCCTATCCCGTTTTCGTTAAGTACCAGCTGGGTGGATGAATATATGTATGTCTAAAATAGCTACTTTTCTTGAGGGTGCAGTGTTGCTTAGAGCACTGCACCTCCAAGAAAAAAGGACACGTAATAACGTTTAATTCATGTGTACTCACACTAATTAACTTTGACTAGGCTCCATTGCTGATTGGCCCCGCCATTGTCGGCCCACTGAATAGTGGAGGCACCTGCGGTCAGAGAACCTTGATTGATGTCAACCGTCAGGCCACTGTTTCGATTCGCAAGTACCACATATCCTCCCACATCAATTGGCAGCCATTGTTGATTGTTGCCCCCGTTATCCTGCCACTGAATCAGAGCGGCTCCGCCTTGTGTAGAACCCGAATTCACATCCAGCAAAAGCCCACTGCCCACATTGCGGATGTTGTAATATCCGTTACCTGCGGACTCTAGCTTCCACTGTTGGTTGGCTGCTCCATTATCATTCCACTGAATGATTGTTGCCCCACCCGTAGAAGAAGCACCGTTAACATCGAGTGCAAGTCCACTGTTGCGGTTGATTAATTTGTAGATGGCCCCGGATTCATATCCTGTACACCGCCATTGTAAGTTGCACCGGAAATGACGTAGGTTGTGACCGAATTGGCCTTGGCCGTAGCGGTAAAGGTTTTGTTTTGCACTGAAATATTGGTCAGTTGCTGCAACTTCTCTGTTGAAGAGGTCCGATATACTTGAGCAGACGTGCCTGTGTTAGTAAAACGACTGAGATCATAGGTTACCGTTGTATCCGTCGACTCCGAATTGGTTGTAACCAGCACAACTTTGCCGGAAGCTGCATCATAAGCTGCAAGGGTATTGGCATCACTCATGCCGATAATCTTGTATCCAGGACGAATAAATTTACTGTAATTGCCCATAACATAATATTTTTGGTTCACGGTGTAACTGGTCGTTTGCGTATTGTTCAACACGTTCTTGAAAAATCCCCATCCTTCTGCACTATCGACGGCTTGCCAATACACCCATCCACTTGCGCCCATATTGCGAATATCCTTGAGGATGGTCCGTGACATCGTAAGTCCGCTTGCATCCCCATCTCCATATTCCGAGGTCCACAGATGTTTGCCCGCAGACGTCGCTGTGTTGCGCAAAGCAGTACGATTGCTTCCGCCATACGTATGAGTGTTGATCTGAGTGATCGCTGATTTAACCGCATTGCTGTAGCTGTTGAACGACACATTGGTATCATCGATACTGTATTCTTCCGGTGCGCTCAGCTTTGTGGACAGGCCCTTTGCATTCAACGAAGCTTGTACCTGACTCAGAATTGTGTTCTGATCCGCCCGGTCAAAGTGCATGCCCTCCTGGTCATTGCCCTGCTTCCACCACGTCGAGATCGGTTCATTCAGCGGAGTTACACTATCAAATGTGATCCCCCAGTTATCCCGAAAATGCTTTACAACCTCGGTTAAGTAATCGGCAAAATCATCGTAGTAATCAGGCTTGAGGTTGTTACCACCATTGGCCGAACCGGACACATTACCACTGATCGTCATCCAGTAAGGTGCGGAATTCGCAAAAGCTTCGATGACATTCACGCCTTGAGCTTTGGCAGCTTGCAGCATATATCGTTGGTTTTCATCTGCATTCCAGTCATACACGCCCGGAGAAGGCTGGTAACCAGGAACGGCTTTGCGATATTCAAGGATATTGGATGATGGATTATCCCCGCCTCCAATGTTGTACCGCAGGATATTCAGCCCGAGTCCGGTATTAGCGTTGAACATTTTCTCCACATACTCATCCCGATTGGAATATTCTCCAACCACTTTGCCCCACCACGCGAGGGATGTTCCCCATCCTTCCATCGTCTGATATTGCTTCGATGGATCGGCAACAGCCGTATAGGCTCCTGCAGCATATGCGTTCATTTGTTTCAACCCCTTCATGCACTTCACTCCTTACGGGATATGATTAAGTCCCTTTGAATGAACACAACGATATAAGTTCAATTAAAGAATATTTGTATCTAGCACTCCGATGTCAGAACAACTTGCCGATCGCTGTTATCCTTGGACTTTTCGGGACACAAAATTATTATTGCGCAGGAAATAACCCGGTATCCCGATGGTATTACCTGACCAGTTCGTGGTATAGACGACATAATATAGACCATCTGTTCGAATTCCACTTACATGAAGCTTCACTCCCTTCACAGATCATGGATGAACATTAGTATTTTATGTAAACGGTTACATATTATAAAAATCTTTTATTATGTCTGCTCAACATTTCGTTGTTCTAAGCCTCCCTAACATCCCCCATCCTCTTAGCCCGATCCTCATCAAACTGAATCGAAAATCAACGAATCTTGCGATTCCACCAGCCAAGAAGATTAGGAGAAATTCATTAAGTCAATGCACATTCGAAGTTAACAATCTATCATTCATCTGTATTGTTTATGTCTTGGAGCTTTCGATATTTACCATTTAACTTCATTAGTTCGTCGTGAGTCCCATCCTCAGCAATTCGACCATCTTCCATGAGGATAATGCGATCTGCCAAAGGAATTAGATTCAAACGATGGGTAATCAGTATTGCAGCTTTATTTTGCAGGAAATTCTCCAAGGCATTTATTATGATTTGTTCTTTCCCTTGATCCAATGCTGATGTGGGTTCGTCCATAATTATCAATGGACTATTCTGATGAATAAATGCCCTTGCCAAGCCTAAACGCTGTTTCTGCCCACCGGAGAAATTGTCTCCCTTCTCACTTAAGGATGTGTCATAAGATAGAGGCAACCGTTCAATATCTTCGTTTACTCCCGCCAAGGAGGCTGCATGACGAATATCCAGTTCCGTGGCTTCGTCCATAGCTAATTTAATATTCTCTCCTACTGTACCCGAGAACAAGAATATGGATTGACCAACGTAAACGGACTTATCAATTGCTGATCTGAATTCGCCACTGGTAGGTTGGTAAAGTCCAGAGCATATTTTCGAAAATGTCGATTTACCCGAACCGCTACTTCCTATAACAATAACTTTCTCTCTTTTTTTCAATTCAAAATTGATATGTCTTAGAATCGTTTGTTCACTATTTTGAGGCTGATAAGAGACATCTCTCATGAAGATTATCGTATCTTCCTGAACTGGTTTCCTATCATTCGAATGAACGGATTCGATCTCATCTGTGCTACTCTTTGTATTTAAAAACTTATTAATGCGTTGAAAGGCTCCTACTCCTTCTTGCAAACGACTATACTGATCGGACAACCCGATTACGGGCCATATCACTAATTCAAATAGAACGCTGAATGTCACTATGCTTCCTGGCGTTAACGTATTTCTGGAAGCCGCAATAGCAATAAAGATCAGAGCGGTTACATACACAAGCTGAAAGCTACTTTCCGTAAAAATCCGGCTCATCGCGTTGGACATGGCAAGCTTTGTTTGGGAATGGTTAAGCGTTCTCCTTTGTTCCATAAATTGGTTAAGGTAAAGAGATTTGGCACCATACATTCTGATAACTGGCAAACCTTGAATAAATTCTTGTGATGTTTCTCTTAACTTCGTTTCATCCTCCTGTACACGACTAGCCTGATATCGAATCCTCCGATCAAATATACGACCAATCAGAAAAAGAACCGGGGAACCCACTGCCCCCAACAATGCCAATACCAGATCAATCCGAATCAAGTAAACAAAAGATAAGATAATAAGCAACAACACGGTGATAAATTCAATTATAGCTTCAATAATTTGCGAACCATGTTCAATATCCTCTTTTAAGCGTGAAGTGAGTTCGCCAGAATGATATTTCTTTATTTCTTCATAAGGCATATGATTTAGTACTGCAAACAACTTCAACGTTAAATCACGATGGACATTGCCCAAAACTTTGACAATAATATGACGATGCACAGCCAATAACAGGATACCTGCAACTAATAAAGCGACCACAATTTGAACAAGATAAAATAAGTGCTCTTTAGTACTGGTGGTTGCCGTGTCAATAAATAATCCCTGGATTTTCGCAACGCCTAATTCAAAAATGACATCAACTAACATTAAAAAAGGAAGAAACACAAGCAAAATTCCGTATTTCTTAGTGTAAGACCATATAAGAGATACAGTCTGTCGTGTGCTAAAACGAAGTTCCAAGTGCCTTCCCCCTCACAAAACCTTGCTCTGTATAAGTTGATAATACTTCCCTTTATTATTCATCAGTTCTTCATGGCTCCCCATTTCTTCAATAGTTCCTTCGTTCATGTAGACAATTTTGTTCGCAGAGCGTATTGTATCCAAATTATGAGCTATGACAATCGTTGTACAGCTTTGAACTAAACGATCCAGTGATTCCCTGAACTTTATTCCATTTTCGAGGTCTAATGCGGAAGTCGGTTCATCCAATAACAGGATAGGTGATTTCCGTAAATATACCCTTGCAAGTGCAAGCCGCTGAACCTCTCCTCCGGATAGCTGAACTCCACGCTCTCCAATACATGTCTCATAACCTTGAGGGAGCATTAATATTCGATCATGCAAATGTGCAAGCTTCGCTGCATTCTCCACTTCGGTCATAGATATATCGCTTAGTCCAAAGCAGATATTCTCTCTAACAGAACCACTAAAAACGATTGCATCCTGGGAGACATAACCCAGACTAGATCTCCATTCGTTAAGATCCATATCTGTTATGGACACTTGACCACTTTTTATTACTCCTTCTGAAGGAGTATACAGTCGTAACATCAACTTCATCAAAGTCGATTTGCCTGCTCCACTTGGTCCGACAACGGCCAGCATCTGACCTGCTTCTATTTGAAAAGATATATTCTTCACCCCATTATTTCCGTTCGAATAACGATAACCTACGTTACTAAACATAATAGAATGGGAAGTTTGAGAAACGGAGCTCGAATTTCCAGTAAAAGTTTTATTATTTTCCTCTGGCAGATCACTAATGGTGAAAACTCGCTGTGCTTGTGTTATAGATTGAATCATCTCAGTCCACAAACTGGATATGGACAATAGAGGATTGATAAGTTGACCGCTGGTGACTACAAATGTAGCTAATGTCCCTGCAAGTAACTCCCCTTGAATGACTTGATACCCACCGAAACCCAACGTGAAAATCATACCACCAAAGGTAGCAAATCGATTCAGAGAATCGACAGATCTCTCGTACAAGGAAATTTTAAGTGTCCGCCTTAAAACTTTGTTTAACCTGCCTTCTAGTACATATCGAAAATAGTTTTGCAATTGATATGTGCGAACTTCTTCAACTCCCTGAACCGCTTCCTGCAAAACTACATCTCTTTGAGCAATCTCATCCCCCTGATGGTCATAATTCTTTCGCAGAACACGTGAAATGGGATAC
Source organism: Paenibacillus sp. 10L310 (assembly GCF_056395745.1). Classification (NCBI taxonomy): domain Bacteria; kingdom Bacillati; phylum Bacillota; class Bacilli; order Caryophanales; family Paenibacillaceae; genus Paenibacillus; species Paenibacillus sp. 10L310. Next base: position 284,559 of record NZ_JBFTKC010000004.1, on the reverse strand, counting down.
GTGATGATCGGGTAGAGTAAAGTAAAGCCAATCAATCCAATCGTCAGTGGAAGGTTAAGCCAACTGAAATAGGCTAAGCTTAAAATTACTTGCAAGCCATTTTGGAAAAAAACCAGAAATTTTTCATTTACACCTGATTGAGCCTTATCGACAGAATGAAGTAATCTACCCACAAGATCGCTACTATGATAGCCTTCTAAGGATTCATGCTGTTTACCGTGCAATTGATTCAAGACACGATGTTGCATATCGGTTACAGATTTATTCTTCACTCGAATCATGACTCTACCCTGTAAAAGACCTAAAAAAACTTGTAAAATGGTTGCACCTATCGCCAAAATGGCACCCATATAAACGCTATCAAGAGATTTTGTAGTTGCACCTGATATGATTCTACGGATAGATTCAAGATATCCTATGTTAACAAAGGCTAAACATGAGATGATAAGCAATAAACAAAGATAATGAAAAACATAGGCTTTAGAATGTTTGATTAGTCTGGCAAAAGTTTTACGTGTCGAATACACGGCTGTCTTTCCCATCTCGGCTCCTCTAGTTCGTGTCTTCACTTTTGGATTGTTGTTCAATATACTCTAAGATTTCTCTAATCGTTGGAAAGTAACTTAAGTCTAATTTGGTTTCTTCGAATTGAATATCAAATTCATTTTCGATGAGAATTACAAGCTTAATAAAACTGATTGAATTTACTCCTGCGTCGATCAAGTTAGTATCCATGGAAAATTCAATATCTGCCTCCGGAAATTCTTTTTGGATCACATTGAAAAAACGTTGCTCTATGTTCTTCATATTTATTCACTCCCTGTACATGATAAGTTACTTGTTTTAACTGAGATTTGCTGGAGAACTGACTGCTCATCTTCATGAATGAAGAAGTGACCACCCCGAAAAACCTTAACATCCGTGCAAGGAAGCGTAGTGAAATGTTGCCATTCCATCACCGACTTCAGGTCACAAGGTACATCCCGCTCGCCAATATACACCGACAATGGAATATTAAGAGGTTCTGTTGGTATATGCTGATAATTGTCAACTATATGGAAATCATTGCGGATAATGGGTAAAAACAAACGAAGGAGCTCTGGTTCCTCAAGCAACATTTCCGAAGTGCCTCCCAAATCCCTTAGTGTTTCTATTAGTTGATCGTCGTCCATATCCTTGACTTTTTCTTGCCTGGAAGTCCCGAATTTACCTGGTGGTAAACATCCTGATATAATGATGCGAGTTGGTGGAGGATAACCATATATTTGAATTTTTCTAGAAACTTCGTAAGCCAACATTCCTCCCAAACTATGGCCGAATATAATATAAGGTGTATCTATATCCCCTCTCTTTAATTGACTTAACAAATCTTGCGCACCTTCATCAATATTGGAATACAGTGGTTCGTTTAGACGGCTTCCGTGACCACTCATTTCCAGCGGAATAACCTTTATAGTACTCTCTAATTCCTTTTTCCACTTATAATAAATAGAGGAGCTTCCACCGGCATAAGGAATGCAAAATAATACTGGTTTCATTTCAGTATTCATTGATGTGCTCCCATCCATTAATTTTAATCAGTCTCTTCTCCATTTCCATGATTCTGTTTAAGATGTCTTTGGTAGCCATCAATTGATTAGGAGAGTACATATCGGAAAAATATAATTTGCCCCAAGTTGCCCGGATATTCTTCCATGCATCCAATATTTCCCCTATTGTCTGAAGCCGATCTGGTTTACTATCAAAATAAAAGTACCTCGCACACTCTACTTGTTTGGCTGCAACAATGCGATTAAATCCTAGAAATATGGACTCGGCATATGCCTGTATCTCACCTTCTTCTAGACATTTTTCGCCAAACCAAGCCGAATATTGTTCCAGTTGTTTGATACCCTCTGTGTACTTAGCGCGATGTTTAAATATGTTGTACTCATATGTTTCGATCCAATCAGAGACAAAAGGCTCTTGCTTCGATTCAAACCTATACGTGGAAATAAGATTCTCATCCGCATGATCCAGTTGAAAAAAAGCATCGTAGCTTTCTTTAAGACTGGAATAAGAAATCCATTTCAATCCATAATTCAGGGATTCTTTGTTGGAGTGTTCCATAATAGCAAACTGCTTCGTATCATCGTTGTAACCCACAATCAATAACGTGTGGGCCCAATGTTCCTTGTGATACATATCCAATCGAATATCTTCATAAAAACAATCGACCCATATAATAACAGGTTTATTCTGATGTATTGAACTGACAAGGTATTCTATAATATTTTCTTGTCGCCGGCTTGTGCAGACTTCATAATTTTCTTCCTTAAATATTAATTCCGGATCTCGAAAAGGATAATATGTCATATCCAGCATGCCAGGCACTTCTTCGTCTTGACTATAAAACATAATATCATTAGAAATATGTGGATAGATGCTTCTATCCATCCATTCCAGCACGGAGAAAAGGGCGTTATAAAAACAGCTTTTGTAAAAAAATTGGTTGAACGGCTTAATCTCCTGAATGATTTTTAATGCCATGTACTTCCTCTCCCGCCTCTTTTCTTTCCACATATTCCGCTTCTACATACCGAGCAATATCAGAGAGGCGAGAATTTTCAAAAATAACTTCCAGTGTTAAATCCACCTCGTATTTTTCGTATACTTTAGCAATCATATTCATAATATTGATAGAGTTTCCGCCTAAATGTAAAAAGTGATGCTCTCTTCCAATGAATTCAACCCCCAAAATTTCCGTCCAGATCTCGGAGATTTCTTGTTCAAAGCGACCGACTGGCGAAACATATTCAACCATCTCAGGCTCAGGCAAAGCTGAATACTCAATCTTTCCATTCGCGTTAATAGGGAATTTAGAAAGCTCAATAAAGTACGAAGGAATCATTGGTTCTAATAAATGGTTCTCAACTTTTCGGATATAGGTTTCGTATGGATACACAGGTTCGTCATTTGCTTTAATTTCCGTATTTGGAATAACGTAAGCAATGAGAACTAACTCCTCGGAAGGTGCTTCTTTCACTATAACAGCGACGTCTTTCACAAGACCGGAAGCCATGATCACTCGCTCAACCTCAGCTAATTCAACCCGATGTCCTCTAATTTTGACCTGTCTATCTTTTCGCCCTAAAAACTCAATATTCCCGTCGGGTAATGCTCTTCCAATATCTCCAGTTTTGTAAACCAAATCGTTGTCGCGCTCTGAAAAAGGATTCTGTATAAATTTTTCGCGATTGAGACTTTCCTCATGGAGATACCCTAAACTTCGATACGGAGTACGTATAATGATTTCACCTTTTGTTCCAACTGGACACATCTGCAAATCATCATTCAATATAATGACACGAGTTCCGGATATAGGTTGACCGATGGGTATACTAGCTCGATACACATCTTGGGGTTTGATTCTATAAAACAATTTAGCCAACGTCGTTTCAGTAGGTCCATACAGATTAATAAGCTGTACCCGATCTCCAATGGCCTCATACCAAGATTTCAACTTTTGCGGAACGATCTCTTCTCCTGCCAAAAAGATATATTCCAAACTCTTATAATGCTCTCTGTTGGGCTTGAAAGAAGTCATGTTCTTAAACAAACTTGGTGTACAATGAATTAACTGAACTCCTCTATTTTCTAGCCAATCCATTAACTGATTGGTGTTCAGAAGAGTCATCCTAGATTCGGGAATGCAGATTGTCCCCCCTGATAACAAGGGCACTAAAATATCTCTAAGGAATGGATCATGACCTGGAGAAGTGAGTTGACTTACCTTTTTTCTATATAACTTGAATTCACTAGTTTCCCACTCTACATAATGAGTGAGCCCTTTGTTTCTACCGAGTATGGCATGGGGAGTTCCGCTTGTTCCCGATGTGAAGTAAATATATATTGCATCATCCTCATCATATTCAACGGATTCCATTGGTTCGGAAAATAACAAATCGTCCAATTGCTTTCGATCTAGCGTTAGAACCTTAAGCCCAGCTTGCTCTAGTGAAACAAGTCCAGGCATAGAATCTGTAATGACCAATTTCAAATCGGAAGCGACCGCCATCGACAACAATCTTTGGTCTGGATAGTCTGCATCAAGCGGCACAAATACACAACCGGCTTGCCAGATTCCAAGCATAGATGCAATTACCATATAACGATCCTGGAAGCACACACCAACAAATGTGCCCTTCTCAACATTGTTCACGTGCAGCCACTGTGTGATTCGATTCATGTCCTTATATAACTCTGAATACGTGATATGACGACTTAAATATTCCACCGCACAGTAGTCCTTATATTGTGCGAAACTTTCTGATATTCTGTTCTGAATCGTATTCCGAACCTTGTCATCCAATCCAATCACCCATTTCTTTTATAAATCATGCATATCAAACACATCTAAAAATACACAAAAAGTAATTATAATGATAAGTATGTCACTTTCGTAAGGGAGGTTTAATTTGAAATCATTACGACTATACTGCTCCACCAATTCATGCACAAAATCTGGATTGAAGTAGCCTTGCTTCTTTAATCGCTCTTTAGAGAGGAGGTTAATCAAATACTCGTCTGCCTCTCTAATTAAGTCGGGACTTCCGGGAGCGACAAAAGCAAATTTCGGCCGTTTGATAATCTCGTTAGGAACCATACTTCGTGCTATTTCTTTGAGAATATATTTTTCATTAAACCCTTTAAGCTTTAAGTGGGGTGGCAATTTTCGGGAGACAAATTCCATCAACTTATAATCCAGAAAAGGGTAACGCGCTTCAACCGAATGCGCATATGCCATGCGATCGCCATGACCTGCCAATAGATGTTCCGGTAGTCTCAACTTGAAATCAATGTAGGAACGTTTATGCAGCAAGTGGATATCCGCAATCTTCTCTTTAGAGATTACAGGATACCGGAGACAATCTATGGATTCAATGTCAGGAAGTATTTTCTCCCCATATAGCCTTAACTTCAATTGTCTCAGTTGACTATAGTCCCGTTCATAGAAAAAGCTGCCATCCCCCCATAACCTTTCTCGTATGGCAACCTCCTCTTCAGCGATGGAGTGAGTCCCCTTTTTGGCGTTAAATTGATCAAACCGATAGCCTACATAGCCTGCAAAAAGCTCATCTGCTCCTTCACCGGTTAAGACCGCTTTAATACCTTCACGGTTCACCAGCTTGGACAGCATATAGGACGCTGTATTATAACTCTCCTTAAGTGCTGTTTCCGAATGCCAAACCACACTTTTCAAATGTTCAGTGATATCACGAATATCGAATTCGTGTTGGAAATGTTCCGATTTAATCTCATCGACAACTAACTTCTGATAGATAGACTCATTCATACTTTTATCAGCAAATGTAACGGAGAACGACTTCCTTGGCGATGGTGAAAGTTGAGAAGCTTTCAAAGCAATCATGGAAGAATCCAACCCCCCACTGACATAAAGTCCTACCGGGAAGTCAGCCGTTAGCCGAGTTCCAACAGCCTCGGAAAAAATATGGTCCAGTTCTTCAATGTAATCCTGCTCCTCGCACAATGAATCTTCTATTTCGTGCGACTTGGGATAAACGAGATCCCAATATTGAACCTTCTCCATGCGGTTACCAGTAATATGTAAATAGTGTCCGCTTTCCAAGCTGGAAATTCCATGAAATAATGTTCTGGGAGCTATAATACTGGGAAAAGTCAGTAATTGATCTAAAGCAACCAAGTCTACTTTTCTTTCCACAGATGGATGATGGAGGATGGATTTGATCTCCGATCCAAAAATAAAGTCATCGTTATTCACCGTGTAGAACACAGGGCATATTCCTGCCTGATCCCGAATCAAATACATCTCTTCTCGAACTGAATCATATAATGCAATAGCAAATTGCCCGTTTATATATTGCATAAACTTCATACCATATTTTTCATATAGATGAGGAATGATTTCCATATCACATTTTGTGTGTAAAACGTGCCCCTCAGATTGTAAGGAGCTTTTCAAGCTCTCATAGTTAAAAATTTCACCATTGCATATAGCAATAACTGTGCCGTCTTCATTAGAGAACGGTTGCTGACCATGTTCCCAATCCATCAAACTAAGGCGAGTGAATCCAAAAGCAACTCGATTCCCAATATATTTAGAATGATCGTCAGGGCCCCGATGATGAAGAACTTGCGTCATTTGTTCCAACGTACCTGGAACGATGACTTGTTCTTTAAAACGCATGTTATATACTCCACATATTCCGCACATATGACCCTCCACACATTCTTGCATAGTTTCTTCGATGAGACTTCCACATCAATGAGAACGATTCAATCAGAAGTGAATTCTAATCCAATGTAGCTGCTTATGACCCATCACTAGGTCAGATCGTCATTAAAATTGATCATGGTCTGTTTACTTTTCTCACTTCCCGTTAGCTCAAGCTCAACAATGCGTTGATCCATATTTCCGCATGTTTGATTTATTAAGAAAATATAATCATCTAACCATGCTTTCACAGTAGCTTCGTGATATAACTCTGTGCTGTAATCAAATACAATCGCCATCTGCTCATCTTGTTCATAGATTTCCATTTTGAAATCAAATTTAGCAGTATCATTGACAAAAGGTTTGCTTATAAAAGATAAATCCTCGATGTCTCCAATGCTAGACTTATTGTTTTGCATGATGAACATCGTATCGAATAGCGGGTTTCGATTTAATGGAGTAGAGTAATCAATCTCTTCAACCAAGAGTTCAAAAGGGTAACTCTGATTATTGAGTGCATCATGAACTGTTTTACGAATAGATTGCAAAAACACCCTAAATGTATTCTCTTTATTTATTTTCATTCGAAGTGCTAGCGTGTTAACGAACATTCCAACAATTCTATCCCACTCACTACGGGATCGCCCCGAAGTCGGTGTACCTACAACCAAGTCTTCTTGCCCTGCATACTTGTGTAATAACAATACATATATTGAGAGCAACACAGTATACGAGGTCGTTTGCTCCTCATGGGCAATGTCCTTAATTTTTCTAATTAAAGAGGTGGGTATATCCATTCGTAAATCTTGCCCGGTACCCTTTCTTACATTCGGACGGCTAAAGTCTGTGGGCATATCAAGAAGAGGGACTCCGTCCTTGAATTGTCCTCTCCAAAACTGCTGTTGTTTCCTTAGCGTCTGTTTCCCTTCTTCACCTTTCTGCCAGTTTATATAATCCTCATAGGTATACCTGCTAGATTCAATCGGATGACCATGATATAAATCAACAAAATCCTCCATTAGAATATTCATAGAAACACCGTCTGATACAAGGTGATGTACATCGAAAAAGAGGCAATGATGTGTCGCCGCACATTTTACTATAGCCACCCGAAACAAAAAATCGCTCGTAATATCAAATGGACGTACAAAATTTCTATATAATGACTCCATGGTCGATTGGGGTTCCAAATGTAAGTATTCAATGACCAAATCGTGTTTTTCGATCCTTTGCATAGCCATATCATTAATATAGTGGAACGATGCATGTAGTTGGCTGTGTCGAAGAACCAGTTCTTGAAGAGAGCGCTCCACTCTCTCTACATCCAAGGTCCCATAAATGTCCAGGGAGCCAGGCATATTGTAGCTTGTATTGATCTTTGTTCTTTGAAGGGCGTAGTATATCCCTCTCTGTGCATACGTAAGAGGTATAAATTCTTCTTTTTTATGGGTTCGATGAATATGGTCGAGGGATACCATCTGTTTCTTGTCCCATTGTGATTCTATATAACTTGCGAACTCGTAAAGTGTCGGACTGACTAATAATTGGCTAATTTCAAGATCTATATGAAGTTGTTCTCTTAATTTATTGATGATTTTCAAAGCAAATATAGAGTCTCCACCCAAATCGTAAAAATTTGCGTCTACATTGATTTCGCTGTATCCTAAGACCTCTTTCCAAATTTGGATCACCTTTTGTTGAATGGTATCGGCGTCTCCTGCATTGGAAGAATTATTCAGAAGAGATTGGTTTGTTACATCCAACCAACATCGAATTCTTTCAAATGGGTACACAGGCAATGATATTTTAGGCACCGGTTTCTCATACAGACTTTCAAGCTGAACCTGGTCACCTTGCAAGTAGCTATGCAAGAGCGTACTTACTGAGTCCGATAACGCTAACGGATGAAACAGTAACGGCGCTTCCGCCGCAGGATTAGTATAGTACACATGCTCTATCTCGTTGTTTTGCGGATTTAAGCGGATCGACTCCAATCTCTGGACAAGATCTTCATAATTATGGAACATAATTAATACTCGCTCCGCATACTGTCCCCTGCCCGTATTAATTGTATAACACAGCGCTTTCAAGTCAACATCTGGATTTAAAGACAAAAACAAAGCATAGGCGTTCATCAGTTCAACTAGTGTGCTGTAATTGTGAGCAGAAATAGTTAAAAACTCAAACGAGGTTTGACTTGTTTTTTCGATAATTGCACTCTTTTGTTCGTTCTCCACATACTCTTCAAGGACAAGATGACAATTCGTCCCACTCATACCAAAGGCACTGATTCCACAACGCCGGATGCCGGAACCTGCTTCCCATAAAGAGAAATCCCGATTCACGTAGAAGGGAGAATTAATAAAATCAATCAGTTCATTAGGAGAATCAAAGTGTAGAGAAGAAGGAATCGCTCTCCTTTTCAAAGACAACACACTTTTAATGACTCCTGCAATTCCGGCCGTTCCATCCAAATGACCAATATTAGATTTTAAAGATCCTATGGCGCAAAATTGTTTTTGATCTGTGAATCTTCTCATTGCTTTTGTCAAAGCTTCAACTTCAATAGGGTCTCCGATCTTTGTACCTGTCCCATGAGTTTCAATATAAGATAGGGTACTCGGATCGATTCGAGCATCTTTCCACGCTTTAATCAGCACTTCTTCCTGCGCTGTTACATTAGGCGTCGTTATTCCAGCGGATCTGCCATCTTGGTTTATTGCGCTTCCCTTGATAATCGCATAGATATGGTCACCGTCATTTTTAGCTGCAAGTAACGGCTTTAATATAAGGGCAGCTACTCCTTCCCCACTCACGGTTCCATCTGCCCCCTCCGCGAAAGCACGAACCCGGGACGTAGAGGATTCTATACCGATCTGGCTTTGACTTTCTGTCGGTAAAATACTCAGATTCACTCCGCCGCATATAGCGGCCGTACAATCCCCGTTTCTTATCGCTCGAACTGCAGTATGAATTGCAACTAGTGAAGATGAACAAGAGGTATCAATTACCATACTTGGTCCCTTCAAATCCAACACGTAGGAAATTCGGCTGGCGATGATCGCATTCAGGCTACCTGCGACATTTTCTAATTCAGGAGCGATATCCTGCACAAAATCTTGATATAGCCCTCCAGCGTTGCTGCTAAAACCGAGATACACTCCGGTTTCGCTTCCTCTCAACTTCCTTCCTCCATACCCCGCATCTTCTATAGCTCTCCATGCTACCTCGAGAAACAACCTTTGATTGGGGTCCATTGCTTTTGCTTCAGCTGGCGATAGTCCAAAAAAGGGATAATCGAACTTATCAATTTGATTTAGAAACCCAGCTTTTACATACTGGGGATTCTCGATGTTCTTATACTTTAAATAGTCGTCTACATCTTTCTTTCTGTATTCCGGCAACTCACCGATCAGATCTTTGCCTTCACGAAGATTTGCCCAGAATTCATCTAAGGAATCCGCGCCTGGGAAATATCCTTCCATCCCAATAATAGCAATGTCTTTATTATCCATTTTCTGAATGGTCATTTCATTGAATGGGGCGTTAGATGGTTTTATATTAAGGTCAGTCAATTTAATCATCGTGGCTTCCTCCTCTGCTCGATGTTTAACCCTGGCTTTCTATTCTCAAGTTATATTTGCGATAGAGGGCATGGAGGATCGTTGTTTTACTCTCCAAAGGTATCTTCTTATTTTCAAGAATAGTTAAGAACAATAGACCCGCTCGATGGATTCGATCTTCAGCAGTTCCCGGTGCACTTGAAAAGCTGTATTTTATGGCCTCTAACTCTTTGTATGCTCGCACAACTGTCCGATCATATTCAGCTACATCTTTATTGTAATTCCGAGTACCAGCTGCAATAGACAATAGATGATTATAAATCTCTGATTCATCATTCTTTTGATAATTTTCGAAATCATCCACGCTCGATAGTGCATGTACGTTTACACCTTCGATATATTGAAGCATCTTCTGAAAAATATTTTTAGGCGGCATACTCGTTAGGTGTGTAACACCATGCCTAATGGCCGTTTCCATCGATTTTGTCCATAACACAGGTCTGGTCAGTTGCATTTCCAAGTTTTCCACGATACAATCAGCGCCCGTATAAGCTTGACCCGTTACATTAGAGATAATTGTGCATCGTGGAGGGCTCCATTCTACTGTTCTTAAACGCCTTCCAAGAAGTTCTCCTGCCTCGTGCATCAACGGACTGTGAAAAGCACCGGAAACCTGAAGAGGAATTACCTTATAACCTCTCTCTTTCCATTTCGTCTCTGCACTCATAAGATCACTTCTCTTACCTGTCAGCACAATCTGATTATCCGAATTGTACGCCCCAATCCAAATCTGCATATCGTTTAAACGTAAATCAGCGCACTCCTGTTCAATATGCTGCAAGTCTTTTACTTCGTACTCTAAGGCAAACATGGCTCCGTTCCCCGAGTCGGCTACTTCCTCCATGACTTGCGCGCGATAATGTACAACGCGAAGTAAGTCTTCGAACGATGCGGCTCCAGAAGATGCAAGTGCAGAATACTCTCCTAAACTATGGCCCCCCATAATTTCGGGAGCCAATTGATGCATGTTCTGAAGTTGACGGTATGCTGCGACACTTAACACAAAAATAGCAATTTGGGCATTTATTGTTCTCTTTAATTGTTCTGACGTTCCACTAAAACATAGATTAGACACTGAAAAATCCAGGATATCACTTGCTTCATCAAATGTCCTTTTTATAATGGGGTAATGGTCATAAAGGGCTCTCCCCATACCGGTAAACTGTGCTCCTTGACCGGGAAAAAGAATCATTGTTTTATGCATAATACGGGTTCATTCCTCTCAATTCCAATTTGAGGAAATCGATGATATCACCTCGCGTGATGAACTCTTCCCATTTTTCTTCTGGCAAGACAACACCGAATTTTTGATAGATTTCAGATAGGAATGCAAACTTATGCCAAACTTCCTCACTATTCAGATTAAGTCTGTCATTCCAAGAAACGGCGTTTTCTCCCCAAACGTTGTATATGGCATTTTCCACAATTTTTTCAAGTTCAGAAAGTCCCTCTTGTTGAACGTGCTCTACTCTCCTGGATTGCATAGGCAAAAATTTCAACTCAGCTGGTTGACTATGTAGGAGCGGGATATATTGTTCAGCATGAGTTAGTTCCTTCTCATTATTAATGAATATATCCCACTCACCCACAGATTCGATACACTCGCTTTTGCTTTCAGTTTCCTTTGCTGGCTCTTCATTCTCCAAGTATTCGTCGTCCAGACCTTGTCCATATACACAAACGATATGGCTTACTTCATCGGGTATACGTGACACAGGTATCGTAATCACTCGCTCTCCTTCGTGCACTACCTCATGTTCCATCCAATCGTTATCTCGTATAAATTGTTGGATGGCCTTATTTTTATCTCCGTTAATCAATACAAGTTCAATTTTGGTTAGTTGCCGTTCCAAGCAAAACTTTTTCAACAAAGAGAATACTGCAACCTCAACACCTCTTCCAAGGACTCGGCAACTCAGCAAAAAGGTATCAATAATCAATGCTTCTTGCATCATTTTCGTAATGATTAACCCCGTAAGGCCGTATGATCCAAAACGGTCTGTAACTTCAATCGCCCAACAGACATAATTCCGATCTTGCATCAATCCATACATTTCCTTTTCCGACCTTCGGATAATGGTTGAGTTGAATTGATTGGTTCGTTGAGTCAATTGTGCCAGTCTTGGAATCATACTAGAGTCGGCCACATCCATATACAATTGGAGACCCAGTTCATTCATATAATCTTCCGGCGACTTTGTTTCCAATGTTTTCCGCTGTGCATTGGTCAGCTGCATTTGGGTGCGTTTTCGGTCTTCATTTGTAATTAACAACTTGTCTAATGCCCATACATGGGATAAAAATGCAGGAATTTGCATTTTATCTTTTGGCAGTTTTAGAGTCAAAACTTCAGGCAGTTGATTCATAACTTCTAAACACTCATGTGGACTATCATCTATGAAAATGATGCTGTCCATTCCTAGGTTCAACTCTTGGGCAATCTCGCGAATATTTTCTGCCTTGCTCTTCCAGTTAATCCTCCAACTTACGAAATGTTTTTTTTGCAGTAACATATCCTTATGGTTTTCGAACACATTCCACACATCTGATTCGTTATTTTTGCTGGCTATGCACAAGAGCATACCTTCTTCCATTTTGGAAATCATGGTCTGCTGAAGTGATTGGAACGGCTTATCTATTCCTACATTTGTCTGGTTTTCACCACATATACCTTCCCATAAGGTATTATCACAATCCAGCACAATGACTTTGAATTTCTGATTATTCAAAGCGTGCAATTGTCTTATGAGATAAGCCCCCATTACTGCATCAAACGACTGGGAGAATGGCATCTGCGCCAGATTATCCTTGACATAATCGAACGGATTCTCAATGACATACAATTTTTGGCTGCGTTCAAAATCCACAAGGTGAACACCGGAAATGCCACTTAGAGCATTTCTCCATCGTTGGTTCAACTCTGTAATATAGCTAAATAGCGTGTTACTTAAACCTGCTTCGGTGGATATAGGGAAGATGGCTACGATGAGCGCCTCCTTTTGGGAGGCACTCTCAATAGCATTTAATGTTTCTTTAAAGGCATACTCTAACTTTTCACATTTTTGTGGTTCCATCATGTGGTCATCGTCACGAATCCAATCCTCAAATCTATTAAAAACAACGCGATAATCGAATGAGTTCATGAACTGACTTCTAGGGTATAACAAATCAGGTAACATCCGCTGCTTATGGAGCGTAACGTTCAGTTTGAAAGGTAACATTCTTTCTGCCCACCATTCCATATGCGGCACAATAGGGTCCGATTCAAAAGTCGATGTAATCACTAATTTACGAGTGTTCTCTTCTGCAATTGTCAATATAACCCCTCCTCAAACTGTTGTGTTGTTAGAAACCTGGTCACAAACAGCCGATATCATAGCGACGTAGAGTTCGGTAATCTCTTGTATTGTTTGCTCACGTATTCTGGAGCTGCCGATAAATTGAATGGTTAGTCCTTCTTCATTTTCTTGTGCTAACAATGTAATATCGTATTTTTGATACAAGGAACTGGACGATTTCCATGTATATAAAATACTGGCTTCTCCATCTGGATAATGCATCTCAAAGTCATGTTTGTTTGACTTCGGATCATATCTTTTTTCATAGAGATAGCTCACCAATTCCTCCAAGCTTTCAAATTCAGGCAAGTGAACATCACAATGCACGATAGAATCTTCGGAAACCCCTAAATCAATGGAGATATTCTCCAATTGAGCATACTGATTCAGTGTATATACCCAAATAGCAAACGTAATATCTTGAATATCCACAGCCATGCTTTTAGCCATTTCATTCAAAATACTTACTTTCTCCTCAGCCAAAATCACCCGATACATTGCTCCATCCGATAATCCCATAGCGGCAAGGTCGCTTCCCAAAGTAACTCTGCTTGCCTCATTGGTTCGGGACCCTTCCTTACCCGTAACTGTGTCATCCAGATATTGAGCCATTTCTCGAATGGTTGGATAAGTGAAATAATCCGTAATCGTCAACAATCCCGAGAATGCTTCATTTAGTCTGGCATGCAACTGTATTAGCAGGAGCGAGTTACCACCAACCTCAAAGAAGTTGTCATGTCTGCTTATATGATGATGTTTTAATACAATGTTCCATGCATCAAACAAAACAGCCTCCGTTTGGTTCAACGACTCATTCTCCATTGGACGATCAATCAAACCCGTAAGATCCTCACGCAAGGACAACTCCAACTTATCAATCTTCCCATTAGCCGTTCGAGGGAATTCATTCAGGAATATCACATCTTCGGGTGTCATAAATGGTGGTAATTTCTGAGCAAGTTCTTTCTTTAATTGTGAATCTTCTATTGGTTGGCTCGCATCCATGATGACATAAAGAACAAGACGTTGGCTGTCATCGGTTTTCTTCATTACTGCAGCAGCTTGTGTAACACAGTCCATCTGCATTGCACTGCGTTCAATCTCTTCAAGCTCAACCCGATATCCCCTGATTTTCACCTGATTGTCAGTTCTACCCCAATATTCCAGTGTACCATCTGATAACCATCTCCCCCGGTCACCCGAACGATACAATAATTGATTTGGCAATTCGGTTACATGAACAAAACGTTGACTCGTTTTTACATCGTCATTCAAATAACCTTTGGAAAGGCCCTTTCCTGTTATATACAGTTCTCCAGGTACTCCAATGGGTACTATTCTTTCATGGTTATCCAGAATATAAACTTCCATGTTATCGATAGGTTTTCCAATGCGAATTTGTGTATCTTCTGCCTTGAATTCATGAACTGTCGTACAAACACTGCATTCGGTTGGCCCATATTCATTAAACAACCTCACGTCAGGGAATAATGCAAAATGATTGTTTACGAGATGCGCATGAACTGATTCTCCAGCTACAGTTACCGATTTAAGATAATTGAAATCCGGCTTAGTTTCCAATATAGCGGCATACATACTAGGGACCATCAGAAAATGAGTAATTTTATGTCGCTCTGCAATTTTAGTTAGTGCTGTAACATCCAATCGATCCTTCGACGACATTAATGTCAACGTTGCTCCTGACAATAATGCACAGAAAATATCTTCTACAGAACTATCAAAGGATAAAGAAGGTACTTGAAGCGTATTATCACCTAACCCAAACGAATAATGGTTTATTCTCCATTTCAGCGTATTACAAATGGCTGCATGGCTTACCTTGACTCCCTTTGGATTTCCTGTTGATCCAGAAGTATAGATGACATAGGCTAATGCTTCGGTGTCCGGATAACTTCCAGAAATAGTCTCCGATACATAATCGTATTCGATATCCTGCACGTTAAAGCGCTGTCCCTGAAAATCTGCAAGCATCTTTGTGTTGGTTTGATTATCCGTCATCAACACATCCGTCATGCTATCATCCAGCATGTATTGCAGACGTTGATCGGGATATTCGGGATCTAATGGCAAGTAAGCTGCTCCCGTTTGAAGCACCGCCAGAATCGAGATAATCATTTCTGGGGAACGCTCCATCATCACACCCACAATCGTCCCTGCTTCAGCTCCTTTTAAAGCAAGCGCTCCGGCCACCGTCTGAGTACGCCGATGTAATTCGGAATACGTAAGTTGAATGTCATCGTGAATTAATGCAACAGCCTCTGGCGTATGCTCACACTGCTGTTCAAACCAGTGATAGAGTGTTATGGGTTGGGTTTCCTTCCAACTAGAACGAATATCCACATTCAAATGTCTCTTCTCATGATCTGCAAGCATATTTAAATGTGCTATAGGCGCATTGGGCTGTCCAATGACATCGAGCATTAAATTGATAAAATGCGTCGAGAGACGTTTAATCGTTTGTTCTTCGAAAAGATCAGTACTGTATTCAAAACAGAACGAGATCTGTTCATTCTCTTCCCAAGCAAACAGTGTCAAATCAAATTTTGAACTTTCCATTTCTGGACTTATAGGTACAATCGTTATGGAGTCTTGAATTGCAAGGCCCCCATCATCATAATTTTGCAAAGCAAACATAACATCAAAAATGGGGTTACGCGAAGTATCTCTCTCCACATGGAGACGTTCAACCAATTGTTCAAAAGGAACATCCTGGTACTCTAACATCTGAACAGTATTTTTCTTGACTGCTTCTATCAGTTGTGTAAAGGTCATTTCTCCTGAAGGTGCAAGACGAAGTACTGTCGTATTTACAAACATCCCTATAAGGCCTTCCAATTCCTGTTGCTTTCTTCCAGCTAGAGGTGTCCCTATTAAAATATCTTCTTGTTGAGTGTAGCGGTACAGGGTCGATCCAAAGAGGCTAATCAGTCCCATATATAATGTAATTCCGTTCCGTTTACACAACTGTGAAAACTGGGATGATACGGACGAATCTGCCTCGAATCGAAAAGCTGATCCTTTGAAACTTTTTACCATTGGCCTTGGAAAATCTGTCGGAAAAGCAAGAACAGGCAGTTCTCCAGACAATTGTTCCAACCAATACTTCTCCTGTTGAGCATAGGTTTCCGTTTGTAAAAACGCTTCCTGCCATACGGAATAATCCCGATATTGAATGCTAAGTGGAGGAAGTTCATGTTTTGCATTGTAAAAACTCACAAAGTCACGGATGAAATATTCCATAGAAATGCCATCAAAAATAATATGATGGAAATCAAATTTTATTTCATGGCGCTCCATTCCCAATCGGACCACTCTTGTTCTAAATAATGGCGCAGCAGATAAATCAAACGGTTGTACATATTCAGAGATATCCAACGCCGAGTTGCACCATTCCAAAAGTGGTTGAACACGATCTGGATCATGAACAATTTGTACCAAACCATCTTGTTCTGTAAAATGAAAACTGGTTCGTAAGATTTCGTGTCGTTCAATCATTTTTCTCAAGGCAAACTCGAACTTTTCCTTCTCTAAGTTACCTTCAATAACAAAGCTTTCAACGATGTTATAGACGGTTCCATTATTGAATTGTTGAAGAAAATATAATCTCACTTGTGCAGATGTCAACGGGTAATGACCTTGGTTCTCGACAGGTTTAATTGCTGGGATAACTGGTTTTTGGCGGCTCACAACAAGTTCCGATAACATCTCAATCGTTGGATTGGCAAAGAACGATTCCAAACTAATCTCAACTTCGAATTTCTTTTTGATTCTGGAAAGGAGCATGATTGCTTTAAGCGAGTGCCCCCCTAGATCAAAGAAATTATCATTGATGCTTATCTCCGAAACATTTAATAAAGGAGTCCACATCTCAGATAATGCCGTTGTCAACGTATCCATACGTTCTGGATCAGAGATATCTGTGCTTTCCTTCGTTTTAAGATTGGTGGAAATCTGTTTTTTGGCGAGAGCGTTACGATCCACTTTTCCATTTAAAGTGTACGGAATTTCATCCATAATATATATTTGGTCCGGTATCATGTACCGGGGTAAATACAATTGCAACTCTTCTTCGACGTTTTTCAATCCATCGGGAGAGTTCGATTTAGCTGGTACTACACAAGCTATTAATGCATATCCACCAATAGAATCATTCTCAACGAATACTACTGACTCCTTAATGTTTGGGTTCTGATTCAAATAATGCTCCACTTCGCCTAGTTCAATACGATATCCTCTTACTTTGACCTGGGTATCTATCCTGCCCACATATGCAAGATTGCCATCCGGCATTAACTTGGCCAAATCTCCTGTTCTATACATCCATTCTCCGTTCTCAAATGGATTTGGAATAAAGCGCTCTTTAGTGAGTTCTTCTTGTCCAATATACCCCATCCCAACTCCCATACCGGAGATGTACAATTCTCCAATCACGCTTAAAGGACAAGGCTTGAGATACTTATCCAAAACATAGACCCTTGTATTGTCCGCTGGCACACCTATAGATACGAATGGTGAATCATAATCAGGCTCCAACTCATAGATCATGCAACCTACGGTTGTTTCAGTTGGGCCATATTCGTTATATATTTTAATTGTACCCTTACCATATATCGACTCAATATCACGAGCTAACTTGGTTTCCAGAGCTTCTCCCCCGACAATGAAACGTTTAATGCGATTACCCTCAAGTTCCATTTCTTTCATTAGCCGCAGATGGGACGGAGTTAATTTGATAATATCGACCAAGTTATCCTGAATGATCCGTTTGAGAGACTCCTCGGGTGGATCGTTGTATACGACGATGCTATTTCCTGTGATCAATGGTGTAAATAAAGAGGTGATCGTCAAATCAAAAGCGATGGAAGAATATAAAGGGAAGGCTACATCCTGTTCTCCGCCTATATACACCTTGGCAGCCCATAAAGAATAATTCAACAATGACCGGTGGCTAATCGTTACGCCTTTGGGTTGTCCAGTAGAACCTGATGTATAAATGATGTACGCCGGTTCGAGAATGCTAATTTCGGGTGTATCATCACACTGGGTTTCCACGAAAGGTTCCGATTCTGAATTTACAACCAAGTTGAATTTGCACTCACCTACTAATTTCTCAACAGGTTTATCGCTAATTAATGCAAAACATCGACTATCTTCCAAAATGTAACTGATTCGCTCTTCAGGATACATTGGATCTATTGGTAAATAGGCTGCTCCCGTTTGAAGCACCGCCAAAATACTTGCAATCAATGAAGAGGATCTTTCCATCATGATGCCGACAACTTTCCCAGCACTAGCGCCCCTCATTACCAATTTATTGGTTAAACCATCAGCTTGCTGCATCAGCTCCCGGTAATTCCAGTTTTCATTTCCTTCTCGTATTGCAATTCGTTCAGGATTTATCCTTGCCTGCTCTCTAATCAGATGATGTATTGGTTTCTCGAATGATAATGAAACTTCGTTACGGTTCAATTCGTAGATTTGCCAATTTTGCTCATCTGTAGAAAGAAGGTTATATGTTTTGATACATTCATCAGGTTTTTGCGCAATACAATCTAAAAGTTCAACAAAATGATAGGCTAATCTTTCTATAGTGCTTTGAGCAAACAACTGCGTGTTATATTCAAAGCAGATTGTCATGCTATTTTGATGTTCTGTTAACTCCAATGAAAGATCCATCTTTGAAATTTTATTTTCGAATGCTACAGGTTTGATCGTCATCTCTTCGACCACGGTATCAAAGTCTTCCTTAAACTGATGCATAATGACCATGGTATTAAATATAGGATTCTGATTGTTCATCCGATCAAATGAAATGTTCTCTACCAGTTGGTGGAATGGATAGCTCTTATTCTCATATACATTCACCACGTTTTCCTTCACCTGGTCTAGCAACTTCGAGAAGGCAATCTCGGGATCAACATTTTGCCGGATAGCTATGGCATTAATCATCGGTCCCATAACCATATCCAGGTTGCTATCATCGCGTATAGATGAAGTTGTTCCTACGATAAATTCCTGATCTCCTGAATATTTGTTCAATAATACATAGTAAGCAGCAAGGATATTCATAAACATCGTGGTCTCATTTTTCTTGGAAAGCTGTTTAAGCATGTGTACGGTCTCGCCTTTGATCTCCTTGAAACATACGGAGCCTGTGAACGTTTGATGTTCGCTACGATCATAATCATAAGGTAAAGACAATTGGGGAAGATCTCCACCCATGTATTTCATCCAGAAATCCTTCAAATGGACGTACTCGGAGCTATTCGTATGCTCTTTCTCCCAATATGCAAAGTCTTTGTATTGGATCGTTTTTTCTGGAACATCTGTGCCATTATAAAAATCAAATATTTCTTGAACTAAAATCTCGAAGGTTCGTCCATCTGCGATAATATGGTGCATGTCAAACAGTACATAGAACCAATCTTTATCCAACTCGACCACACTTACCTTGAATAGCGGAGCATTCGCCAAATCGAAGGGCTTCACAAATGAATCAATGAAAGATTGAAGCTTATCATAGTTAAGCTGATGCCAGTCTAAACTGAACTTGGTAATATCCAAGATACGTTGAACAGGTTCGTAATCATGCACCTCAAACTTGGTTCGGAGTATTTCATTCTTCTGAATTATTCTTTCCAAGGCCATATCCAACTGCTGACGATCCAAAGCACCTTTTATTTCAATGATCCCTGGCATATTGTATGCCGTGCTGTCAGGATGGGCTGAGTGTAAGGTGAATAGTCTCTCTTGGACCAGCGATAATGGATAGAACGCTGCCACAGGAGCCGGCGATATTGGGGTATTCTGCTCCTTTTCGCTGTCATCAATAAACTTGGCCAAATGATACAGCTCAGGTGTCGCAAACAATTGTTTAATCGATACATTTGTCTGAAATTGTTTATATATTTGACCGCTCAATACAGCTGCACTTAGAGAATGTCCACCCCGCTCAAAGAAGTGATCCTCTCTGCCTACGGTTTCGATACCCAGTACATTCTTCCATATCGTTCCAAGCACTTTCTCGGTATTTGTTATGAGTTCTGAACGCCCACTATCCGAAACTTCTGATTTCACCAACGGATATAATGCCTTTTTATCCAACTTTCCATTGGCATTTGTGGGGAAAGACTCTAACAAGGTAAAGTTTTTAGGTTGCATATATAATGGCAATTTTTCTTTAATTCCCTTTTCAAGCTCCATCAATGCAGAGTCATCTTTCATAACAAGGAACGCAAAAAGTTCCTCATTCTGATGTAATACCACTGCTTCTTTAACCTGGCTATGCTGTTGAATAACCCATTCAATTTCGTTGAGTTCGACTCGATGACCCCGGACTTTGACTTGTGAATCCATCCGATTCATAAATACAATGTTACCGTCAGCGAGCCACATCGCTAAATCACCGGTTTTGTACAATGTTTCACCTGACACAAATGGCGAAGGCATGAAGACCCTGTCAGATTCCGTAGGTTTTCCGATGTACCCTTTGGCCAATATGTCTCCACTAAAGCAGAGTTCACCTATCACCCCAACAGGCAAGATTTCATTGTTCGACCCAAGAATGTATGCACCTACGTTTTTGATAGGTCTACCTATAGGGATGGCGCCACCCTGTAAGTCCGATGTCTCAACCACGTTATAAGCCGTCACATCAATGCAGCATTCTGTTGGTCCATAACAATTGATAATGGTTGGTGCAGTTTGTCCAAAAACTGCACGAATCTCATGAACTAAAGATTCCTTTAGGGGCTCTCCCCCAATTAAAAGTAATTCTACATGGGACCTCTGAAATAAATGAGGGGGGGAAGACATTAATATGCGAATCTGAGTAGGTGTAGCATTCAATGTATGAACCTCGTTATCACCTAAGTATTCCATTAATAATCTACCGTCTCGTTGAGCTTCATCAGATATGACAATGAGGGTATGTCCGTTAAACAAACCATAGAATACATCTTCCAAAAAAACATCAAAAAAGTAAGGTGCAATCAAACCAATATGTTTAGGTTCTTCGTATGAAACGACATATTTACCAAAAGCACTAGTGTGATGCAGTAACATCTGATGTTCGAACAAAATGCCTTTCGGCTCTCCTGTACTTCCAGATGTGTATACAATGCATGCACCTTGCTGAATTGGAATAGAGGGGAATTCTTGATTTTTTTCATAAGCAAACTGTATTACATCCTCTATGACGAGGATCTCAGATTCAAATTTTTCCATTTTGGAAACCATTGTTGCCGTGACAAGTGCCATTCTAGCCTCACTATCTCTATACATGTATTCCATTCTTCCTGCTGGAGATGACGGGTCAATGGGTAAGAAGACGCCACCCGCTTTCAGTATCCCCAACAAACTGGAAATGGTATTAACAGATCGTTCACAGATACAAGCAACTACCTCTCCTGGTCTCAAGCCTTGAGCCAGCAAAGCATAAGCGATATGATCTGAGCGTTCAGACAGCTGTTCGTAAGTTAATGCTTCATATGAATCTTGTACGGCTCTCCGCTGAGAAAACCTAAGAGCATACTCCTCAAACAACTTATGTAGCGGTAATTCTGGTTCCTCCACTATTTTTCTTTCGTTGAACACGTAAGCTATTTGTGTATGTTCTTCCTGCGATAACATTGACAGTTCACTTATTTTGACGTCCGATGAACCTTTAAGTGAATTACTAAGTAGTTGTTCATAATGACCCAACATCACTCGCACTTGCTCTTCACTAAAATCGGCTTGATAAGCTGCGCTTATTTCCAATTCGTCCAACGCGCTACTCATCCAAAGAACGATCGGATACTGTCGTGAGAGACTATCCATGATGTGGCTTCCATGAAGAGGCTTATAGCCGATAATTACATTGTACAGTGTGTCCATAGGCTGATTATTTTCTTCAACGAATGGAAGAATTGAAGCATGTGCATACAGAGTATCCAGTTTACTCTTGGTCTCAATCAACATTTCTTTTAAACTAGCCTCGGGCTTCAAGTCTTGAAAGTAAGGTAATGTCAGGCTCACTTGAGGGATTCTGTAATTAGATTTCATATTAGGAATACCAACAGCGATACGTCTGCTTCTTGTATACTGGCCGAACATCGTATTCCATATGGTGAGAAGATAAGTAAATATTAATGAATCATTATGCTTGCATCTTTGTTTCAAAAGATCGGCTGTCTGTTGATCCACCGTTCTTCGAACCATCCCTTGTCCTTCTGACAAGGTGTACGGGTGTACTCGCATGGTTATATCTGTAGCTGGATATGATTCGTTCCCCAGCACGTTTTCCCAAAACTGTTTTGCTTCATCCATGTTCTTTTCAGTAGGCACCATAATCCCTCGCTTTCTCCCATTTGATTAGTCGTCGACAATCATATTGCCGACGACTGTTACAATTACAGTAGATCAGTAGATCAAAAATCAAACTCGAACTGCTGCGTATTCCATCCGCCTTCACTCTCGTTCTGCTGCCTAATTTTAATCTGATTCAATTTAATATCATGATCATCTCGAACTTGGCCCGCAATCTCAACGAAAGTTTCAACTATATACTCGACCATATCCTTGCTGAATTGGGAGGTATCATATTCGACCTGAATTTCCGTCCCTGTAGGGCTCTCCAGGATTACAAATGAAAGATCCATCATGGCGCTTCCATCATCCATAGTCTCATTAGCGACGATCTTCAATTCGTCAATGTAGAACACAGAAGGCCGGCATACTTCATAAGCAAACATGAAACGGAATAAAGGTGATCGTCCCGGAACGGTGGCAATCCCAAGCTCTTCCACCAACTTATCCAACGGATAAAGCTGATGTTTCAATGCCTCCTGCATAACCATTTTTATGTGATTCAAGTAGTCATTATAGTTCATGCTTCCATGTGGCTTGCTGCGTACAGGTAATGTATTAACAAACATACCCATGGTATCGGAAAATTCCTGGTCCACCCTTCCTGAGACTGGTGTTCCTACAACGATGTCCTCAGATCCCCATAGTAAATGCAAGGTACATTTGTATAAGGTAAGCAGCACATTAAATAAGGTTGTTTTCTTGTCGTTTGATAAAGTTGCCAAGTCTTCGAGGAGGGATTGGGGCAGGCTATATGAAACCGCTCCGCCTCTAAAGGACTGAACATGAGTATTTGTATTCAAGGCGATAGTAGGCTTAAAATCGCTGAAGGTCGTAAGCCAATAGTTTTTGTCAATGTCCAACATTTGTCGCTTGTAACGCTCCGTTTCCCAAATCACATAATCATGATACTGGTATTCAATGGATGGCAATGTTTCTCCCCTAAGCAACGCCATCAGCTCACGTTCCAAAATCCCCATAGAGATTCCATCACTGATCAGATGGTGAATATTTATAACCAATATATGATGATGATTCTCCATCCGTATGACTGCTGCTGAGAAGAGAGGTTCTTCCCCAACAACATCGAAAGGTTGCAATAACTGAGCCATTAACTGATCTCGCGTTTCGAGTGTCGAATCAAACCAGTATAAGAAATTATCGTAATCGCCCATAAACTGCACAGGCATGCCTTTGTGATATCCAAAACGATAACGCAATACGGAATGCCGCTCTATGATTGTTTGGAGAGCAGATTCAAGGCGTAAAAAGTCAAATGTCCCAAACAAATCAAACTTACTTACAATGTTATATGACATCCCGATATTAGGGTGTTGACTCAGTAGAAAAATTCTGTTTTGGGCTAGAGATAATGGATACCGAGCTCCGGTAATTACATTCGTCGCTATAAGGTCATCTCTATTCCTTCTGGCCGATTTAGCAACTTCATTTGATAACGAAACAATCGTTGGATTATCAAATACATCTTTGATTGTGAAGTTGATCTGATATTTCTTCTGCAAATAATCCGCCAACTGCATAGCTTGTAACGAATTTCCGCCTAATTCAAAGAAATCATCCTCAATCCCGAATCCTTGCTTCTCCAAGAGAACAGACCAATACGTGGCTATCTTCATTTCCATTTCGTTCCTTGGTAAAGTTTTGGGATTCGCTTCCGTACGCTCGGCTAACTCAATCAGCTTTCGACGATCTATTTTCCCGTTTAATGTAAGGGGAAAGGTATTTAGATGTACGTATTTATAGGGCACACTATAAGAAGGAAGTTTTTGGTTAAGGTGACTTTTCAGCTCCTCGATTGGCAGCTGGCTCTGTGAAACATAAAAAGCACACAAGTAGTTATTTGGGTGTTCTCCCAGGGACAGAACCGAAGCTTCGTCAATATCAGGATACGTCATTAAATTTTCTTCAACGTCTGATAACTCTATGCGGTATCCTCTTATTTTCACTTGATCGTCAATTCTACCAACATACTCAAGCTCCTTCGCAGACGACATACGCATTAAATCTCCGGACCTGTACATTTTTTGGTTCGCAGCGAATGGGTTGTCCAGGAACCTCTCTTGGTTCAGTTCTTCTCGGTTCAAATAACCTCTTGCAACACCTGCCCCACCCACATAAAGTTCGCCTATTCCACCTTGTGGAGAAAGCTGTCCATCTTTATTCAGCAAATACGTGCTTAGAGTAGGAATTGGTCTTCCAACACTCCGATTATCCTTAGCCATCTCCTCATGTCGAAGTTCCTTATATGTTGTAAAAATGGTTGTTTCCGTGATCCCGTAAATATTTAAGATATTTATTTCGGGATAAGCTTCATGAAAAGCAAGCAATCTTATCGGGTGAACCGCTTCTGCTGAAGAAATAACATATCTCAAAGGCAGATCCACGTCTTGCTCCAAAATGACCTTAATTAATGCATACAATGCTCCCGGGGTCTGGTTAAGCACGGTTACCTTCTCCCGAATTAGCAACTCCAAAAATTCACGATTATCGTACACAGCCTCGTTTGGAACAATGACCAATCTGGCACCTTTGAGAAGAGCCCCGTACATTTCCCATACTGAGTAATCAAAGCTCAATGCATGAAAAAGGGTCCAGACTTCCTGCTCATGAAATGGGAAGAACGGTGCTTCATTCTCAAACAATCTAACGATATTGGCGTGCGTGATCATAACTCCTTTAGGCTTGCCTGTAGTTCCAGATGTATAGATTAGGTATGCGAGATGTTCAGGTGTAAGGGCTATCCCCGGATTTGTTGTATCTCCGGTCTCATAGATCTCAACCAGATCACTCAAGCTTATTTTCTTTCCGGATGTATCGAGTGCATCCCATACGTCAGATGGTAAGTCAGCGATAACAAATTCTGCGCCGCAATCTTCCATAATGTACCGAATCAAATCATCGGAATACTTCGTATTAATGGGTACATATGCTGCCCCGACCTTTAGGATGGCTAATATGCTGACGATTGCATGGATAGATCTGTCCATATGCAAGGCAACGAAATGCCCAGCAGATACGCCCCTGTTTAGTAAAGCATTGGCCACTTGGTTGCTACGTTCGTTCAGTTGACGATACGTAAGCGCTTCAACTTGATCGTTAACAGCAATATGGTCAGGTACTGCTGCAACCTGTTGTTCAAAAAGATGCTGAATCGTCTTGTCAACAGGGAATTCCATCTGTGTACGATCAAACGCTTGAATGATCTCGTCCACCTCTACTTGTCTCATAAAGTTAAGATTAGCAAGTTTCTCATGAGGTTTTGACAAGATATCTGCAATTAAATGAACGAGATATTCACCGTGTTTTTCAATCGTATTTTTTGTATACAGACTGCTATTAAACTCAAGTTTGATTAACATGTCATCTGTATGTTCGAATACTTCGATCAATAAGTCGAATTTGGCATCACCGCTCGCAACGACGTGTTCAACAATATCATCATGTTCATTCATTTGATTGTCTGCATGTGTCCTATTCTGCATAATAAACATGACGTCAAAAATAGGATTGCGGGATTGCTCCCTCTTGATTGAGAGATCGTCAACAAGCTGATCAAACGGATAATCCTGGTGTTCAAGATCATTCATTAATGAATCCGTTACTTCATTCAAAAAATCGGTAAATGTCTTCCCACCAGATGGGTAATTCCTTAAAGCGATGGTGTTTACAAATAAGCCCACACTTTCTTCAAAGCCGGGCTGAGTCCGTCCTGACACAGCTGTACCCAATAATACATCTTCTTGTCCGTTATACTTGTATATCATCACGTTATAAGCGGCCAGCAATACACTAAATAAGGTCGCGTCTTGCCCCTTCGCCAACTCTCGAAGTGAAGCAGTCATCGCAGCGTTCAGTTCAATCCAAACAGTCTCGGCTTTTCCATCTTGTTCCGATGTTCTTGAGTAGTCAGGTAATAAAGTGAAATCTGTTCGTTCAGCCTCTAGTTTTCCATACCAGTACGCCTGATCGTCCCGAGATTTCTGCGATTTCATATAACTTTCAAACCATAAGGCATAATATTTATAAGAGCTGTAATTTGCTTCTACAGGCTCGCCATCATATAAAAGAATGAATTGATTGATTAAATTCAAGTTTGATATGCCGTCAGTTATGATATGATGCATATCAATAAATAAGTCAAAGCACTCTTCGGTTACTTCAAAAACAGAGACTCGCAGCAAAGGAGCATCATTCAAATCAAAACTTGTTATCCATTCGTCATCAGCTGGCTCAGATTGCCACACATGTACATTGAAATTCCACTCCTGCAATATGCTTGCCATGATGGTCCCATCCACGATCGAAAAGCGTGTTCTTAGAATCTCGTGTTCTTTCAACAAACGATGAAAACAAGTCCGAAGTCTACTAGTATCCAACGGTTTATTAATCCTAAATTTCCCAGAGATATTGTACTTTGTACTGTTCATGTTCATTTGGTGCATTAGGAACATACGTGTCTGAGCAGGTGTCAACGAATATTGCGTAGACGTTGCTTCAAACATCGGTTCGAGTTCTTCAACAGAGGAACCCTGAACAAGTTTGTGTTTGATTAATTTTGCAAAATCGGCGGGTGTAGGATATAGAAATAACTCTTTGAGTGTTGCATTGATTCCCATCTCTTTTTTCAACTTAGAAATGAAGTTAGCCGCATATAGAGAATGCCCTCCAAGCTCGAAAAAGTGATCCTGTGGCCCAATGCCCTCAAACTTAAAAATCCCCTCCCATAGATGAATGATTTTCATCACTTCAGGATCTCGAGTAACTTGTTCTGAACTACCACCCGTTACATTCATTCGCTCTAGTAGATGATGTTCCACCTTACCACGATCAGAGAGAGGAAACTCCTCTAAAAAGACTATTTTTGTTGGCACCATATAAGGAGGTAAAGTCCGTGAGGCCCATAGTTTCAAGTCATGGTCCAATATCTCTTTCGCCTCAGTTACAACAACAAATGCACATAGAAATTTTCGATCTTCGGTATCTTTCAATAAGACAGCGACTTCTTCTATAGCACTATGAGATAACAGACATTTTTCGATTTCTTCCAATTCAATTCGATAACCATGCAGCTTTACCATTCGATCGTTACGGCCTAAAAAATCAATATAACCGCTCGATAACCATTTAGCTTGGTCTCCTGTACGATACATTTGTTCATTATGCAAAAAAGGATTCGGCACAAATCTGGACCGGCTCATATCCGGCAAGCGTATATAACCCGTGGAGAGGCCCTCTCCTCCAATTACGAGTTCTCCTGAAATGCCAACTGGCTGCAAACGATCATATTTGTCCAGAATATATGCCGTTTTATTCATCATTGGTTTACCGATAGGCGTAGTTTGCCAACTCTTGATCTCATTCAGGTTTACTTTGTAGTACGTTGCATCCACACAACATTCCGTTGGACCATATACATTAAATACTTCCAGATCTTCCTGCCCGTATAATTGAAACAAGTCCTCCAGCAACTGATGAGGCACCTTTTCACCACCAATTAATAAGCGGCGCAAAAATCGTGGTTGTTTGTTTTCAAAAAGAACAGATCTGATATAACTTGGACTGCCATTCATCATTTGAATTGCATGATTATCAAGGAAGTGAAGTAATTGCTCTTGATTCAAACGTTCTTCGTTTGTCGCAACGAATAGGGTGTGACCAAGCAATAAAGAACCGAAAATCTCCTCTATGGATTGGTCGAAGAAAAATGGCGCAAGCTGAGCCACATTTAGTTTCTTCTCAAAGGGTGCATATATTTCAAGAGATAGACCTCTTACTAGGTTGATAATACTCTTATGTTGCATCTCAACCCCTTTGGGCCTTCCTGTTGTTCCGGAAGTGTAGATAATGTAAGCTCCGTCATCAGACAGAACTGGATAAGTTAAAGCGCTCGGTTTTTGGTCCGAATCGGAAAGGGAAGCTTTGTCAATAAACAGACAGTTCATTCCTTCATAATTCCTGTCTTGTGCTTCCCATAGTTTCTTCTCCGAAAGCAATAATTGAATACCGCTATCCTGCATAATATATAGATTCCGATCTTCAGGCGCTTCCGGATCCAAAGGAACATAACGTAAGTTAGATCTTAATATTGCCAGAGCACCAATGATGAACCATTCATTACGATCAAACAACAAACCCACTACCGTTCCCTTAGGCAACCCCATTGAAATCATTTCATTGGAGAGATTGGTTGATTCCCTTAGAAGTTCTCTATAGGTCATAGTCCGTTGTATACTGACTACAGCAGTTTCATTAGGATGAGCATTAGCCTGTTGTTCAAACATATGAAAAACGGATGAGAACTCCGGCATGCTAGTAAGCTCCTGCCTACTCAATAACTTCCCTTTTTCCTCAGCAGTCAACATATCAAAATTTCTGATCAATTCCGTTTTTTGGTCAGC
This sequence comes from Paenibacillus sp. 10L310, assembly GCF_056395745.1. Lineage (NCBI taxonomy): Bacteria > Bacillati > Bacillota > Bacilli > Caryophanales > Paenibacillaceae > Paenibacillus > Paenibacillus sp. 10L310. The sequence continues at coordinate 255,575 of NZ_JBFTKC010000004.1, read as the reverse complement.
TACCAATTGGACAATTCGAAGGAAGTGGCCTTTAAACAAGTTGAGCAACTCCGAATCATAACGGTTACGATCATAAATAATGGATACCTCAGCATGGTTAGTATATATATCAAATATCATTTCTAATGGATAGTGTGATTTTGAAGCAAATGTCACATTACTCACATTCATTCCTGTAATTTGATCGTTCAGATCAAAAGAAAGTTGATCCTCAGCAGGAATATCCCCATGATTATTAAAAATTAAGATGTGATCAATTAAATCCTGAGAAATTTCGCTTTCCCCCTGGATTTGGTGCAGCGGATAATATGAAAACTCTCTCGATTTGAACATGTCATTTTGAATGTTTCTAAGCAAATCTACCAGAGTTGTATTTGAGGTTGATATCACTCGCATTGGAATCGTGTTTAAGAATACCCCTAAGGCATGTTCGATATTCTCAATTCCGGGATCTCTAAGTGAAGTGACCAATCCGTATACAACGTCCTCCGAATTAGCGTATCGTTGTAACATCATTGCCCATATTCCTTGGAACACTACGTTAATCGTTACACGATATGCAGCAGCAACGGTTTTTAAGTTCTTGAACAATTCTGGATCAACTACAAGTTTCAATTCTTTATACTCGGATATAACATCTTGATAATTTCTCTTTGGAATTGAATAATTGGAATCGTAATTGGCCAAATAAGAATTCCAATAATCGGATGCTCCCATCCAATCTTGCTCATTCAACCATTGAATGAAATGGGCATCTGGCATACCCAACAGCTGGATATCCGTTCCACGGGCATGCAACACATTGTCATAATTAACCAAAAGATCCCTCAACAAAATTTTGAAGGAATAACCATCAATGAGTATATGATGATAACTACAAATCAGTTTAAATGAGTTGTCGCTGGTCGAGAGGATAGAAAATCGTATGGGCGCTTCTTCTGATACCACAAAAGGCTTTGTACGGTCTTCAACCAGCAGCTTACATAAGAGGTCTTCAACATCGTCTCCCTCCAGTTTGGAAGCATCCATGTGATTCACTCTTGTGAATCCTTCCTTCCTGATTATCCTTACCACTTGATCAAGATCTTCATGTAAGAAAGTAGTTCGCATTACTTCACAGCGTTTCGTGATGCCGTGCAAAGCCTCTATAAATTTATCGTATTGGAACAGTCCCTCGATCTGAACAACAAACTGTTCAACATATGTCCCATCAGGATGTTCATCGTTAATAAGATGGAACATCAATCCTGCCTGTATTGGGGGGACAACATCTATTCTTTGAACATCACTCATGGATGTGAACCTCCCATTTTTTTATTTTCTTGAATGATATGTTCCACCTGTTGCAATTGCTCATTATTTAATTGACCATATTGATAATGACTTCTCCGCTTGCTGTAAGGCACTTTTTTGCCAGTATCTACGCTAGGTATCGTACTCCGTCCAATACTGTTTTTGCTCGCAATGAGACTTTTAATGGTAGAGCGTTGGAATATATCTTTCACATCAATCTCATAATCTTTTTTCTTCAATAGTGCTACAACGCGCATAGCTTTGATAGAATCTCCACCGAGTGAGAAAAAGTCATCAGAAATACTGATTTCATCACGGGCAAGAACCTGCTTCCAGACTTCAGCGACTAATATTTCTTCCTCACTTTGGGGAAGAACGTTCTCTTCCTCCACATAAAATTGCCGCAAATCCATTTTTTTTGCTGCACCCCGATCAATTTTGCCACTTGTGTTGAGGGGGATATCATCAACGAGAACAATGTTCCTTGGAACCATATACCGTGGTAACCGCCGATATAATATTTCACGAATATACTCTTTGTTAAGAGGTGGTTGAACAACAATTAGGGCGTGCAACACTGCATCTGACCCTTCCTGGAATTCACCTTCGAACACAACGGTTTTCACAACTCCCTCAATCGCACGGATGAAAGCTTCTATTTCCTCCAACTCGATGCGATATCCAGAAATTTTCACTTGATTATCTTTTCTTCCGAGGTATTCAAGCGATCCATCGGACCGTATGACTCCAAGATCTCCAGTTCTAAAGAACTTTCCTTGTTGTTGTCGCAGGTCAGAAGGAAGGTAAATAAATTTTTCGTTCGTTAGTTGCTCTCTGTTCAAGTAACCTCTCGAAACCCCACCTCCACCAATTACAATTTCACCTTGAATGTAAGGGGGCAAAGGTCTGAGTTTTTCATCCACCACATAGATCATTTCGCCGGGTAATGGGTTTCCGATCGGTATAAAATCACGCTTATTCTGCTCCACATCCAATAACGCCGACCAGATCGTTGTCTCCGTAGGGCCATAAGCATTTACGATTCGGGCATCCGTAATATGACGGAGCTTGTGGAACATTTCCACTGGAAATGCTTCCCCACCAATAATGATTGTTGTCAGAGATTTTAAAAATTCGTGTGAGGATGAATCATTTAGAATATGTTGTAGCCGAGAAGGAGTGGTTTGAAAATAATTAATGGGTCTCATCTTCTCCTTATGAACTTGAAGCTTCTCGTATTCTTTGAAACTCTTCATCCTTAATTCGTTTAATCGTTCTAACCCTTCCAAGACTTTTACAGAATCAATTCCAAAATCAATTAGGCTTGCAATTTCATTGACTCCGATATGAACAAGCTCGTCTACCATGACTTGACATGTCTCTACCGTTCCAAACAATGCTGCTTTATTCCAATATCGTTCAAAAGCAAATTCATACATTTCATCTTCTGACTCAATGTTAAAATCCTCGTGGAGTTTATCAATCAATCTTTGAACAAGTCCGGCACTAGAACGCAAATAGTTACAAAACGGCTCTTTAACTATTTTCTTTACTTCCTCAAGTTCATCACCCAAGTAAGTATGGATCATCAGAGTTACCTTGCCTGTATCTGGAGAAAATCCCGATTCCAACAGGGATTTCCTGTAAATATCGATATTACTCCTTAACGTTTCCAAGTCTTGTCCTAGTAGATGTGTAAGTACGTTAGCACCTATTTGCCCAGCCTTCTGAAATGTATCTGGGTTTCCTGCAGATGTGATCCAGATCGGCAAGTTTTCCTGAACAGGCTTGGGATATACACGAAGTGATGTGGTTTGACCTAATCCATTGATTCTACTAATCTCTCCACCACACCATAATGTTTTGACTTCTTTTATTTGTTTGTACATGTGTTCCTCTTTGTTCTCAAATCGTTCCGGTGCCAAGCTAAAATCGTCTACATGCCATCCTGATGCAAAAGATACTCCTACTCGACCAGAGGAAAGCTGGTCAATCATGGCCCAGTCTTCAGCGATATGCAAACTGTCTTGTAAAGGGGAGACAATGCTGCCCGCTCGAATATGGATTTTTTGAGTGACAGCTGCTATAGCAGCACTGGTTATCGCTGGATTAGGAAACTTCCCACCGAACTCATGAAAGTGACGTTCAGGCGTCCATACTGCTTCAAAATCATGTTTATCTGCAAAAATGGAAGATTCAAGTAACAATTGATACTCGTTTTCAGGCTGCTTATCCCGATTCGCATTACCAAAAAAGTAGAGGCTGAAATCTAGTTTGCGGGACGTATTTAAGTAAGCGTCGTAACTTTCAAATTGTTCATGGTCATCTACTTTTAATACAACCTGTATCCCGTTACATAAAGTCCATAACAACTCCAGAACGGAAATGTCAAATGAAACGGTCGTAACCGATAGTAAAGCATCCTTCGTACTCGGTTTAAAGTAATCATTTAAACTCTCAAAAAACTGAATAACGTTTCGGTGCTCGACCATAACGCCTTTTGGTTTTCCTGTTGAACCAGACGTATAGATGACATAAGCTAGTGAGCTGACATCATGGATTCTTGAATCCATGATTATAGAACTCGAACTCGAAGAAAAATGCCAGTCTTCTAATGTAATAAGCCTCATGGGGAAGTCATAATTTTCAGGGATTGTATCCGTTACCAAGGCGATCATACCACTATCCTCAACAAGGTATTGAATGCGCTCTTCGGGCAATGTCGGGTCAATTGGTACATAAGCTGCACCGGCTCTTAACACACCCAAAATAGCAATAATTAACTCAGCCGAACGTGGTAAACATATTCCTACCCTGTCATCTGCTCTAATATCCAATTGATTGTGAAGGAAGTTAGCAAATGAATCGACCCTTACTTTTAATTCTGCGTAGGTAAGAATATGGTTCTTATATACCAACGCTACATCCCCTGATTTCTCCACGCAAATTTCATCGAAGATTAAATCTAGTGTTTTCTCCTTGTAAGCACGAATCGACTCTAGGTCTGATAAAGGTTTCTGATCCAGATTCTCTGCTGTCACATCAGGTAAATACCAGAGCTTCTCCAACTTCATCTGAGGGTTGCTCAACATTCGGTTTAATATATGGATAAACTGATCTGATAATCCTTTTATGAATTCATCTTCAAAAATCTCTCTATTGTAGCTGAAATTAAACTCAACATCTCTTTCCGATGGCGTAACCGTTAGTGTAATATCGTATGGATTAGTCTCATGAACCTCATAATTCAGGATAGAAATGTTATGATTTTTCTCCATACTTTCTATATTCATAGGGTAGTTTTCAATGACCACAACGGTGTCAAACAAACGATTTATCTTCCCAAAACCTGACCATTCATGAATTCGAGTCAAAGGTGTGTGTTCAAATGTAATGCCATCATGGAAGCGACCGGCACACTCCTGTAATACCTGCTGTACGCTAGTATCAGAACTGTGTTTGAACCTAAAAGGGATTGTATTGATAAAAAGTCCTATTGTTTCATCAATAGCTTCGACTTCCATATTTCTTCCGGAAACAGCCACCCCAAACAGCACATCTTCACTTTGTGCATATTTCTGAAGCAAGATTCCCCATGTAGAATAAACAGCCATGGCCAGTGTACTTTGAATGGTAGAAATGTTATGCATAATCGAATCTTTATTATTTTCGCCAAGATTGATTTTGTAGTTTGTGAAGGAATCTATATTCTGATTATGTTTCTTAAATAAGGAGGTCTTAACTGCTCCATCTAAATAGCTCGTCCAGTAAACGCTTTCCGAATGACTGCTCGTATGTCTTAAGGCTTCAATGAACTGGCTGTATTTTGCTTTTTCTTGAACTACGGAATAGGTGTCGTCTTTTAACAGATGTTTATATATTTCTAACCATTGCTCCATAAACAGCATATTGGACCAACCATCCATCAGAATATGATGAAATGCGACGACGATATGCCATTCTTCCTCACAGGTTTTTAACAGACCTATATGAAGAGGGGCATGCATAATATCAATTTTTTCGCGCAATGACCCTAATAGTTCATCAACACCTTGTGGATCTTGAGAACCGAGTTGACCACTCCATAAATTGGTGAAATGGAACGGCACATGATACTCCTTTAACACTATACGTATAGGTCTTTCTATTTTTTCCCACCGAAAAACTGTTCTCAACGTGTCATTTTGAACTGTTACATGATCTAATGCCCTGCGAAGAATCTCTTCGTCTAGGAATGTAGCTTTGATGTGATAATGGTATATTACATGATGCTGCTGTGGATTAATCATATGCTCAAAAAGCATCCCTTCTTGCAGAGGGGATAGATCTGTGACCGCTTCCACATTTTGCTTGGAAATCTTCATGTCCATGTTGAAACACCTACATTATTTTTCATTTTAGGCTGTATCAACCTAGATTCAGCACTCTTTCTACTATCTCTCGACTTTCGAAGGTCTCGTGTAATATTGATTCGTTTGAGCCAACGATCTCTGCCCGCATATTTGGGGCTGAATGGTTTTCTTCCATGGACAGCACGATAATTATCAACAAACAACATGTCTCCCGGTTTCAGTGTAATATCCATAATTGAATCTTCTATCTGGGATACGATATGTGCCATAGCTTCTCTGGCTAAGTCATCTTTCTCATCTATAACTCCCATAAAAAACGGGTCTAGCCTTATATAGGGAGAGTCGTAGTTACCGAATAAAATAGATAAAGGCTGCTTCGATGAATAATTAGCTTCAAATTGATCAAAAATCTCTGATGAATCTTGTCCCACATTATTTTTGCTAAAGTGAGATTCATCAGGCAAAATATAAAATCTAGGCTCAAACAAAACATCCTTGTACTTCTTTTCCAGATTTAACATATCTATAGATGCATAAGTTGTTGCAACTGAATCCGGATTCCGTAAACAAAACAAACCGAGATAATCAGCCCGATATTCATGAAAGGCTTCTTCTGTATGCCACCAAAGTAACGAATTACTCCCTGAGCCCAACTGCTCATTCTCATCTCCCTTTACAGGAAGTATATTGTGAATGTAATATCCTTGTTGCTGGGTCCCCCATCCAAACAAATCTCCTAGAATTGACCCACATAACGAAAAAAAGATTTCTACCTTTCGTGTCAATTTAGGATCTGGCCGTTCTCTCCAATGGGAGGGTGTCAGACCGATATCATCATCATTAACTGGGAATCCGGATATAACGAGATGAGATTGTTGTTCCGATTGTTTAAAATCAATTAATTTCTTCTTTAGTTCAGAAGGTAAATTATATCCCCATAGACCTGCCTCCATTAAGTAACGATCCGTCTCAAGATCCGTGTCTGCGGGAATAGATTCAACGAGTTCATAGATCTCATTGAGCTCACTAGCCGAAAGAACATACCTGTTCATTGTTATCATCTCTCCTTTGATTAGGTCCTGGATTTATACGTTATAGGGTTCAGCCATCGCAACGACAATTTTTCTATCTCCCTTAAATGTTTTTCTGCCGTGCGCCATGAGCATATTGTCCAACATGAGGACATCTCCCTCTTGCCATGGAAAGACTATACTGATCTCCTCGTACAGTCCTTGGATTTCATCTATTAAAGAGTCCGGAATTGTGCTACCATCTCCGAAATACGTATTGCGAGGAAGATTGTCATAACCCCGTTCTTCTATAAGCCATTCTCTGGCTTCTAAAGGCAGACTAGAGACATGAAATAAATTAGCTTGATTGAACCAAACCTTTTCCTTAGTGAGGGGGTGAATGGCTACTGAATCACGAACGGTTCGCGTCCGCAAATGATCTTTAGATATCCATTCGAATGCAATCCCATTTTTTTGACAATACTGTTCTACGATCTTTTGGTCTTCTGTCTGGAAAACATTTTGCCAAGACAAATCCAAGATACCGTCGAAATTCCTTACATACATTACTTTCTTTTCGATAAATTGTTTTTTTATGGATGCATCTAGCTTCTGCAATAACTCTCTACTGTCTGCAATCGGCGTTTCCCCACCTACCTCGGCATTGATCTGGCAAGAAAACCATATCTTCATAGGCCATACTTTTGAATAAGAGCTTTCATTATGCATAGGTATACACTGGTCCTTAGGATATTCAGTGGAAGTATAGATATTATCCTGAACCTCAGTTCGTGGTGTAGATCGTTCCTTATACTCTAACAATTCTGAACTGAAGATTTGCGTGATTTCACTAAACTCTGAGATCGATGCTTTGGGGAAATTCCGAAACAAAACGCCTCCTCTTTGTAGCAATACCTCTTCTAATTCCTTCTTGTTCTCTGTAACCCATTGATTCAATTTGATTTCTGTATCCGTGGGAGTATATGTGTAGAGTGATCCTGCAGTGTAATTTAATATGGAATTACCAATGCTTTTCATAATGATAAACCTCCTGATTTCATACGTTTTTGGAGAACTTAATCTTTTCTTTTTGGAAATAGAATGCTATATCCCCCGCAAAGGAAACATCCCCCTGCAGCTACGACCATGAAGATTGCACCCACAACCAAGCTTGAAGGAGCCCAAACGCTCAGGAAACTCCAGGGATACCCGTGATATAAAACAGTAGGAGATAAGTAGATAGCCACAGTGAAAATTGCATATCCAACAGATAACAACGTCAGTTTAATTCTCGCATTCAAGGATGGTTTTTGGAAAGATCTATGCTTGTCCTTATACATTCGAGAACAGAAGAATAATGACAGCGCGATCACAAGCAAGCTCAATACAAGAAGCACTCTCATCACATTATTCAATATCAGAAATAGATCTACTTCGGATGGAGTCGGCGTGTTCCCTAATAAAATTTGCTCAATTCCCATAGCTATTGAAAATACAGCCTCTGAATTCAGGTTGGCCATCACGGTTACCCCTATTTTTTTTCCTTTATTCAATAACATGTAAGATGAAAATCCCGGATTTGCTCCTGAATGTTCAAGTTGCTCACCTTCAAATGAATAAATCTCCCATCCAGCGGCATATGGCGCTCCTTCTTGTATCCCCTCCAGAGTGCTATCCTTCATGTGTGATTCCAAAATGACTTCACCAAAACCAGGTACATTGACCATCCCCAATTGGATCTTCATCCACTGACGCATATCCTCAGCATTGGACACAATGTATCCAGCAGGCGTATTCCCGCGATAGGATGGTCCGTCATAGGATGCTGCGCCGAAAAAACCTAACTTATGTCCAGAAGCCATATTTTCCTCTGACTGAACTTGTGCCTTAGGAAAAGTATTCAATAATCCCAACGGATTGAATATATTTTCTATCATGTATTCTTCGTAACTCATCCCCGAAACTTCTGCAACAATGAGACCGATAATATCGTAATTCAAGGTTGCGTATTCGAACATTTGTCCTGGCTTGTTGACAAGTTGTACAGGTACCATTTCCATCAGCATTTGCTTCAAGGCATCAGCATCATTGCTTTCAGGGATTAGAGTTATGGAATCAGTAGGAATTCCGCTTGTATGGTGTAACAATTGCCGAATGTTAATGTCTGATTCGGTGCCATCCAAAACGGCCGTGAACCAAGGCAAATGTTCTGTTACGTTATCATCCAGGCTGAGCTTGCCCTGTTTAACCATGTGGAGTAATGCAAGCCCGGTAAAAGCTTTGGAATTGGAACCAAGTTCAAAAAGCGTCCTTTCATCAACGGCTTTGTTCCCAGAACTACGAAATCCATAACCTGCACTATATTCAAACTTATCTTGAACAATAGAAGCTGCTAATCCAGGAATTTTCATTTTTTCCATTTCCATATTAATAAACATATCAATAGATTTTTCAAGATTATGTGTTGAGGATTCAGCATACCCAACATAGTTATTACTCAAAAATACAACTAGAATTAGTAAGGTAAACATACGACGGAATTTCATATATAGAACCTCTCTCTTTTTATTGGCTCATCAAGAAAATAATGCATCCAAGTCCTCCTGGTTTAATTTATGTTCTGTAAGATCTACAATAGGGTCGCTTACAACTGAACGGATGAGAGAAATCTCTGTTAGTTTATTTTGTATTTTATTCATCCATAGTTGAATGGTATTTACAGAAAAATCATCTTCTTTATAGTTGATTTGAATATACAATTGTCCACTCATGACATAAATATTGATGTCCAGCAAACAGTTTAAATCATTGTAGGGACAAACATCGGCGCTAGTATTTGTATCTGAGGGTGTAAACCACGTACCAGCAAGGCCATTGTCCATCTCACCAAGATAGTTCAGTCGGACTAATCGTCTCTCTTCCACCCCTAATACATCTTTTAAGTAATAATGTATTCCGTAACCCATTCCATTGAGAGGTATACTGTTCAGTTCATTGGAAATAGCAATAATCTGATCTGTTAAATCTCCCGATTCAACAAAGAAGTTAACGGGAAACAAACTGGTGAACCATCCGACTGTACGATTAATGTCGAGCGTATGATCGAACATTTCCCTGCCATGGCCTTCCAGCATTACAGAGATGTTGCTCTCCTTCGTTAGCTCCCATATGCTGAGAACAACAGCTGCAACAATTAAATCTTTTGATGTTGTTTGCAGATTTTTGTTCACCGTGGACATAATGAGTTTTGTTATACTTTCTTGAACTATCCTTTGTTCCTGAACACTTGGTGAGTGAGATCGTTCGGTCTGTAGCTTATCTTTTAAATCTATATAGTGAATTATGGAAACAACTTTGCTCCAATACTCTCTATCTTTCCTGGCAGCAGGACTCTCAGCGTATTCCAATAGTTTACCAGCCCATTCTTGATAAGAGCTTCCTTTGGATATCCGAGAAATATGAGATTGTTCCCCCTCCCTAATCAATGAATCCAGATCCTCCAGTAGAATTCTCCACGATATTCCGTCTACAATCAGATGATGTGCAATGAACGATACCTTAATACCATGCGGAGTATCGTAAAACACGCAATAAAATAAGGAGGGTGAATCCATTGAAATACTCTCTTTGATCTCCTTATCGTATTTGATCATACTTTCCAGATAATCTCCCTCTTCTTCTAAGCGTAGATCCATGTATTTCATTACGGATGTCAAGGGAAAAACATCTTGATATTTTAACTGCATTGTTTCTTTGTCCATCGTAATTCTCAAAGAATCATGAACATCAACCAATTGAGAAATAGCATGGCAAAATTGGTTGTAAGAAATATCTTCCTTAAGATTGATATGGACGGATTGCAAGTAATAATCCTTGTTACTTATACTGCCTTTAAGAAACCATTGATTGATCGGCGAAGGAGGAATACTTCCCTTACACTGGGCTGGTTGAGTTGTTTGTTCAGTAACACGCTTCTCTGCCATCTCAGCATGCTCTCCAACAATTGGAAATAAAAGTATATCTTTGGCCTTCAATTCAATTCCTTGCGTGTTAAGCAGAGAGGAAACCTGTATGGCTTTGATGGAGTCCCCTCCGATAAAAAAGAAATTGTCATCCAGAGATATATTTTCTGTTTTTAAGATTTCTTCCAATGCTCTCAATACCTGTTTTGCCATTTCAGATGGGCCACTGCGATTCTCAACACCCTGTGATAACTTAGGCATTGGTAGTTGTGAACGATTTATCTTTCCATTTGTCGTGACAGGTAAACGTTCCATTATCTCAAAATGCGAAGGAATCATATAACTTGGCAAGAGAAGCGATAACGATCTCTTTAACTGATTAGTAGAAATGGATTCTAGCAACTCCAAATGTGCAATCAGCATATCTGAGCCATTGGGTAATGAATGTTTCGTTACTACCGCTTCTTTAACGCCTTCAAGTCCACACATGATATTTTCAATTTCTAACACTTCGATCCGATAACCATTAATTTTCACTTGATCGTCTGCCCGGCCTACATAAAATAAGTTTCCGTCTTCGACGTAATAACCTATATCCCCCGTTTTATACATCCTTTGACCGAGTACGAATGGATTAGGTAGAAACTTTTCATTTGTTAAATCACCTTGATTTAAATACCCCCTAGCAACACCAGCTCCCGAAACAAACATTTCACCTTTTGTATACAAAGGAACCGGTTGTAACTCACCATCCAGAATATAAATTTGAGTGTTTTGTATAGGTTTACCAATACTTACGGATCCGCCTCTAACCGTAGCACTATCGTATCGGTAAATCATACATCCCACTACAGTCTCTGTCGGCCCATATTCATTAAATATATTGATATCCTGGCCAAACATTTCAAGCACATTTTCGGCAAGCTGTACTTTTAAATCTTCCCCTCCAACGATTAACGTTCTGAGTGAATTTCCATATCGCCCATGTTCAATCAGCAGTCTTAGGTGAGATGGAGTAAGCTTAATTACGGTGGATTGGTTATCCGTTATGACTTTATCCAACACAAACCCACTATCAGATTCACTGTAAATAACAGCTTTGCTTCCGCAAATTAACGGTGTAAAAATCGAAGTTAAAGTTAAATCAAAAGAAAATGACGAATAGACCGGAAACACTTCAATTTCGTCCACATATGTTGAGCAAGCCCACGTCGTGTAATTAAACAATCCACCATGTTCTACCATGACTCCTTTAGGAATACCCGTTGAGCCAGAAGTATATATAATGTAAGCAAGTTGGTTTTTGGCTGGAATAACCGTTAAATTATTTGTTGTTGTTCCCTCATATGTTGTTTCTAAAGAAATATCAATCACATTGATATTATTACAATATTCATCAATTCCACCTAAATTAGTTAAGATAGCGCTAACATTACTATCTTCAAGCATATATCTTTTTCTTTTTGAAGGAAGTTTAGGATCGATGGGTAAAAATGCCGCTCCAGCCTTCAATACAGCCCATATCGCTATAATGGCTTCCAGAGAATGTTCTGAGATAATAGCTACAACCTTCTCTGATCCAATGCCATATCTTGAAAGGTTACGTGCTAATGCATTGGATTTTAGATTAAGCTCCTCATATGTCAACCTGGTCTCACCGTACTCAAGCGCAATTCGTCCTGGATGAATTGCCGCTTGCTTGTAGAATAATTCAACAATACTATTTCCTTCTATCTGGTGATCCTCAGTATCATTCCATTGATGAATAATCTCTTTTTCAAGCTCTGGCTCCATAATTCTTAAATCTTTTACCTTTGCTCCATTATCTAAGATGATCTGCTCTATCAAATATAGATAGACAGATGAGAAGTGTTGAATCTGAGCGTCTGTATAGTCGTCCGTCTTATACTCAAAGTCGAGTCGGATATGCCCATCCTGGTACCAGTCTTTAACAAAAACTTGAAGTGAATAAATCTGATGACCGGAGAAAAAGTCCAACGTTTTAATGTCAATTCCGGCACAATGCTCAGGAAGTGCTGCATTGCTGTAATTGATACAATGTTGAAATAGTTGATCCTTACCTTGTTGCTTGAGCAAAATATCTTCAATTAAAATATCGTAAGGATATTTCTGATGAAAATAACAATCATTTAGTTCTTTGTGGGCCTGAATCATAAATGTCGAATTTTGAATTTCTGGATCAATGTTCATTTTTAAGGGCATTGTGCTGGTATACATCCCAAAGCTTGCCCTCTCCTTGCGTCCAGAACGATTAAACACAGGAGTCCCCAATATGAGTTCCTCTGTCTTATCCATTTTGGACAAGTGAAGAAACAATACACCAGTGAAAAATGCTGCATTTGTTATAGCTTGATTTTGGATATAGTTCCTAATGCTGTTTGAACGGTTAGCATCAATGATCGTTGTTAACCTACGAGCTTGCGTGTTCTCGCTGCTTTTCGTTTGAGCAACCTTGGTCAAATCTTCGAAACGTTTCGTCCAAAAGGTTTTGTCCTTTAAAAATCTCGAAGAGTTCTTGTATTTTTCTTCCCTATGTAGATAATCAGTAAATAATAATTGATCTGATTTAACTTCTTTCCCAGAAAATTTGCTTTGATATATATCAACGACTGACTCTGCGATTAGCTTCACAGACCAACCATCGCCAATCAGATGATGCACTTTAAAATAACATCCGGCATTTCCAGACTGATCAATAAAAACGATAAAACAAAAGAGTGAACTTTCAATCAAATCAAAAGGTTCGTTAAAGTGATTGGTAAACCACGTTTCAGAATCTATCTGTATCTCTCTAAAATCGATGAAGGAGACTTCATGTTCTGTTTCATCAACATATTGATATACGTTATTAGAACTTCGCTTCAGACGAATACGCAAGTTAGCATTGTTATCAATCAGTTCCTTAATGCTATCTTTCAGTAAAGTCAGATCCATCGCTTGTTTGAAATAAAATGCGCCGCCCAAGTTATACAGAGAACTCTTTGAATATATATTCTCTATGATCCATACTCTTTTTTGTGGATGAGACAATGGATATAGCAACATAAACACCCCTTATTTATAAACGATTGTTAATTATAACTTGTTATTATAATCAGATAATGGTGTTATTTGTCGTAAAATTGATTATAATGGAATAATAACTCCCATTTTTCTTCTATAGGAGATATTATAAACCAACTTTTTTCAAAAAAAATGCTTTTTTTTCTTTTATGTAAAATTGGATACATAATTTAAGATATGTTATTTTAATCTATATATCACGCCATGATTGGCAATTAATTACCATTATTATTTGAAATTATGTAGATGTAATTTGAATAATGTTGCGGATTCTTAGGTCTATTAAACTTGTAAAGGAGTACCCATGTATGAAGTTTGTTACGGTTTCTGCATATAGTGTCGAACATCTTTTGCCTAAGACCGAAATATTTTGTTCCTCTATACACCATCAAGCTTACGCAATTATTGTTCCTTCTTCGACTTTCGTATCTTACGATGGTAATGAGCTACTTATAAATAAAATGAGCATACTAATAGGTAATAATTTCAGTTTGCGGAACTTAGGTTCTTCTTATGTAGAGATTCGCAAGATCACTTTTAATCATTCGTTTACTGACCTAGAAGAATATCCTTTGGTCATCCAAGCTTCTTCTAAGACAATGAGAAGTATAAACAAATTGTCCAAATTAATATGCGGGCCGTTAATCGGACGCTACATTGCTGAAACAGAAGAGCAAATTGAAACCCTTCTTCGAGCAAATCATGACAATTTCAGTAAGCGCTCTCATGAGGCGAATACCAAAGCACAGACAGGAACAATTGATAATCGTTTGATTATGGTACATCGCTATATCCGCAAACATTATGCAGAACCACTTACGTTACAATTACTTGCTGAATTAATCTATTGCAATCCAGTTTATTTAAGCAATAGTTTCTCTAAAATATTCGATGTATCACCTATGAGGTACTTACAACAAGTCCGGATGAAACGTGCCTGTGATCTTCTCAAAACGTCCAATCTGAATATCAAAGAACTCACGACTGCCATCGGGTATATTTCAAATTCTCAGTTTTCGAGTATTTTTAAGAAGCACTTTTCTTGTACTCCAGCCGAATATCGGAGATTCATCCGTATGAACTGTAACGAAGGGGAGAGTGTAACTCATTGACCGACAATCTCAAAGATACCATTACGAAAATGATCGCTCAGTGCCTGCAGGTTACTAACATCAAAGTAATTGATGTGCAAGATAATTTAAATGACTTAGGAATATGTTCCATTAAAGTGATAAGACTGATTGTACTGTTAGAAGAACACTTTGATATCACTTTTAATGATGAAGAGTTGTTAGTCGAAAACTTTAACACGTTATCCAATATACTCAACATCATTCAGTTGAAGTTAAATGAGTTTGATTATGAACAATAAAGAAAGGTGATCTCTGCATGACAGAGTTCACCTTTCTTTGTAGTTATCGGTATACGTTTAATTCAATCTACTATAGATAGGTTAATCTCACTTCCTCAAGATCTGATAACAGTTCCTGAACTGCCGACCGTTCCTGCTTCTCCATTTTCTCGATCAATTCAACTATTTTCACTATATCATTTGTCGTTTCTGACATACTGTGCTTTATACACCAATTCCTAAGAATTAAGCACAGCTGTTTAATTTCTCTGTAAGCCTTCTCATGAATATCCAATCTAGTAATATACTTTTTCTCATCGAGATAAACCAAACTTTTCAACATCACTTCCTTATGGTCAAAGAGCAAATGGAGAGATCTAATCAGACTAAATTCGAATAAAGCAGTCTCTGTAATATGTTCTCTTAAAAAACGATAAACTCCTATTCCCCAAGCATCCGTATCTTTGCCAGGTTCTTCAACCAACTTATAATCGTTAGAGGATTTAGTTTCATTTATATAGTCATGCAACTGTTTAATCAGATAACCCAGATCTAACTTGAATTCACTTTTTCGTTCATTGAATTGCAAAAGCTGAACACCTCTGAACCACTCTCCCTCAGAATGAGGACTTACAAATGCTTCATTAACGCTATCAAAACTTGCTGTCGAGAAGGAATATTTGGAATTAAAAAAATCAGCTACGTAAAACATTTGATTTTCTTTGTTATATCCATAGATCAACATATCATGCGGAGCATGCACTTTTCCAAAATTATCATAGGCTGCAATGTAGTATTGATCTATGCTTAAATATACATAATTTTCTTCATCAATTGCATCAATAATAAACTGTGTTATATCGTCACACCACTTTACTAAAACCTTCTTATGATAGTGGTGTAATTCAAATAATCGATAGTACTCTCTAAAAACAGGCGTATAAAATTGTATGTAAACCTCTGGAGTCTCCCAGGCTACTAGCTGGACATGATTATGACAAAACCACGGAAAAAAAACATCTTCTTGAGTGCTAAGAATAGCAGTCATGTTTGCAAACGCAGGAAGTGAAGTAATCATTGGATATTTAATCGGTAATCCTTTTTCTGTTGGCATCCTTATCTTCCTTTCTTAAATCGCTAGATTTATTACTTAATAGTTAATTTAGACCAATTTTTTCTATCATATCAGAATTCACTCTATAATGAAAAGGCTTTCATAGTGGAACAACTAAAACGCATGTGTAGCACATTAGATATCTGTCATCATCGTATTTCGAGCAGTTATACTACCAGAGAATTTTCAAACCGAAACCGTACATTTTATTTACAAAAAAATATCCTCAGCACTTTGTACAATGTGCTTAAAATCCGTTATCTTTTAGCCGCTTTATCCAAACTCTTCTTTACGTCCACCTCACTTAATGTTAGATTTTATAACATATCATTATGAAAGCGAGTGGGTTGAAGATGGATCTGCAACAGTTATTGACTATCCCCATTCTCTCCAAAGCAAAGGTTATTGCCGGGCATCGTGGCCTTGATCGCTTGGTGCAATCGATTAATATTATGGACGCACCAGATATTGTACAATTCCTGAAGTCGGGAGATATGCTGCTGACAAACGGTTATATCCTGAAAGACCGCCCTGATGCTCATCTTGGATTCATTACAGACATGCATGCAATTGGTTGTGCAGCGCTTGCTGTCAAGACACAGCGTTTCTCTCTTGAATTATCTCCGCAATTGCTTGAAACAGCCGACAGACTGGGCTTCCCGATCATCGAACTGTCTGAGATAGACAATACACTTGGTGAAATATTTCAACATTCGATCAGTGCCATCCTTCAAAACAAAACCCATGAGCTACACTACGCCTTATCTATTCACAAACAATTTTCCACGATGGTGATGCAGGGAAAAGGCATACCATCCATCGTAGATACGTTGTCTCAGTTGCTATCCTCACCTGTACTTCTACTTGGCTCGAAGAAACAGATTACGGCAAGTTCCCACTATGTACAACAGTTGGATGACCAGTCTCTCGCCGCCCCCTTACTGACATTTATAGATGAGCATCCTTCCTTCCAAACCGCAATCTCGATCTGTCTACTTACTACTGATAAATATCGACACGCCGAGCTTCATCCCATTTTCACGGATCGGCACGAGGGCTATTTAATCGCACTATATGACAGTTCCGCAAGCTCTAAGCTCTCCACTCTGGCACTGGAGCAAGCCGTCAATGTGATCGGCCTGGAGTTAACCAAGAAGCAAGCCGTCAAAGAGCGTTCCCGCCGTTACAAAAATGAATATTTCTCCGATCTCATTCAGGGTTTCATTCGTTCGGAACAAGAAGCACTGCATCGCGGCAAGAAATATGGGTTACAAGCCAAAGGAAGTTCCGTTCTGATCATCGCCAAAAAGGATGAATCCTTAGCGGGCATACCTAAGCAGAACTCTACTTCCTCCGGGGAAGAGCGATTCATCTCGGAACGAGACGCTAATTACGAGCTGATTAAACAGGAATTCGCCAGATTGGATCTCTCCTTTGTCATGTTCACTAAGAACGACCAGTTCGGCATACTCGTCTTTTTGGCCGAATCGTCTTGGGACGAACACACCGTTGTTCAGCAGCTTGAGCGGATGGCGAGCAATCTGTATACAGAGTCGCAGCTCAGCCTATCCTTCGGCATAGGTAATTCCTACACCAATGTATTGGATATTGGACTCTCCTATAAAGAAGCAGTCAAGGCGCTCCAGTCCGGCTATCAGATGCGAAAGACCCGCTTCGCTCATTCCTATCAAACCATGGATATAAGCCGTCTGCTGCGCATGATTCCCCACGATGAGATGCTGCAGTTCCATCAAGAAACCTTTAAACCCTTCAACGACCGAGATCCAAACGAGCGCAACGAACTGATGAAAACCTTGTCCTCCTTCTATGAGAATCATTGCCAGATCGTTGATACGGCGAAAGAGCTCTTCGTACATCGCAATACAGTGATCTACAGATTGGAGAAATGCGAGAAACTGACTGGCAGGAACATTAAAGACCCGATGGAGAGCCTGCGCTTTCGACTTGCCTTCGCACTTGAGTCCCTTTTGAATGTTAATCCAGCCCCTAGTGAAGCTAATCATACGTCTTAAATCGAGAACGTGTCATATTTAATGACACGTTCTTTAATTTTTCTTTTCATATTCAATTCATGTTCAATCTTCATTTGTGCATTTTAACTGATTTAATTCTATTTTTATGTTCAGAGTAACTAATGACAATGATGCAAACAGTCTATATGATTAGGAATATATTCATTAATGTCATGTTAATTAACATCAAATTACATCAAGAAACGAAAAAACATCAGGCTGTAGGAAAGGGGCTACCTATCATGGCTATACAGATACAAGGCGTATCCAAATCATTTGTCAGTGCAACCGGAGAAGATATTCAGGTCCTGGCTGAGGTTTCGATGCAAATCAAGAAACAGGAGTTCTTTAGTATCGTGGGACCGAGCGGTTGTGGCAAAAGTACGATTTTCAATATTATCGCAGGTCTGCTTAAGCCAACAAATGGCAAGGTTATCGTCTGTGGCGAAGAGATCGATCAGACCACCGGACATGTCGGTTATATGATGCAGAAGGACCTGTTACTTCCTTGGAGAAGCATCCTGGACAATGTCACGTTAGGCTTGGAAGTGAAGGGCATGTCCAAAAAGGATCGCGGCGATATTGCCATGGATTATCTGGATCGCTATGGCCTGGCCTCATTCGCAGAAGCCTATCCCTCCACACTATCAGGTGGTATGCGCCAACGTGTAGCCCTCATTCGTACCCTCGTTACCCAGCCCGATATTATATTACTGGATGAACCCTTCTCCGCACTTGATTATCAGACCAGACTCATTCTGGAAGATGAGATCTTGTCTATCCTGAAATCCGAGGGCAAGACAGGCGTCCTGATCACGCATGACATTGAGGAAGCCATCGCCATCTCCGACCGCATTGCCGTTATGAGTAAACGACCAACAACTGTGAAGCAGGTGTATGACATTGGTCTCGCCTCGCAATATGGCTCAGCACTGAAAGCCCGCTCCGACCAGAAGTTCAAACAGTATTTTGAATCGATCTGGTCAGAGCTTGATATCCAAATGGGGAGGATCAGCTAATGAAGGGCACATCACCTGAAGTTACTCTTGCTGGAAAGCCTGCTGGAGTTACGAAGAGTAAGAGTAAACGCAGACAGTCCACCTTCTCCAAAGAATGGCTGATGACGATGCTGTGGCGGTTCATTATTGTAGCAGTCATCCTGGTGATCTGGGAATCCGCTGTTCGCTTGAAACTCGTTAACGGATTCCTCATGGGATCACCAAGCGCCATTATTGATGCCGCCATCACCATGGCTAGCTCAGGACAACTGCTTACAGACGCGTTTGCAACGGTAAATGCCACCGTTATCGGCTTTGTAGCCGGAAGCTTAATTGGCTCATTGGCAGGACTACTCATGTGGTATTCCAAGTCCGTTGCCCGTGTGCTCGATCCATTCATTGTAGCGATGAACGGTATTCCGAAGATCGCACTTGCTCCCATGATTATCATCTGGTTTGGTTCAGGCATCTTCTCCAAGATTGCTCTGGCCTCCGTAGCAACATTTATCGTAGCGCTATTATCCGCCTACCAAGCGACTCATCAAATCGACGAATCCCAGATTAATCTGATGAAATCCTTCGGTGCAAAGAAATCACAAATTTTCCGCAAAATTATCGTTCCTTCCTCTCTGCCATGGATCATCTCAGCCTTCCGGATCAATATCGGTTTGGCATTGGTGTCTGTTGTAGGTGGAGAATTCATCTCTTCAGATAAAGGACTTGGACACATGGTATTCGTCGAAGGTAACCTGTTCAACCTTCCGGCCGTATGGGTCGGCGTGTTCATGCTTATGCTGGTCGCCATGCTCCTCTACACCTGTGTCGGTTATATTGAATCCCGTCTCCTTCCATGGAATGACAACAAGACCAGCAGCAAATCCACATCTGTATAGCTGACCTACAACGATTAAAGGGGACTGATGACTAATGCGTACATTCAAAAAGATAGCTTTTCTAACAGCGATGACGGTTATTTTGACTACACTGCTCAGTGCATGCGGAAGCAATTCCACAACACCCGCGAGTGGTGCAGGTGCATCTAATAGCGGGGGGCAAGCAAATACGCAGGTGGACAAAATTATGGTCTCCGAGGTGTATCACAACCTGCTCTACCTTCCCTTGTATGTAGCGAACAACCAAGGTTTTCTAAAGGAGAATCGCATTGAGCTATCTTCCATCCGTGCTGCCGGAAGCGGTCCAACAGCATTGTCTTCGGTGATCTCAGGCGAGTCGGCGTTCTCCTTCCACGGTCCTGAGCATGTCGCATTTGCTAATGCAAAGGGCGGAGATGCTCGCTCCCTGGTCCTTCTATCCGGCAGTGCTCCAGTATGGGCAGTTGCGCGAGAAGGAGTAACCGTGAACTCGACAGCGGATTTCAAAGGTAAAACCATCGTGGTGGGTTTGGCACCTACAAGTTCGAACAGCTTACTGCGGAAGCTGTTCGCTGACAATAACATCGATATCGACAAGGATGTGACGATCACCGAGGTTCAGAATGGCTCCGAGCTTGGTGCTGTATTAGCTGGCAAAGCCGATATTGCTATCGTTTACGAACCTCAGCTGGATCAAGGCATTGCAGAAGGACTGCATATTGTCCATGATTTCACAAAGGATTACCCTGACTTTGCCTTTGCAACGATGAATACAACCGCAAGTTTCATTGAAAAGAATCCTGATCTCACCCAGCGCTTTGTCACCTCTATTGAACAAGCCCTGGACTACATTCAATCGAATCCTGAAGGCGCAAAAGCAGTTGCCGTGAAGGAATTCCCGAATTTGGACAAAAACGTCGTGGAGCAAGCGGTACAACGCATGATCGACAGCAAGGTATATCCTGCGGAAGGACTCATCAATGAATCAGCATTCGAGACCGCAATCGATATGCAACGCTTCATCGGCAATCTGAAGGAAGACCTCGCTTACGAGGAGATTATCGATTCAAGCTTCACCACCAAATAGAGAGAGAAAGGGTGATTACTCTGAACCAGGATGACTATCTCACACACCGCCGTACAGAAAGCGCCAAATATGCGGACGGAGTTATTACAAGCGAGGAGCTTGCCCTATTTACAACAGACTTGGAGCTGATTCGAAACTTCAAGTTGCCAGAAGAAGTAGGGCCCAATCCCCCGCATAGGAGCGTGCCTCTGCGATGATTACGAAACCACTTAACGAGCTGACGATTGCTGAAGCCGCAACACTGATTAAAAATAAGTTGATATCGCCTGTCGAGCTTACAAAATCCTATTTGAATCGCATTGAGAAAGTAGAGCCTGCTGTGCAAGCCTTCGTTACAGTCACCGCCGAACAGGCTTTGCAGGCCGCAAGAGAGTCTGAACAAAAACTGATGAATGGCGAATATCTCGGTCCTCTGCATGGTATTCCCTATGGAGCCAAAGACATTATCCATACCGCTGGCATACGCACCTCGGCTGGATCAAGTACCTTTCCAGACTTCGTATCTGGAACGAATGCAACTGTAATTAATAAGTTGCAAGCTGCAGGTGCTATCCTGCTCGGCAAGACAACAACGACGGAATACGCCTTTCAGGGAGGAGAACCGCCAACCCGCAACCCATGGAATTTAGAACATACCCCAGGCGGTTCCAGCTCCGGCTCTGCCGCTGCAGTAGCGGCTGGCATGGCTTCCTTCACACTCGGAACACAGACCTTTGGCTCTCTGCTTAGACCCGCAGCTTACAACGGATTAACCTGTATGAAACCCACTTACGGCAGGGTTAGCCGTAATGGTGTCATCACAGCCAGTTGGAGCCTGGATCATATTGGCGCCTTCACTCGATCGGCACAAGATAACGCAATCGTTCTGGAAGCAATGGCCGGGCAAGATGAGCTTGACCCCTTCACGCTCCCTCATGGCAAGCCAGATTTAACAAATGCTCTTGAGCATCCTATTTCAGAAATGATGGTCGGGCTACCGAGCAGCTTCTTCCAAACCGATGAACCGGCGATCTTGTTAGCGGTAGAGTCGGCCATCGCTGTGCTTGAGAAGCTGGGCATGCAATGGAAGAAAGTTGACCTGCCTTCTTATATGGAAGAGACCATGGCTGCTCATCGTACGGTTATGCGGGCAGAAGCTGCCGCCTTCCATCAGGAACGCTTCGCGGAAGCCTCTGATCGTTACGGCCACACGATGCGGGAGCAGCTTGAACTCGGTTACCAGACGAGTGCCGTTGATTATTTGCAGGCACAACGCATCCGAACGATATTCCGGAGCGAGATGATGATGCTTTTCGATGAAGTGGATGTGTTATTGACTCCATCAACACCCTATGTGGCCCCACATGGCTATAAGACGGGGAGCCCGATTTTTAACGGACCGTTTACTAATACAGGACTACCGTCCATCACCGTACCCATCGGGTTTGATACCACCTCAGGGAAGCCATTGCCTATCGGCATGCAACTTGCCGGTCCACTCATGAGAGAAGACCGCTTGTTGTCCATTGCTCATCATTATCAGCAGGCTACGAACTGGCATCAGTTAACACCAATCATACACACTCATTAGGAAAGGAATGACAGCTACGATGTCTACCATCATACATGCAAGTGCAGCACCCAAGTTCCCGCTTCCTTTCTCCCATGCTGTCCGCGCAGGAGATTTCCTCTACGTCGCAGGTCAGGTAGGCGTTGATCCACAGACGCTTGAGCCTATCGGCGGCATTAAGGAGCAGACTGAGCAGTGCATTCGTAATATTGAGGTGATCCTGCAAGAAGCCGGACTTACACTTGATCATATTGTGAAGGTAACCACTCATCTGGCCAGAGTCGAGGATCAGCCCGAATACAACGAAGTGTATGCGCAGATGATTAAACAGCCCTATCCCGCCCGTATTACCGTATTCAGCGGGTTAGGCCCTTATTTAATTGAAATGGAAGTGCTGGCGTATGCGCCTTCCATTCGAGGAGAGTAACACATCACCAAAGAGCACCTGTAGCCATAGATGGGTACAGGTGCTCTTTTTGTTCTAGAAACCCGGTTTTCTTTTGAAAAACGGGTTTCTTTTCGTATTCCTATTTTGTTTTAAAGCGAGATGCTTCTTCGGCCAGTTGTTTGGTCAGTCCATCGATTCTCTGCACCATATCTGTCAAATGTTCCGTCATGCCGGACTGTTCCTGCATTGTTGCTGTGACTTCCTCAACAGAAGCCGACACCTCTTCACCCGAAGCGGACAAGTTCTGTGCAGCTCCAATGACGTCATCCTTATCACGTTCAATGGATTCGATCTCCGTGGCAATAGCCTGAACCTGGCTCATCATCTCATTCATATTCTCGGTGACAAAATTGAATGTCTCCTTGGTCTGGCTAACACTGCTCTTATGCTGTTCCGCAATCGCTTCAATAGCCTGAACACTTCGGTTATTCTGCTCCACGTGATCAATGGTCTGCATCACAATTCGGTTGATATCCTCCGATTGAGCTGTCGTCTGCTCTGCCAGCTTGCGAATCTCAGAAGCAACGACTGCGAAGCCACGTCCCTGATCACCAGCTCTCGCCGCCTCGATCGAAGCATTCAACGCAAGTAATTTCGTCTGATTTGCGATTTCGGCAATCGTACCTGTAATCTGGTGAATGCCCGAGGAGCTTTCGGCGAGTTGCACTGTAATTTTGGAGATGTTGCCAACTTCAATCTCGTTCTGGCCGTTCACCGCAATGAGTGCATCAATAACTTCATGATTATTTTTGAATGCATCCGTAATTTCATCTGCCTTGAACTTCACTGCCTGCGACATTCCATTCACATTGGCAATCTTGTTACCAACATTCATGAATTTGTCCACAATGGCTTCCGTATCGTTCGCCTGGGACTCCATCGCTCGTGAAATCTCAAATGCTGTTGTCGTTGTTTCGGCAATCGTGGTCGAAGTTTGCTGAGTGGACTGTTCCAGCTCGGATGTACTTGTTTTCAGGATGCCGATGGAATGGTTCATGCTGGAGATCAGCTGTTTATTGCCTGCTGCCATGGTATTGAAGCTGTCCACCAATTGTTTGAATTCTCCGCTATATTTACCTTGAGCCTGCACCGTCAGATCGCCGTCAGCAAGCTGTCTGAACAACACAGTTAGTCTGGTAATTGGTCTGGTTACCAGCAAAGAGATCAGAATACCCGCTACGACGGAAACCGCAATAGCACTAAACAGAACAATATACATCTGTTTTGCCATCGCACGCAAAGGTTTCTGCACATCACTCAGTTTATCTTCAACAACGACGGTCCAGTCTGATCTTGGTATTTTGGAGTAATACGCCACTTTCTCATCTGTGCTAATATCCCCTTGCTGTAGTTCAGCGCCAGGAGCCAGATCTATCAATGATTGGTATTCGCCGGACTCCATCTTCTGGCCTGCCAACTTCTCATCCGCTGAATCGTAGATAACCGTACCTACACGGTCCAGAATGATCACTTTTCCCTCATCATTTATATTGATATTTTGTAGCTGATTAACGAAGAACGAGGTGGATGCCGCTGATACGAGCACTCCCTGTACTTCTTGACTCTCATTGTAGATTGGCATGGCAAAAGCCGTACCTAGTTGTCCTGAGGACTTGGCTACAATCCCTTCACTAATCACGTTTTTACCCTGAATTGCTTCTTGGAAATATGCCCGATCTCCGCGTTCTGCCTTGATAACTGCCGGATCATTCGCTGCAATAATAATGCCATTTCGATCCAACAAAATCAGACTGTTGTTACCTTCCATACCTGCCAGACTGTCCGCGAGAATACCACTTGCCTTATCCAGCAGTTCATTGTTTTCCGAGAAAAAATTCTCCCCTTCCTGTCCATCCGTATTCCGAATCTCCAGCAGATCCTGGAAGGTCCGATGTGTTGTGATCAGAAAGGTGGATTGTTCTTCCAAACTTAGTGAAGCATACAGACCTGCCCCCACCCGGTCCGAGGTTGCTTTAATCTCATCTTTGCTTTTGTCGAGTGTGATGACAGCCGCTACAGTGTAGGATACTACTGCAGTTACCGCCAGTACGATACACACCAGCAGACTGATCATAAGTGGCAGTTTGACTCTGAACGACATGTTGCGCATGCGTTCTCTTGCCTTGCTAAATACCATGATTACATTCACCATCCATTTTCATTTTCATCATTATGAAGTCCAAATTCTATGTATCTACTTTATATCGGTCGATATCAAATAATCTGTAAGCTGTTTCCCCAGTTATTCTAGGTCAAAGGCCACTGCAAACGATTGGAAAATGAAGACTTTGGGTTAATACAAAATATGACATCAACATCGTATAATATATGAAATACATATCATGCAGGAAGAGGGACAACGCATTGAATCCAAAAATGCCTACTTTATTAAATGTCGAATAGGAGAAGTGATATGGCAAAAACAGCATTACCTACGCTATTAAATGTCGTGCGCATTTTATTGAGTGTAAAACTGATCTACGTGATTGTGTCCTTTATTGTGTTCCTCATTGACTTCAACCAGAACATGGAGACCTATCTGGGTTTCTTACGCAAAGGAGATGATCTGGCTTACGCCTCTGGCGTAATCTTAGCCAGAATGTTGTTTATCATCGGTCCCAGCCTGCTTGCTGTTATATTCATCACCAAGAGAAAGTTCAAGCTCACCGTGACGTTTCTGAGTCTGGCGCTATTCGTTTCCATTCCAAATGAGAGTAACCTGTTCACCCTGATTCATCTCTTTGCCCTGCTTATCGTGCTCTTGCATCGTCCAAGCAAGTTGTATCTGAAACGAAAGGATACCCCTGTCAATGAAGCCGTAGTTGAACCGAAGAATTAATTCGAAAAGGGATCACATGACATTGAAGTCCAGATAAACGGTGGAGCGCACAAGATATGATGTCATAATAAAAAAACAAGGACGTTCCTTAGTATTAAAGGAAGGTCCTTGTTTAATGTGACTCATTATACAAAGTGATTGTGAGATTTACAATTACAGTGCAGCTTGATAAATTTGTATTACATCTTCACGCTGCAAGTTTTTGAAGAATCCGAACGGACCAAATCGCATCGCTTTATCAGCCATTACATCAATCTGACTGTCGTCGATGTCATAGTCCGCCAGACGGCTAGGGGCACCAATCGAAGTCCAGAATGTACGCAGCGCTTCAATGCCTTCTTCAGCAACTTGTTTGTCCGACTTTCCAGTAGGATTAATATCAAATACATTAACGGCCAAACGTTTGAATCGATCTACATCCACATCCAGATTATGTTTCATCCAGTGTGGGAAGAGGATTGCAAGGCCACCCCCATGCGGAATGTCGTACACGGCCGACACGGCATGTTCTATATTGTGAGAAGCCCAATCTCCGGCAAGACCCATATTCAGGACATCGTTAAGCGCCATTGTTCCGCAGTAGAGAATGGTTTCGCGCAGTTCATAGTTTTCTGGATCTTTAATCAGACGAGGGGCCGTATCAATGACGGTACGAAGAATCGTCTCACAGAATCCAAGCTGAACTGGTGTATTCGTATCCAGATGGAAATAATGTTCAAACACATGAGACATCATGTCCACCATGCCGTATACAGTCTGATCCAGTGGCACGGTGTATGTGTACTCCGGATCAAGAATGGAGAACGCCGGGAAAGAATACTCGCTAAACCATGCCCATTTTTCCTGTGTGTCCTGATTGGTTATTACTGAACCGTTGTTCATCTCGGAGCCTGTCGCTGCCATCGTTAGAATTGTACCCAGTGGAAGTCCGCCTTCCGGGGTTGCTTCGCGCACAACAACATCCCACATGTCTCCATCGTATTTGGCTCCTACTGCGATGGCTTTCCCGCAGTCTAGTACACTGCCGCCGCCAACCGCAAGAACCAGATCAATGTTATGTGTTCTGCATAGTTCTACACCCTTATGAACCGTAGACAGACGCGGGTTAGGTTCCACACCGGCCAGTTCCGTAACCTCTGCTCCGATCTCATTCAACTGGCTGATTACCTGATCGTACAGCCCGCTACGTTTGATGCTTCCGCCACCATATACAAGCAAAATACGCTTTCCGTATTTTGGAACTTCGGTTTGTAGTGCTTGAAGTTGCCCTTTGCCAAAAATCAGCCGGGTCGGATTATAAAACTGAAAAGATCTCATAACGTATGTTCCTCCAAAGGAATCTGAAATTTTGTGCATCCACCATTATAGTTCTCTTTATTCGTAAAAACAAATACAGGCAAGAAGGAGATAACAGATGAGTATGGAGTCTGTCACATTACAACAATTAATAAAACAAACCATTAATCAATATGTATCCTCGGATATTCACATTCTAAGTATCAAAACTAACCCAATCGGTGCCGGATCTCAAGCCGTTGAATTGCTTCGACATCACATTGAATTCCTTATAAATGGAGTGAAAAAGGATATTTCTTACGTAACAAAGAAGGCCACGTTCATTGAACACTCTGCCTTGTCCAGATTATTTTTACAGGGAGCCAATGTACCCTATAGTCTATCAAATGAAGTTCATACTCAAGATCGCAGTCTGATCTGCATTCAGGATGTGGACTACCAAACCGATTATAGTCATCTGGATATAGACCTGCTTCAGAATAAAGAATTACAAGCACTGGCTTACATACATGGGACGAATATGGGGTCGAAAAAAGAACTGCCATGGATACCTATTGTGGATCGATCTCATATCATCGAAATGATGGAAAGACGCTGGAGACCGTTGTGGAACACCGCCATAGAACGTCCATCATTCATTGAGGAATTTGGATCACCGCTCATTTCGGAAATTGAAGCTGTAGCAGGTCATATTGTAGCTGATCTTGAAATTCTCATCGAAGATGAGCACACACATACGATGATTCATAATGATCTGAATCCTGGCAATGTATTGGTACACAACAATGAGGATGTTTATTTTATCGATTGGGAGGAAGCAAGGTATGGCTCCCTGTTCTTTGATATCCCTCTGCGCTGTACACATTTGAAACAAGTTGATATCTATCGGGAGTCCCTAAGTTCTCACGGATACGATATTTCACAACATCAATTCGAGAAGTACTTCTCTCTGGCATCCCGATATCTCGGCATCCGTTATATGAGTTGGAACCTTGGGGTTTGGGAACAATACCCACATGCAGAAAACGACTTAAAAAGGTATATGAAAATGGTGACTCAACCTTTGTTCTCCTAATCCCTCATCAGATTAGACGTACGATGAATGCCTTGTTCTCCTGGACAAAAAAGCTCCTGCCAGCACAGTGGCAGGAGCTTACGTGACAGGGATTAAGCATGAACATCACATGATTCATGCTTTCATGACAGGCATGCTATACGTCCCCTCAGATATTAATAATTCGGTACTTAGGTTCTACCCCAGATCGGCAATCCGCTGTCCAATACGCGGAAACAGCCCGAAGGCATTCTCATAGAAGACTTTATCATGATGCTGTTCCGGTACAAGTCGGCGAACAAATTCGGCATACAGATCGATGGGCGCAAGCGGCCAGTCGGTGCCAAACAGCATTTTCTCGTAATGATCCGAATAGACCAAGGCCCGGCGGAAATGATCCATGAACAAAGGCTCGTTCATGAACCGTTCAAAATGGGGCCGATCCCCCACCACAAGACCAGACAAATCCGCGTACACGTTAGGATTCTTCGCCACCACTTCAGCTGCATCCATCACCCATGGATCACCCAAATGACAGATCATGAAGTTCACACCGCGCTGCTGTAAGGCTAATTCATCCACCGTCAACGGATGCGAATATTTGAGTAATCCATTCATGGAGTACGTGTCACCCGTATGAATCACGACAGGCAGGTTGTACTTGGCTGCGAGTTCATAGACCGGAGTATAGATTTTGTCATACACATAGTGATGATAGTATCCGGCATAGAGTTTGATTCCGGCTACTTCAGGGGATTGCAGTCTTGATTCAATCCGATCAAGCTCGTCCTGAGCGTTTTTACCATCTAGCGCATTGGGATTGATCCCCACACATTCCATCAGGAATGATGGGACCTTCTCTTCCAGATCAAGTCCCATCGGGTTAGGGGAACTGGAATCCGGGAACGCTCCCTTCGTCTGCTCCGTAACCCCCATTCCGATACCCATAATGACGTCGTTTTTATCAAACTCCGCTTTAAGACCAGCGGCAGAGTATTCCACTTTAGACAGATCGATCGCTGTTCGGTGAAAGCTGTCGATGTCCGACAGATGAATGTGAATATCAATGATCGACATGTGCAGCCTCCTTTTCATCGTTAGAAGTTGTAAAATTCAGTTTGAGAAGGTCATGCACATCCGCTGAACTCAGCGGGATCTGTCCCAGAACCAGATATGTCGGCTCCGTCCAGACCGTCTCCCCCTGCTGGAGTGTCAGATGATGATGAACGTTCAGACCCGTCACCTGATTATTAGCAAACCCCCACGCACTCTGATTCGGGTAACGATGGACCGCATGTAGCATGTTTTCACGCGAAACCGATCCTACTCGCAAAAGATCTTCAAGTGGCAGGCCCACATCCACCTTGCCCAGCGGGAATCGATCTTTACCCGGTTGCTCTATCCAACCTTCCGCAAATACAGATGAAGGCTGGAGGAAACGTTCCTCCGCAAGCGAGTAATCCGTCAGCGTCAGGCCACTTTCGTTTGTCACGGCAAGCAGCGTGCATAGCACAGGAACACCGGGCAGCATCAGATAATGCTGGTGGATCGTGATTCCACGATTCGCTTCATGCTTCTCAATCCGGGTGGTCAGCTTTATACCCTTCCAGACGTTGCCGTATTGATCCTTGTGCTCAGTCCAGGAAGCGACTCTTTGTTCCAACTGACGGCTGAAACCATTCATGCCCGGAACCCCCACACCCAGTCCGCCGTACCACGGATTCCACCACGAGCGTGGAGCCGATTCAGGGTATGAGCTATCCAGCCATTCTCCTCCTGCATATTTCAGGGAGTGTACTACACTTCCGAATTCAGGAGCAACAGCGATCGACAACACTCCATTGTCTACAGTGTACAAAGGTCCAGCAGAACCTTCTTCAATCATCTGCTTCACCTCTGTTCCGCTCTGCGGGAACCAAAGGGCAGTTCGCTCCTGAATCCGATCTTCGCCCCGGTATAGCCCACGAACTTTCCAACCACTCACGTGCTGGTCTCGGTCCGCTTCGTCTGGTGAGAATGTCAGCTTGGCTGAGTTTAGATTCTGCTCCGGATTGAATTCCTTCGCATTGGCCCTAACCTCCGGTTTGCCACCCTGCTGCACATATAGTTCCAGCTTGCCCGCAAGCGGAACCAGTTTGTGTTCAGTCAACGTTGCTTGCAGCACGTCCGGGGCAAATGGATTCCCCTCACTCAGTGTCAGATCCAGATGACTGTCCAGCAACGGAATGACCGGGTTACGCTGCTTCCGTGCAAACGCACGGAAATCCGACCATTTGGCAAACGTGTTCAGAGCATATACAGTTGCTTTTGTCCGCACAACGGCTCCTGCGGGAATACGGCCAAGCTCATGCTGAAACCCCAGCGTGTATTCCGGACGAAGCAACTTCAGAGAAGGGTCCCAATAGATACCGCTGGCACCATACTCCTCCTTACAGAACAGCCAGTTTTCCGTAATCTGTGAACTGTTCCAATGGTTCGGATCGCCAGCGTAAGAATCCCCCATATCCACGAAGCGCCCCTGATAAGGAAGGATTAACCTGCTACCATAGAACCCAAAGTTGTTCATTAGATACAGGTCCTCTTCCCAGGCGGTATCTCGTGTATTTTCAACCTCATGGTGGAATTCGGCGATTCCATTCGCAGACAGCTTGACCACAGACTTAATCTGCAAGCCAGGGAAATCCGCCGAGTCATACAGTGCTTCAAGAACCTGACGTTCCCCTTCGGGATAAATATTCACTTCTTTTGCTTGTTTCTTGGATAACTCTTCGGCAAACGGCTTACCCAGCTTCGGATAAGTCCACCAGAACGAATGACGGGAGCCCGGGTATTCAATCCACATGACATTATCATGTTTGTTCATATGGAGCGAGAATGCGCCATTCACAGCCACCCATTGATCCTCAATCTGCCCACCATATTTCCCTTCGATTCCCTTCATCAGTACAGAAAGTTTACTTGTAAAAGAGATCGCATGGTTCCCCACTGGGACAGCCGTCACTTCAACTTCTTGGGAATAGAGACCATACGAACGCAAGGTGAAAGGCACTGGCACAGACATTTTACCTTTGGCTGGCACCGTAAAGCGCACCGAACGCTCCGCCCATTCAAGGAATTCATCCTCTCGCAGGTCCAAGCTGAACTCCGTTTCGGCATCCACATTATTTTCCACGTTCAGAACCAACTCAGCCGAGACGCCTGGATAGAGCTCCTTCACAGGCAAAACGGTCTTGATTTTGGCCGGGAATTTCGGGGCAATACCTAACCTGAACTCCGCTTTCTTACCGCCGATCAACCATGTGCTGACAACCACGGGATGAGTCTTATTGGTATTCTGTTCCTCTGTAATTGGATCAAGGTGAAACTCACCTTCCACGATGATGGTTTCTCCCGGAGCGACTGCTTGTGCAATGTCCAGCGCAAATCGAATGTTTTTGTTATCCTCACCCTTGATCTCAACCGCCAGTTCGGACGCAGAATTGTTCTTAATGCGATAGCGAACCTTATAGCTGGAACCGAATACCAGATCATGATCATCAACTTCTGTTGAGATTTCGTAATCCGGTGTTTCGAGGGCAGTCAGCCCGCGACCCGACTTTTCAAATTCAGCCCGCAGGGAAACATCTCCCTTTTTCCACGTGTAGTCAAAGAAATCAAAACCGCGCTCCCGTCGGCCATCCGGCTCGACCACGAGTTCACGCGTGCTGTCTGCATACCAATCCAACTCCTCAAAATAAGGAGCGAGTGCTTCGGTCTGCAAAATGGTAGGGATGAAATTCATCAGATGCACATTATCATCTTTTTTCTCCCAGAAGAATCCGCATTTCTTGTACATCGGTACAGCCTTTGTATTGCCTGCCCATGTGAACAGATCCAGGCGAGGCCATCC
The DNA here is from genome assembly GCF_056395745.1 of Paenibacillus sp. 10L310. Classification (NCBI taxonomy): domain Bacteria; kingdom Bacillati; phylum Bacillota; class Bacilli; order Caryophanales; family Paenibacillaceae; genus Paenibacillus; species Paenibacillus sp. 10L310. The sequence goes on along the minus strand of NZ_JBFTKC010000004.1, from coordinate 223,344 downwards.
GGCCTCCACGGTCTTGCGCACAGCATTCAGGATCAGATTACGTCCGACCTTATACCCGTGATAGTCGGGGCGTACGTTAAGTAGCGGTACATATAGCGCTCTCTCGTCATAGCGGTAATGGGCAAAACTGCAGAAGCCAACAACCTCTTTCTCATGAACGGCTAGAAACACATAAAGATTGGACGAACTCTCCATCTCCCGGCGAACTGTTTCCTCTGTTCTAAGGTTGGTGCCACCTCCCCAGCTTTCATTACTACGGTTCCACATATCCGCGAGTGCGGCAGCGTAAGAGGGATTGTATTCAATAATATGGATTTGATCAATAATCGAAGTTACTGTCATATTTGGATCTCCTTATCTTTATCTATAGGATGGTCTTTGTGAACTTTCGATATGGCCTTTGCCCGATAGCCGCAGAGATAATACAGGCCATGTTTGAAGAAGCTAGCGATAGTCTTATCATACTATAAATGGAAGCATTTTCAGAGAATTAAAAATCTTTCTTTCCAACTTATATGTGCCTTTCGGAAGCTCTTGTTAGAAGCGTCAAGGATGGACGAATCTATTTAGGCATGAAAGAAAAAATCCACGTCTTTTAGTTAGACGTGGATTTAGGAATATGATCAGCTACTAATTTTCAATTATGCCAATATAGAACGGACATTGCGTAGAACTGATTTCATAAATTCAGAGGTTGGTTCGGCATGCCCCGCAATTTGGATACGTCGTTGCCGCACATCAAGACTCTTCAACTGATCCGTCAAAACAACACCTGAAAATGGGAGCTCTTCTGGTAGTGTAACTTCAAAAGGATAATCCTTGGCTTGACTCGTTATGGGACATACAACGGCAAAACCCGTTATTTCATTGAATTCAAGTTCCGATAGAACAATAGTCGGTCGTCTCCCGGCTTGCTCGTGACCCGCTTGAGGATCAAAGTCAAGCCATATCAGATCGCCTCGTTTGGGAATAATCAAAGTAACTCGTTCCCTTCAGTACCAAAGTCTATTTCTTCATGTCTTGTATCCTGTTTCACTTTAGAGAGCAAAGTCTTTAGATGGTTACGTAGTTCCTCATTGGACTCTACAGGCTTGGTTTTTGGACGCAACAACAATTCATTATCTTCTGTCACCAAAATCTCGATTTCCGAGCCTTCTTCCAGATTAAGACGCTTAAGCAATTGGTTAGGAATGCGAATTGCACTGCTATTTCCCCATTTGCTAAGTGTGGCTGTAGTCATGGCAATCCCACGCCTTTCGTTTGATTGATGCTCCAATTATACCTCACCTCCCTACAGTTGTATATCTATATGATATACATGAAACAATAAAAGGATACATTGGAGCTATAGTCCCTCGGTAGCTTACCCTTGTATAATGTGCCTTGATCTCGACTGCCAGTTCGGACGCAGAAGTGTTCTTAATGCGATAGCGAACCTTATAGCTGGAACCGAAAACCAGATCATGATCATCGACCTCTGTAGAGATTTCGTAATCCGGTGTTTCGAGGGCAGTCAGCCCGCGACCCGACTTTTCAAATGCAGCCCGCAGGGAGACATCTCCCTTTTTCCACGTATAGTCAAAGAAATCAAAACCACACTCCCGTCGGCCATCCGGCCTCCACGGTCTTGCGCACAGCAGCGTAAGAGGGGGCGTATTCAATAATATGGATCTGGTCGATAATCGAAGTTACGGTCATGTTCTGATCTCCTTCTCTTTATGTACAGGATGGTGAAGAAGCCAGTTATAGTCTCATCATACTATAATTGGAATCATTTTCAGAGGATATCATTGCTTCGGTACCCACTTCCGTATGAAGTGTCAATGAATTCATTCAACCCTTATGTATGGGTAAACATATTGCCGCAGTGTGCCCTGAAATGGACATACATGTGAACTTTGACAAGCTCTATTCGCTATTGTTACTCTTTGTACAGGAGTGTTTCTTTTATATATAAAAAAGATAGATTCATGGAGGGAAAGCATGACAGAATGGATCACGCAATTTATACTCTTTTTTAAAGATTTGTCATACGCAGGTCTGGTTATTGCCTTGTCGTTTGAATTCGTACCTGCTGAACTTGTACTGCCCATGGCGGGATATTGGGTGTATCTTGGGGATATGAAGCTTTGGCTGGCTATACTCGCTGGTACCGTAGGTGGTACGTTTGGACCTCTGACGTTGTATGCCCTGGGACGATACGGCGGCAGACCGATGGTCGAAAAATTCGGCAAATATTTCTTGATTCGCCCCCACCATCTGGACGCTTCCGATAAGTTCTTCGAGAAATATGGCAGCGGGGTAGCATTCTATGGACGTTTTGTACCCGGCATTCGGACCGTGATCTCCATCCCATGTGGAATGGCGAAAATGAATGTGTTTAAGTTCAGTATCTTTACCTTCTTGGCCATGCTTCCGATCACCTCATTGTATATCTACCTAGGCTTCAAATTAGGCTCTCAATGGGAGCATGTGGATGAGATTATTAAACCTTATATCGTTCCGGCAGCGGTGATTTTCTTAGGTGCTTTTGGATTTTACGTGCTTTTGAAACGTTGGAAAAGAAGAACGGCTTTGAACAAGTCATAGTCTTGTTGAAGTAAGGAAAAGAGATGTGCAGTTTGATGTTTTTTTGAAATAGTCGTATGCTAAAACTCATCTAATTTATATGTTATGTAAAGCCCCGCTGATTTAAAAAATCAGCGGGGCTTTATTGTGATTGTTGGGTGTAGAATCGTTTAGAGATTCTCCCTTTGATATTTCTATTTATTCGAAATTATATGTCGTTGCTTCGCCAGCCGGAAAAGGATATTGTGCTGCTTCCCGGACTCGAACCGAATCTCCTGTTTGGAAAGGAACAGTTTGTTCGCTGATTAATGGAATCCATTCTCCATTATTCTTGGAGTATTCAAGTATCGATGAAGAAGCCATAATTGAATTATTTGACTTCCAAACCTGAACTTCCGATGTAAATGTGAAGCTTTTAGCTGGTGCAGCCTCCAAGTATTGACCGCCTCTCTCGCGAACGAGAACAGTTAGATCCCCAGGAAATTGTTGTGGATTTTCTTCGTTGTACGTTGTCCACGTTTCCCCGTCATTCACAGAATACTCCATTGCTGAGGTCATGTGGTCTGTATAGAACGTATTACTGGCATCATTATGACCAACATACATTTTTACATTATCTACAAAACTAACTGTTAACCAGTTCCCTGCTGGAACTTGATTCGCTGAATCAGCTTTAACACGCACTCTTACAAATACATCACCAGGGAAAATCGGCGGATCTACATCATTATATGAAATCCAAGATTGAGCTTCGTCCACCGAAAACTCCATGCTTGAATTCGCATCAATCAGTATATTTCTTTCATCATTGATTTTAATTGCTGGTTCCTCAGGAGCCGAAGGCAATGTATCTTTGATCGCAATGGATATTGGAGCTGTTTGAGATCCATCTTGAAGCACGGCTCGTACAAGTAGTTGAGTCGATCCGTAAGGAATAGCCGTTCCTTGTGGTAAGGTATAACTATTCTCTTCATCCTTGTCGATTGTTGCAATGCTCGAAAGACTTAGCCCAGCATCTCCCCAGAGTATCTCATAAGAAATGACTGAATTATCATCTGTACCTGTAGTCCATCTAATATCTCCCCCAATAAAGCCTGCAGCCGTATCGGTATCCACAAAAGAAATGCTCATCGGTATAGAAGCAGCCTTGACGTATGCAAGTTCATAAGTAGTACGAATTTCTTCAAGGCTCGTGAATTTGTTATCAGGCAGAAGTCTTCGATTATTAATAATTGTTTGGGCAACTTCTGCTCGAGCAGCCTGATTCATATTGCTGTATGCCGTTGCATCAATATTTAATGTGGATGCATATCTCTTCAGGTAAGATTCCATAATAGAAACGGTTGCTGCACTATTGATATTACGGATCACACTGGCTTCAGTGCTGGATGGAGCAGGATATTGCTGGTTTGTAGCATGAATAATCTGTTTGACATCACTGAATGTCGTATATTGGCCTGCTTTTTCTGCCAGAGCTTTCTGATAATGTTGTCCATTGAATTCAACCAATTCCAGTTCCTCTTTCAACGGAGAAGGATACACTCCAAGAATGCGCATGACTGCTTCTCCCTTTAAAGGATCGATCATGTTGCCCGTTTCTATGAATAATTGCTTCGTGATTAATGAAACAACTTCCGGACCTGAGTAACTTCCATGTCCGCCGAACGAACGGGAACCATTTCCATCTGTATTTTTAATCGTTAAAGCATTTTTTACATAGGTCCAATCCAACCGATAGGATGTCCCATCTCCCAATGTTACAGGGTCAAAATTTAGATTCATAATAGGCATTTCGGGAATGGTTAGATCCCAATCTATTGAATTAATCTCAATAAATCCGTAGCCATAGTTTCGCAGATGACCATCCTTAATGATGGCAGACGGATTGGTTGTACTTGTGGCCGGAGGAGTGAGTACACCAGTGAACTGAATTCTAATCTGACTTAAGTTTGAATTCTCATAAGGAAGTACACTAATGTCGTTCGCAATATAATTCATAACGGAATGGATAAACATTGGCTGCGTTTCCTGACCCGTTTCTCCATTTTTGAAAATGGCATACATGCTGTATGCTTTGGTCGGTTCCAGGCCTTCAATTTTATAGGTTACAGGTTGGTTAGCGGTTATAGAAAACGCACCATGTGTTGAAGGCAGGTTATTAGGAAGTATTCCACTCTTCACTTGTTCAGTTGTAGGACGTACATTATCACCTGAACGAACAGCCATGTAATAGACCGTACCCGTTTTGTTCGTGGTCATCAAACCATCAGCCGAAGTTTCTGTGCGGTTTTGATAACTCTTGTAAGTGTACGGATACCATGCTATTGGGTTCGGATTCGTTGGTGTTGGTGTTGTACCCGGATTAGAGGGCGTTCCTCCTCCGGAGTTCCCCGCATTACCTCCGCTATTGGAAGAATTACCGCCTCCTGAACTTGGGAGTACGTAAGCTGGATTCGATGCTCCGTTAATCGTAGCGATCTGTGTTTTTACTTTATCGTAGTTTGCAATCACTCTCTCTGGTGCTATTCCGTCTGGAAGCACTAGACGTTGAATGGAACCGTTAGCTGGGAGTGACACTTGGCTGGCACTATCTGTAATCGTTACGGACCCTATTACGCCGGTACCTTGTAGCGCAATTGTGCCAGAACCTTTAATGGTCACCGATTCGATATGACCTGTTCCAGAAATTGTTGTTTCTTTATTACCTGTATTGATCTCCAAGTTCTGGATGCGGGCATACAAAGAAGCATTTTGAACACCTTCTCCTACAGTTACACTCTCATATGTAATGGATTCATCCCCCCACAATCCGGAGAGCTTCGACTCAATATGGACTTCTTTAACGACCGTTTTGTTTACTGCTTCTACCCGAACATCTTCCTTGGTAATATTCATTCCTTGGAGTGACGAATGGTCGAATACGACCGTATTATCGTCTCCGCCCTTAACGTATGTTGTACCTTTTACCGTAATCTTCTCTGCGTAAAAGTCATTTTCGAGTTCCTTCGTAATTTCCATATCGCCACTAATGTTGATATTCTTAATCGTTATGTAGTCAGCTGCAACTTTTACATTGCCTTCAATGACTGCTTGTCCGCCATCTAGTATGGTATTACCTGAGAACTCTTTTTTACCCGATTCTGCTCCCTGACCTGGCGTAAGAAGTTTTAGTTCAAATACCTTGGTGATACGATCATCTACGGTTTCAACACGAACTTCCGCGTTAGCAAGTGCAGCTACATTATTTTCCGAGAAAAGTGGTTTTAATGCTTCCGTCACACTATAGTTGGTATTTCCAATCGTCACCATTCCATTTTCTATTTTCTTGATCGTTTGAAGTTTATTGCTTGTAGTCTTAGAATCCATTCTTACTAAAATAGCTGCCAATTCCTGCCGAAGTACTGGTTTCTGTGGATGAAAGCTTCCATTACTTCCTGTCATCAAACCTGATGAAACAACGGATGAAACTGAGTTTTTAGCCCAAGCGGATATTTTCTGATTATCCTTAATAGCTGGAAGCTCATCTTCTTGAACTGCCACTGCATCTACTTGTGTAGCTCTGGCCAAAATGGAAGCTAATTCTTCTCTTGTAATTACTGCTTTAGGACGAAATGTTCCATTACGATCTCCATTCATCCATCCTGCTTTTTGTACCGCATTAATCGCACTTTCACTCCATGAACCAGGAGCAACATCTGTAAATGAAGAAACCACATTGTTACTTAATTGAAGGCCCATTAGTTTGGCAAGCGCGACTGCTGCTTCTTGACGAGTTACCTCTTGTAAGGGATGGAAATAACCCTCACGATCTCCATTCATGAACATCTTCTCTTGAGCTTCTTGAATAAGTCCCTTTGCCCAAGGCGATGCCTGTGCAACATCTTTGAACGGATCGGATGCTGCCGACACGTTGGAGTGAATTGCCGTGCTTAGCGTAAGAGCTATCGTTGCCATAGCTGCTACACCCAGTTTTTTCGAAATATCCATATTGCCTCCTAATGATTAAGTCTTTTCTCCTGATTTTTGTATAATATTGAATCAAAAGACCTATACATCATAATATGTAATTTAGCTTATAACAATATTAATTTCCAAAATGTTCAGCTTGTTAAAGTAAACTAGTAACTGTTCCGTAACTTTTGCTCAGATTATCCGATCGAAGGTGTATATCGTACCATTTGCTAATTTGATACCCGTTCATATGCAAAATAAAAACTGAAAAAAAGCTCCTTCTCACTCCATAGTTCAGGTGAGAAAGAGCTATTAAAGAGTTCTTAATGAAGCTTGGTGCTACGTATCAACTAGATCAATTCCTGTCGTCTTTTCAAATACACATACAACACTACGCCAGATGCCGCACAGATCACAGCACATAAACCAATGAATCCATATCCCGCTTGAAGTCCGCGCAGCAGTCCCAACTGAGTCGTTGAACCGTACAAATTCTTCACGCCCTCAATCACCCAGCCAATCACATAGTTACCGATGACACTACCAACCCCCATCAAGGTAACCGTGAATGTAATCGCGGTGTCACTGCCATTCGGATATCTGCGTGCGATAAACGCCATAACTGTTGGATAGATCATCGCTATGCCCGCACCAGATATCGCAAAGAAAATCGCAAGACGCTCTCCCCCTGCAAGCGCTACGAACGTACATACTCCCGAGAAAGCCGAGAACAGAATCAGTGACAATACAAATCCGATCCGGTCCGTCAATGGTCCAAGCAGCAGGCGTCCCAGCGAGAACGTGAGGAAGAACGCAGATAATAACCCGGAGGCTTTGACCGTGTCCCACGTGTAGGCTTTTTCCAGGAAATTAACCAGCCAACCCCCAACCGCCAGCTCCGATACCACGCCAAAAGAAAGAATAAGCACCATCAGCCATAGGGCTGGATCACGTGTTAACGTCTTCAGTGATGTCCGATCTTCATGAGCAAGATCATCCCCCGGGAATTTGCTACGCAGCGCCGCAACGATCGGCAGCAGACAGAGTGACAACATCACCAGGTACATGCCGCGCCAGTCCAGTTCGTGTCCAAACACCGTCAAGGACATGACACCTGTCGCCAGCAAAGGTGCTACCGTTGAACTAAGCCCATAGAAGAAATGGGACAGGTTCATCATCGTGCCTGTGTTTTTCACAAAAATCCGTGCACCCAGAATCGCCAAAGCAATCTCCAGCATGCCGTTACCGATGTACATGAAGAAGTATGATGAAGCAAAGAGTGGATAGGTATGAGACACATAAATGAACACACCCGAGAGGATCATCGATGCAAACGAAATGATGCTAACCGCCTTGATACCCCATTTGCGAACCAGAATAGCCGTGAAGGAGCATGCGATCAGGTACCCCAGTGCATTCAGGGACAATAACGTCCCGAGCTGTTTCTCATCCAGATTAAAGTCGAATTGAATGCGCGGGATGGCCGGCCCCTTAATATTTTCCGATATGCCAAATACGATAAATCCCAGAAAGATCGTTGCCAGTTGCATGGCGTACAGCTTGTTAAACTTTCGTTTGTTCCCTTGCGTACCTGCTTGCTGATTCAAAATAAGTTCCTCCAGTGTGTTCAGGAAAATGATTGCACGTTATAACTACGATTGCAGTACCATCTTCCGACCGCTGTTATCCCTGTATTTTTTTGAATTGTTCCTAAAGGTGAAAATACAGTGATAAAGGCGTTCTTCAGATTGGTTCTGCTCTCTACGTTATCGTGTCAATAATTTGTACATTTGAGGCAGGAAACATGGTTAAGCTTTATTCCTAAAAATAGAATACTCGTAAAAGCTCCTTTTTCCTTTACCACTGCTTCTCAACCACCTGAATGCGGTAGGTCAGGCTCTCCAGCGTCACCGCGACCAGCCCAGTCACATATTCGCGCCGAGTGTCTCTTTGGATGATCAACTCAGGCATATGCTCCTGTGGAATCAGATGATTCAGACAGCCTTGCGTCAGGCCATCCCGCATAGCCGGGTCCGTCGTATCCCCTGTAACTACAATCGTGGCCGGGTTAATGATCGCGATGATGGATACAAGCGTTTGTACGACGAGTTCCTGCAAACCTTCTGTCGTTTTCAACATTCGCAGTTGCTCTTCCCGTGACACACCAAAAGGTAAGAAAGACACCTCACCCCCAAATTGCGTGTTCCCGGTCAGCGGACGACCGTCAATGATAAAACCTGCACCCGGAAAATGATTCTCGGGAAACGTCACCACTGCAAAGTTCTTCTCTTCCTCAAATTGCTGCTGGTTATACAGCCCGTAGACGGTCAGGTTCATGTCGTTGCCAATGACCACTTCTACATCTTCATATTGCTCCTTAAGCCTTGGCCCGAGTGGCTGATACATCAGTTCCGGTACATCGCAAATCCCAATAACACCGTTGTGTGCCACACCAGGTATACCGATCCCAATCGCCTGCACATTGTGGTGTTGTTCAATCAGGTTCGCAATTAGATCCTCTACCACCGTTACATTAATTTCTTCCAAAATGAGCGTCTGTTCGTCCGCCATCTCTCCGTTCAGATTGGCATATGTATGTGTGATTGAGTGAATGCCGCCCTCTGTTCGAATAATTAGGCACAGCACACTGGCGTAGTCCGCATTGAATTGATATTGACTCGCCGGTCTTCCCCCACTCGATTCGTCTGGACCCAGATCGATAATCTCACCCGTTTGGAGTAATTCGTTAAGGATTGTGCCGCATGTCGCCACACTGAGTTTAGTCAGGTTCGCAATGGAAGCTTTCGTGCCTACGCCCATGGATCGGAGCGTGTTCTTCACAAGTTCAACGTTAATGCGCTTCACCTGCTGGGTGTTGTGTGATGTGGGTAACATGGTAAGTTATATGCCTCCTTTCGTTCATTTCGAACCATTCAATGAATGTTTTTAAAAGTATTTTAATAATTGAAGTGTAGGGGGATTTTGGAGGAAAGTCAATGCTTAATAACCGTATGGATGTAGAGGCAAAAGGACAGTTCAAGATCACCATATATGATCCTGCACTGTCCTTTAGTTAAGGTGGTTTATGTAGACTGGCTCATTTGATTTGCCAAGATGCTCTTCTCCAGTCGGACTTTAAATAACTTTCGATTTAGATCCTGTTCCATGGCATGTAGGTGATATGCTACCTGTTTCACGGTATCCATGTCTAGCACACCTGCCTGCTTTGCGATAATGTCCATGGCGTCCAGGATGAGTTTGTTGCATGTTACTAGCTAATCGATATAATCGTCTATGTTTCGTTAATCAAAAAAGACATTCTTCTTAATGTGAAATTATTTCCCATTACAAGACTCTTTCGGAGGAAGAAGGGATGTCACGAGTCCTACAATCTTACGAGTCTGAATCCCAGTCGATATATATATTTCCTCCCCCGAATGGACATCTTTAAGATAAAGTCTAGCATGACTGTTTTTTTGAAATAAGTTGATTAAGTCTACTCGATATTCATACTTTCCGTCCGACGTAATCTTCAATGAGTCACTACTGATCTTTTCGTTTGCCCAACCGTGAGTACTCACACTTTGAATCAATACGAAAGAGAGTAAAATGGATAATACCATCCACACACCAATTCCAATATAATCTCCCCTGCTCGTTGGAATCCATCCTTTAAAAAGAAATATAGTAAATACAATCGTAATTAATAGTACAGGAATACCAGCTCCCCATAAATAGGTTGTTCCCATAATATCCATTCCTCTTTGGAAATACGCTGTAGAACCGAGGAGAAACCATACCAATGATGACAGATTAAAAATCATTAGTAATATCAATATTAATTTTAACCAGATCGCCAAAATAACCCTCCTCTCTCATGTAAACATCTTTTTCATTTTAATTTTAATATTGGCTCGATGTACTTCTTCCATATGTCTACATTACTATGCATCGTAGAATGTGCTTCAATTTTCGAGCCAGTCTCTCCGTCTTTCGCACGCACATTATCTGCACCCTTAAACTTCCTCGTAGATGTAGAACCAAACCCTAATCGCCACCATTTTCCTCCCATATCCATTTGGACGGAATCTCTGTTGTTATACATTTGAATGTGTTGCCCAACCTTTGTATCAAGCTCATATTCCCTAACTGGAGTCGCTACAGTTATTAATATCTCGACCTTCTTTCCCTTTTTCTCAAGAAGATTAGCTAACAAGATAGCTACATTCCCCCCGTGACTATGCCCTACCAATCTAATAGGTTCGTCAGGATTTTTACTGTGCCATTCATACACTTTATTTATGGATTCTTCCGCCGCATCTGAACGAGCACCAGTACTGTCCTTTCCTGTCTAATTTAACTTTTCACTTGATTCATTAAATAGACCTTCCACATATTTCACAAAATCCGGAGTCCATGTATCCCCGGTTGAGAAAGTACCGTGAATCAGCCAAACTTTATGCCCACTAGGGTCTACATAAATCAGCGGATTATTATGCACATACGTATCCAAGTTCAAACTCAACGGATTCGTAATCTTCCCTTCATAAGTATCCTCGTTAATGAACCGCCCTTCGGCCGTTTTGTACCAGCGCGTACAACAAATTGAAGCATCGGTGGCACTGGTATTCTAAGGTTATAGGTTATTAAGATTGCCACCTAATTCATTCGGCACTAGGTGGGAAATACATGCCCCCCCGATGAAAGAAAAACCACAACACGAAATCTATTCGCATTGTGGTTAATGAAATTTATTTAACTCCACTTGATGTTCCTGCTAAAATGTCTATTTTGAATTTTTCTTCGGGCAAGCGACCAAGGTCTTTTGTCGTGTACAGAATATATTGAGAGTCAATGTCCGTTGGTTCAAGTAATACCCAATGGTTAACCTTACCAACCGCAAGAGTTTTAATTTTGCGTGTCTGGATATTAATAGGGATAAACTTTTCCTCTCCGGTGCTTACATTCCTTAGATAAAGACGCGCTTTACTGTTCCTTTGAAACAAATTAATTAAGTCAATGTGATATTCATACTTACCATCAGCCGTAATCTTTGGTGAATCGCTTTCTAACTTCTCTTTTGCCCACCCACTGGAGTTAACACCATGAATCAGGATGGCAGAGAGTATTAATGACAGTATCAGCCCCAGACAAATTCCAATGTAGTGTACTCCACTTGTTGGAACAGTTCCTTTAATGAGAAATACAGTAAATAATATAGCCAACAAAAGAACGGGAATACCAACGATTAATAAATAAAATGTACCAACAATATCCATTTCTCGTTGAAAATAGGCTGTTGAACCAAGTAGTAACCATACAAATGATGAAACATTAAATATTATTATTACTATGATTAAAAGCCTTAACCATATTGCCATACACGCCCTCCTCTTTGATTATTGACAGCTCAGTTCTACTTTTTCAACTTCGGTTTAATATATTTATCCCATATAGATTTGTTGCTATGCATACTCGAATGAGAATCAATAGGTCCACCGTTCGGACTAAAGACGCCTGGCTTTTCAGCATCTTTGGCCCTCACATTTTCGGCACCTTTAAATGTACGCCCTTTAGTAGCGCCCAAAGCCCACAGAGGCCCTCCATTTACCTGGATTTGGTCCTTTTTATTGTATACATGAATGTGTTGGCCAACGGAAGTATTTTTGTCTAAGTTGTAACCCCTAACTGGGGTAGCTATTGTAATCAAAGTGTCTACTTTCATTCCTTTTTTATCTAAAAGATTAGCTAACATGATGGCGACATTCCCACCATGGCTATGACCAACTAATCTTATTGGATCATCAGGGTTTTTAGAATGCCATTCATATACTTCTGTCACAAAATCCTTCGCCGCTTCTGAGCGAGCACCAGTTGAGTTGCCACCAGTCCATTTCATCTTTTTACTTGACTCATTAAAAAGTCCTTCCACATACTCCACAAAATCCGGAGTCCATGTATCTTCTGGATGCTCGGCACCCGAAAGATTCGTTCCGTGAATTAACCAGACCCTATGACCACTCGGATCTACATACTTCAACGGATTATTATGAACATACGAATACAAATTCTGGCTCAACGGATTCGTAATTTGTCCTTCATACGTATCCTTGCTTATAAACCGTCCAACCCCAGGATCATAATATCTCGCCCGCAGATAATAGAGTCCTGTCTCTTCATCCTGAATTTCACCCGCATATTTGAATGAGTTTTTAATCCCTTCTGTCTGCTGCTGGATATTCCCCCATTCATCATACTGGTAGCTATTTACTTTAGTACCGTTCTCGTTGACAATCTGTACAACATCGCCATGTCCGTTATAGAGATAATAATACTTTTGGTTCGTGCTAGCATCTCTTTTTGCTAGCATCCTATCCGGTCCCCATACATAACTGGCTATGGCCTGATTCGATTCATTAGCTTCTGAGATCACCTGTCCGTTATTGTTATAAGCGTAACGAACTTTCTCTGTTACTGGTTGATTCCCTGTTCCATTTGTCGTTCCAGTCGTTGTCTTCTTGTATAGACGTAGTCCTTGCATTTCATATTCGAACTCAGTGGTCACATTACCTTCGGTGATAGTCTTTAGCTGATCCCACAGGTTAAATGTATACGTCAGTTCTCTAGCGAATTGCAATAAACTATCATCTTCTACTAGTGTCTTACGATTACCTCGGGCATCGTAAGTGTAGTCTATCGTCTCACCTGTAGGACGTTTCACCTGAATTAACCGATCCAACTTATCATATTTATAATCAGTTATACCTGATGCATCTGTTACAGAAGTGATGTTCCCATTACTATCATAACTGTACTGGTACTGAGATAGTACCGAAGTACCTTTCTTGTTGGTAACTTTCAGTAACCGACCAATAGCATCATATTGGTTATCTGTAGTTAACACACTACCGTCCGATAGTCTCGGGTAGATAATACTCTTTATCTTACCATCCGGTTCATAGATATACTGAGCATTGGCATTATCTGCTGCAGATACCTGATATGTTCCATTCGTCTGTACTTTACTAATTCGTGTCTTATCGTACTTGTAGTGTGTAAAATAATCAAACGCATCAGCAATATTTTTCAATCTATTCTGATCGTCATACTCATGTCGTACAACTGTGACAACACCATCATATATCGTCCCTTTATACCTTTGCGCACCATATATACTGTAATCACTATAGGTAGTTATAACACTTGAACCATTCCGTTGTTCTTCCTGACGTGATGGACCAAATTTACGGAACTGATATACATTTTTTATCGTATTCGATCCTGCAATCTTCATCGTACTTCGACCCGTTTCATCATACAAATAATAGATCGAAGTATTGTTGGGATTTTTGCGGACAGAGACTTGTCCAAGCTTATTGCGATTAAATACGTCCTGATTAGCACCTGGATCAGTACTTGTTTTCAAAAGTCCTGTTTCATCATAAGTTTTGTTTGTCACCCAACTCTTCGTTCCGTCAGTTTGAGTTGTACTCTGCAACTGCCCGAGCTTATTATAGCTATACGACGTTGTTTGATTCAATGCATCCTGTACGGAAGTTAGTCGATTTAATCTGTCATATTGATAACGTGTTGTATTCCGATTCGGATCCACATAGGTTAATACATTACCCAAATGATCATAAGTGTAATCCTCTTGAACAACTGTGGCATTTCGATTCGGCCAATTCGGATATCCTTTCTTTGCGATCTCTCTCCCCCATTGATCACTAAATGTTTCAAGTACATTCCGTTTCAGACTGTCCTGAGCGTTAGCGCGGAAAGCGGTAACGTCACTGGCCGCAACCAGATAAGAGGTATTCTTCCGATCAATAATATCGTAATCCGTACGGTACAGGTTACCAAAAGCATCTGTAGATTCAAATGCCCTCCCCCATTTATCATAGGCTGCTGTTGATACATTCCCACTAGTATCAATAACATATATCGGGCGAGACATAGAATCATAATGATACTGAGCCAGAACAAGTTCATTTCCTGCTAAATTGTCAAGTTGGCCTAGTAGAACTCCATTACCGAATCCATTGTAAAATTCATTGTTTAACATCATCATAGCTGACCTCATTATCATCTAATCTAGTAGTTTTCGTATGGGAGTCAATTCGAGTTGTAATGATTAACTCTTCTATTACTTGACACGAAATTTCCAACGTTCATGTAATATTCTCAACATTTTCACATTTGACACCCCCCTCAAAAAGGTCTATCTTAATAACGAACCAACCATTCACTATTAAGGAGTCGTTCCCGATGGTGCAATCCAAGAAAGACGAAGTCAGGAAAGAGATTGAATACGCGGCGCTCAAAGTCTTTTTTGAAAAAGGATATGTGGATGCCAAGATGAGCGATATCGCGGATAAGATCAATATTTCCGTGGGCAATATCTATACTTACTTCAAGAACAAGAAAGAACTCTTCTACGCCGTCGTGCCGCCGGATCTGGTGGATTATTTGAAAAATGTACTGGTGGAGACGATTCACTTTGATAATCAGACCTTGTTCGAGGAAACGGATAGCGAGCGAAAATCGGCGCTGTTACAGGAACAAGTGGATGTGTTACGTAAATACCGGAATCAGATTGTCATCATCTTTGAAAAGAATAAAGGAACCATCTACACCAACGCCAAGAATGAACTTGTCGACCTGATGATCGAGACCAAGAAGGCCTATCTCAAGAACCAATATAAACGGTATGAGATTGGTACCGAGGAGAATTTGATCTTGCTGAACATCCTCGCACATAACGTGATCGACATGAATTTGGATCTATTGAAGCGGGATATGAGTGAGGACAGCCGGAAGCAAATATTCGAAGCGTTGTATGTATACAGATTGTACGGTATGAAGAGTCTAAACGAATAACGCTCCATCTCATCACAGGTAGACAAAGCGTGCAGATCAGGTCATTTTCACTTGGTTTGCACACAAAAAAATATCTAACATTAAGTCGCTCTATTTTTTTGATCCAAAAATGAATTAATCATTCATTTTTAAGTTGGTAATTTACTATTTCCCAAACTATTTAAGTTGAACCTACATTTACACGATAACGGAGAGGACAGAAATAACCAGAGGAAGCGAAGCGTTCGCATTTATCACCGGATTTCCCCTAATAAGAGGGTATCAAAAAAATCTGGGGATAACAGCGATCCGAAGGTTGTTCTGTCATCGGAGTGATAAGTGTACATACCCATTATTCAACTTATATAGCCTCACCCACCATTCCAAGGAGGAACACAACATGAACACCGCTTACGCATTGAAAAACGTCCATCTGATCCACGGTGATCTGAACCGTAATCTGCAAAAAAAACATGACCATTCTCGTCAATGAACAAGGACTTATCCAGGATATCGGCCGAGATCACGAGTTGCATATCCCTAGTCACTACACAACCATCGACCTCTCAGGAAAATACATTATGCCTGGACTGATCAATGCCCACGTACACCTCTTTGCAGATGGAAAACCGTTCAGTCTCTCGGTCAGTGAAGGCATGTTGCAGTTTGCCTATGATCGGATATTGAACACCAAGTTTGGCAGAAACGTTTTGAAAAAACGCATGAAACGCAATGCACTGACCGCACTCCATGCGGGTGTAACAACGATGTGCAGTGTGGGTGAATTCTTTTACACCGATGTCCAGCTACGGGATGAGATTAACAACGGTGACTTTGTCGGTCCCAATTTGCTAGTATCCGGATTTTTCCTAAGTGTCACGGGCGGACATGGTGCTCCATTTCTCGCTCTGATGGGCGACTCCCCATGGGAAGGCAGAAGAAATGTGCGGATCAATGTGAAACACGGCGTGGATCTAATCAAAATCTGTGTGACGGGTGGCGTGACGGATGCGAAGATGGTTGGCGAAGCTGGACGTTTACAGATGACGGTGGACGAAGTTTCGGCGATCTGCAACGAAGCACATAAGATTGGTTTGCGGGTGGCAGCGCATGTGGAGAGCACGGAAGGCGTAAGAGTTGCGTTACAAGGTGGGGTTGATACGATCGAGCACGGTTCGGAGATGGACGACGAAATCATTCATTTGTACAAAAATAATCCCAATGCCCTGAATGGTTACACCGCACTCATCCCCACCCTGCAAGCCGCTTATCCCTCCGCTTCACTGGATACTAGTGTAACGAAGGTAAGTACAACGGTAAAAGAGAATTCCAGACTCGTCTACGATTCCATGCTCAAAGGTGTAAAACAAGCGATCGAAAACGACATCACCATCGGGATTGGCACCGATGCCGCTATGCCTTACGTGACTCACTATGATATGTGGAGAGAGATGGACCACTACATGAGACAGGCCAACCTGAACAACAAACAGGTCATCGACATGGTGACCCAAACCAATGCAAAGATCCTCGGTGTTGACGATATTACAGGGACGGTGGATATCGGGAAACATGCCGATCTGATTATCATGGAGCAAAATCCGCTTGAACATATCGAAGCCTTGTCAGACATCTCTATGGTCATGGTCAAAGGAAATCTAATTCAAACACCATCTGTCACAAGAATCAAAGAAGTGGACGATGTTCTAAACTCAGTTTGGTAAATTCAGGAGTGAAATCATGCTTGGTATATTAATTAATTGTTTTTCCATTTTGAATCAGGTTATTGGGATCAGCAAGCTCATCATTCTCATAAGTATAATGCTGAGTAGCATGTCCACCATCCCTCGTCGATCCATGTGAATATCAAATTAAATAGTAAAAAAACATATTATATGGTAAAATTAGTACTTAATAACTATATACTAACCACCCATAAAAGTAATAATATTACATATGAATCTAAATATATTTTGGGAGGTAATTTTTTGTTTGGGAAAAAAATCATAAAAGTTCTAAGTTTAGTCGCAGTAATGTCCTTGTCGGTAGCCCTTCCCGTTCTTGCTTCAGATTCAGAAATCACCGTTAACAATCGACCACCAGTTGAAGAGTTTAAAGGTGGAAAACAATTCATTGATGGGGTACAATTACTTACTGAAAAAGATCTAAAAGATAACATAAGAAAAAACTTGAAACCAGTTACTGTTCCTAGTTCAGGTGATGTGGGGACAATGGGGATAAATTCATGGACCAAAGTAGCTGAAGCAAATTACTACACTAGTTATGATTGGGATCGCTATTCCAATATTGCAGCAAGTTCTGTAGAGAGAACGCTATCAACTAAATCTGAATTTACAATTACAGTAAGTGGTGAGACGAATTTTGGTTTTAAAGATGTAGTGGGATTTAAACTGTCTGGAACAATTGGACAAAAATTCGAGAAATCATTGACAGAAAAGTATAAAATTCCTGCCGGTTGGGTGTATGAACAAAAGAGTGCTATCAGAGTGCTTCAGGAAGACTATCGATATACAAATAAAGGATTATTGTGGGATACTCAGTATAATGCGTCATCATTTGACTACAGAGGTTTTGAAACTTGGCTCTGGTCCAACCCTATTTAATAAAAAACAAGGGCGGCATAAGCCGCCCTTCGTTATTTGGAGGCAGAATGAAAAAAATTCTAATTAGTTGCTCACTCTTATTTTTATTATACGGCTGTTCTCAAGATGATTCTTCTTCGGTTCCTTTAGAAAATCCTACTCAGAATATTGAAGAAGTACAAACTGAATACAAAAAAAGAATTACGTTACTTGAAAAAACACTCTCTCAAGAAGAGAACTATTTTTTTCAATCCAAAGAGTTTAGCATTTATTTTCCTTATGCAATAGATTTTATAGATATCCATAGAATAGAGTTACTCTCTGATGGAGCCCTTGTTACTGAAATCTCTGGTAAAGAGAATATCGTAGTTAAAGACAAACATATTCTTATTCTCAATTCTAATCAGCGATTTAACCATTTTGATACTGTAGTATTAAAAGACGATCAAGAAAATAATATAAAAATTTCTATCGGTGACTACTATTACGAAGGTCAAATTGCTGATGATACGATTTCAGCCGACAAGGAAATATTTATTCGTAATAAACACTATAAACAAACTAATGGAACCCTAATATACACTATTGATTTCACAAATGTTGAAGGAGCAACGGTCGAATTTTCAGTCCCTGAGTCTATAAAAAAAATAGCTACTTTAATTGAACAAAAGACAATTTCAAAAACACCAGATAGCCAAACTTATGAGTTCCACATTGAGATCCCTGAAGACTATTTAATTCAACAGAAGATCACCAATTTAAATCTCGAATTAAAAGCAGACCAACTTTATAAATCTTCCAGAAAAACTATATTTCAGTCATTTATCCCTATAAATATAGATGAATTTGATTCGAAGGCACCTTAAAAAACATGGTGTCTTTTTTCGGCTTATTTCATAGAGCGGGGAGAGGATGAATTCGTGCTAGTAATGGCGGCAGAATTCAAATGTTTTTCCCCGTACGCTCGGCTCGGTGAATAATCGCTTCAAATACATCCTAAGGTGTCCTTATATCAAATTGCGGAGGACACAGTCCGTGTTTACGGTGCAATATAGGATCTATCAGCGAAAAGGTCATTCCCCAACATCATGTGGATGACAGGGATTAGCCTTTTTGGGCTTTACTCTATTCTAACGAACCGAGGACACGCTATTTTCTCTTTTCGTGAAGTTAAGAAATGTAACAAATCACAGATCTTCTCAGGTTCGTTAGGGTTTGGAGCAGCAGAGAGGATGAACCGTGGATGAGTGAAATTTGGAAGATTAATCATTCAATCCTTTACCTTCCAGGATCGGCTGCATGTACTTCTCGATTCGTGACACTTTTGTCTTGGATTGCTTCGGTTGTGAGAAATAATAGAGATATGCCCGCTGACGTCCGGGTGTCAGTGCTTCAAATGCATCTCGGAAAGCAGGATTCTCATCGAACTGTTGCTGAAGTTCCTCGGGAACGCTATATTCGGCAGTTTTTTTCATTTCTACTTGCAGTCCGGCCTGTTCCACTTCAATCGCTTGCTGGATATAGGCTTTGATCATAGCCTCCTGCTCCACAATCTGCTCCAGACTGGTGAAGCGAAGCTGGCGTTCTGCCTGTACATTCTCCGTTTGCTGGACCAAAATGCCGTGTGTATCCTTCAGCAGAGCACCTTTGAAAAACAGAATGGCCACGTATTCTTTGAATCCATGGATTAAAACGATGTTTTTTCCATCCAGCATGTAACAAGGATGCATCCATTTCATATCCTCTGTCAGTTCAAAATCCCGAATAATCTCTCTCAGCTTTGTGGACTCTTCCTTCCACGTTTTGAGTTTCTTTAGATAACCGTCAACTTTGCGATTCCCACTTGTATCCGTCATGGAGAAATACCTCTCTTTATCTCATGTTCTTATAGGTTCAATTGTACTGGTTTTCAGTAGATTGTACAGCGTTGCTTACAGAGCTTTTATTGACTTTTCTACTTGAATTTAAACCTTAATAGCAACAAGGACCATCCTGTTAGATGGTCTATAATTAAAGAAAGTGATTTAAGAAGAAGACGTATTAATTGGTTTGAATTATTTGGGATTACTTATTTATGGAGAGCAACGGACCTGATTCTAAAACCCTTTTCCCCAACTAAACAACTATCTTTTTCAATGTTTATAATGACTCAGCAAAAGGAACTATGTGCAAACTAACTGATGATCAACTTCAATTCTTTAAAAAGACGGACCCACAACTGTTTGATAAACTCGTAGAACAATCTGAAATCCCATCAAGTTAATTCCGGCTACGGATAAGAAATAAGACAGCCAGCTCCCAAGTACGGGGGCTGGCTGTCTTATTTAATTCTACTTGTTGATGGAACAGAAAATCTTAAGAACCTTCAAGCACCTTATCTTCAATTACAGGCGCCGGTATTTCTTTAATCTCTTCGGATTCTTCCGGAGCAAAACTCTGGATCTTCATCGGCATGGAATCCAGGTACTTGTACTCTTCGGTCTTGGTAGAGCTAGTTACAATTTCACCGTTTTTGTCTTTCTGATAAATCACACGTTTTGTCGGTAAACCCGTATTTACATCAATGGTTACAACTTCCTTGTGGAGGTTATCCTCCGAAACAGCTTTTTGCTCGTTACTCTGTGTAGCAGAACGGGATTGTGAGCCCGCTGCTTCCAGTACTGTCCAATCCTGACTCCGTAATTCTTCTTTAGCATTCTCCAAGAGCGAGATCTGTAGCAACTTCTCATTTTCAGCAGCTATGTTGTCCGGCATGGTCCAGGTATTCCCCACCAATTTCCCTGTCTCGAAATCTCGACCATACGAAGTGATTTTCTTACCACCATCTTCAACAATCAATTTATTATGAAGCTGATTATCACGGTATTCCTCAGTGATTTCTGTCAAATTCACACGGTCCCGGTAGCGAACGATGTATGACCCGTCTTCAAACGATTCTTTAATGTAATCGACCTTACCCTGAGTCGCCTTCAGTGCTGCGCTTTCAACATCGCTTTGAGCACTAACTACAGATGGTTCATTCAAGTACATGTAGCCACTCACAGATGCAGCTACCAGTGTTATGGTGAGGATTGAAACCAATGTTTTTTTCTTCACAGGTAGACCCTCCTCTTATTTAGTCAGTATATATACCTAACGCTTTATTCTGCTTTTTAGGTCCAGCCATTTACATATCCACTATCAACATATCCTGTTGAGTTAGATCCTGCTTGGTGATCCTGCAACCTCCACGCATTTGGATACATGTAGAAGCCTTCAATTCAGCATCAATAGATTGCATATAATAGTCAGACTGCAGCCCTTTCATTACACCAGACAAATTATTACAAGAGCTAGAATACGTTGGAGTCACTCTACTTGTTTTAAGCAACCGATGTGTAATAATAATTAAAGATCTTCCTGTCGGGATATAGAATAATACGATCGCAAATACGAATAAGACAAAATACTTACTACTTACACTGCTCAATTTTACTACAAATATTATCCAAATCCATATTTTATTCAAAACTATCTACCATATCCAACCAAAAAAAATGTTACATTTTGTAATAAAATATTAAATAATATGTTCTTACGTAGATAATTCCCATAAGAAGCCCGATATGGTTTTAGTTTCATCTTTAGAGTTATGGTTCTTCAATTGAAATCGAAAAAAAGCCGCATGATTAGCGGCTCGTCGTGCATTCTTAAATTCTCCTACGCTCACTCACTATTGGTCTGTTGATGTCAAACCGACTATTTATAACATGTACACAACGGTTACTCATGGATGTCTCACACATCCGTAATGATCGCAGAGCTTTTTATGATTATGCATAAAGCAAAAAGGTCCATAGACTGTCTATGGGCCTTTTGGTTTGGTTAACATTTATGGCTTAAGCTAATAGCCAGTAGTGACTGTGTCTCATCTTCCAACATGGAGGAAGCTATCATCATGAAGTCTTCAGCCCCAATTTCAAAGTGACCTTTACGAAACGGAACCCCCCAATTGCGATTCCCGCGTGTAAAACTGAGTTGGTCTAACAACGTTGCGATCTTCACTTCTTTACACGGAAGATAACGAAGATCTCGGCGAAAGGGTACAAATGATTCCGACATCTGATATTGGTATATCCTGTCGTCGATAATTTGACCAATAGCGGTAAAAGCCTGAAGTGGCTTGCCTGTTGATATGTCTGTGCGTGGAGAGTAGTATATCATCCAGTCACCCGCGGACATCTGTCGCAACAGTGCTGACTTGCCATGGCACAATTGCGCAAACCCTCCCTCTACGGCTACATTTACATGAGAAGCAGATACAACGCCAACCCAATATCTGCTGTCCTGATTTGGTTTCATGGATACATCCCATTCCCTTCTCTCATTTACATTTCCAGATTCGATTTCAATCGGTCTAATTGCAAAAAATGATGTCTGTAGTGCATCTCTATCAACAAAAACCACTCTTGAGCATTTAGAGCGCCAAGCCTTGGATGATGTATTTTGTTATTTACCGATGCTTGGTATACAAGAGGTTCTGTACTCCTCATCCGGTCCACGACCATGTGAAGCCCATCAATCAAGGACTCCATGCTCTCGGGTGGTTGCGGGGTATACTGCGGGGAAGCAGGAACCTTAATTGGAACGGGAGGGAATTGTCCTAATTCAAACACTTGCCTACCCAGTTCTGTTTTTTCCTCACCCGAGTTTAATGTTGAATCCCCGCTGCTCAAACACTGCTCAATATTATGCAGATGCATGAAAAGCGCTGATTGAATCAAATGTACATACATCTGTCCAATGGACCATTCCTCTTCACTTTGTTTTTTAAGTAAGCTAGACATATCCAAATTTTTCAGTTCTGCCAAATATCGTTCTACAGCCTTTTCAAATGATTTCAATACTTCCGTTGTACTTCTCATCCTTCAACCCACTCCTCTTGATCTGTGATATATCAAAGTATAAAAAAACACTACTGACAGGTGTATGTCAGTAGTGTTTTAAGATGTTTTTGGCTACTTCCTTCATTCGGAAGCGTAAAGACTCCGGCTCCAAGACCTCGATATCTCCACCCCAACCAAGTAAATAATGAAAGATTTCCTCCGGGTAGCGGACACGAAAATGAAAAATGACACCTTGCTCTTGCTCCTCAAATGCATCCATATAAAAATGCAGGGCCTCCATAACTTTGTCAGCAATTTCAGGTTTTGCTCTGATTAATACTTGTTCGTTACGGTCGTCAGGAGGTCGATAACTGTTTAGATCAAAATCGGGTGGCAAAAGGAATTGATCCTCCAGCACGGAAAGTTCAGTCATGCGTGACAAACGAAAATGACGAATGTCTTGTCGCATATCACAACGTGCAATTAACATCCAATTCTCCTGAACAAGTGAGAGGCCATAGGGTGAAACCTCTCGCATGTTATACCGATTTCCATCCGTTCCTGGCATTTTTTTCAGATACATAAAGCTGATTTTACGTTGATCCAGAATGGCACTACGTATCTGGTTGAGGTATGTTTTCACCCGCGCTCGGGTTAAAGGTTCAACCGTATGAAGCAGTCGCATCGTTTCCCGAACACGTGTGGATTCATTACGAACGGATTCTGGTAAGATTGCTTCAATTTTTCGTTGAGCCGACTTAGCCTCCATCGCGTATTCTGTATCCATTCTCTGTTCGATAAAATCAGCTCCCATGAGCAGGGATACGGCTTCTTCTGCGGTGAAGCTTACCGGGGGCAGAAAATATCCTTCCATGAGAGAATACCCATGACCCGGAGCACCCATGATCGGAACGCCAGCTTCGCTTAATGCCTGAATATCTCGATATATCGTACGTACACTTGTCTCAAATTGAGCTGCTAAATCTTCTGCTCGTAACATCTTTCTTCGCTGCAATTCAAGCGTAATCGCAAGCTGCCGCTCCGTTTTGTTCATTCTCTAAGCCCCCATCGTTTCATCATCCAAACCGTTAAACTGCCTTAACATGGTGGTGAAACGCTCCAGTTCCTTATCATCCCATCTGGATATACGGTCATAAAAAGTTGACTCCTTCTCCTTGAGCGTACCAACCGTCGATTGTTCTGGTTTACAAAGGATTATATAGAACCACTTACCCCAATTTACTTGTCTTACTTAATTTAAACCTTAAATAAAAGCAAGGCCACCCCTATCCCGGATAGCTCTTGCTTTTACTCAATTGATTGCAACTACACTTACATTTTCAACATCAATCCATTTAATCAACTTCCTGTCGTGGAATGATATAAAAATAAAAAACTAAACCAATTATCATAGATGGAATTAACGCAGTAAATATGTTTTGCCCGAACGTAATAAATACTAATTTAACCACTTCACTTAAATTCTCACTCCACAAATCTTGATAGCGCTCTTGCTCTCTCCACCCTTTAATCAATATTGTCACGGCAAATATAATGCAGTAACTAAATAATCCATATTTCAAACTTTTTTTGAATTTATTTTCCTCTTGCTTCTCCTCAATTAACATAACCTCCAAAGAAACATCAAGTAGATCAGCAATTTTCATCATGTTTTTTTTGCTTGGATATCCATTTCCTAATTCCCATTTTGAGATGGATTTATCGCTAACATCTAATAACTCTGCAAGTTCCTGTTGTGTGATTTCTTTTTGTTCACGATACTGTTTTAACTTTTCACTCAATATATTCTTCGTCATTTGCTCACCACCATTGTTTTGTTGTTTACTTCTAAGTTAATTAAAACCAAATATAGGGTCCATATAAAGGAATTTTAGAAAATAGAATTCTATTTTTCTAAAATTCCTCAACTCTTTGGGTGCCTTTTAAGGATTAATCCATACTATTACACAATACATACACGTTTTGCTTTCCTAAAATAACATTGCCGCTGGGTTCCCATACAAAAACAGGAAACCAACGGCAATGTTAAAGTTACAACAACAAAATTACTTCACTCTATTATACCTAGTTATTGATACTGAGTTTTCATGCTTATCCAAAAGATTGAGACAAGTAATAAGATCTGAAATCCCTTCGCATAATGGCCTTCATCATTTGTCAACCATTTCGAGTTTTGCTCGTGGATTAATGGTACATTATCATGGAAAAGGAAAGGATATTACGCTATGGTTAAACGTACAATATCTTACTGCTCTATGAGGGAATGATCCCTAGGTAGTGGAGGTCACAAAATGAGAAAAAAGCGATGGATTGTGAGCATAGTCATTTTGATTATCATACTTTTCATAAGTGAATGTGTGATGTTGTCCTCAGAAAAGGTTGGAGTTCTCAACATAACGCAGAGAGTCATTTCAGGTGCACCTCATGTTGTCGTTCAAGGGCAGACACTGTCTTACCAAGGTAAGGTTAAGTGGGAGGATATACAGAATAGTATCGAAGTATATTCCGTAAGCGATGAAGGAACGATCTTGTATAAAGCACTAGGCACCCCTGTCCCACCACCTTGGATATATGTGAGAAAAGAAAACCAACAGGGTTTCCGATATAAGTTCCCACACCTCCCTTGGAAACTATAAATCACCTATCACTTACCTTAGCCGTTATCTTTGCGATTCCCACTTGTATCTGTTATTGAGAAATACCTACGAAACATCCAAGATAATGTTGTCCTGGGTCCGTAGGTACTTGTAGAATCTTAGAAATTAATGCTTCATCAATCAGGAGACATAGTTAACGTGAACACACTCTCCCAAGGCGTTTTTATAATGTCGTTATACCGCGTGTCCACTTTCAAGCCACTCGACCAAGAGCCCCATGCACTCCCATTGCTAAATACAGGGTCCGAAGTTAAAGGAACATCTATATACATCGCATAGCTACCTACAATTTTCTTGTCTTTAGGAGCAGAAATGAGTTGTACAACACGATCCTTACGAAGCTTCAAATCATTCGGTGCATTGGCATGCACAATCTCATATTGAATGTAGGTACGCATATACAATACCCCATTACGATATGTCACCATACTTGGTTCAGGACGAACATCTCCCTGAATAATCACTTTCTTGTTCTTAATCCATTTCACATACCCTTCCATCTGAAGCTCTCTGGCTGTCTTATCACCCATCTTGCTGGTAGAACCACCAGCATGGCTTTCCAATGCTGGTGCCCAATTCATATTGATGGTGCGGTAATCTGTATTCAGCAATAGCTCATAGTACTTTGAAATATGATTGGCATAACGCCCAAAGTCATCACTGGTTAACTCAATGGGAAGTCCCACGGCTTTTGACCGGTAGAGCTGCGCTGCATTCAAAGACAAACCTTTGAGAGAATTCGCCTTAGGAAATTCTTTCTCATAATACTGATTAGGGATACCCGCGAGAACATAAGGATATTTTGACGCTTTAGCAGGCAAAGCTTTTGTTCTAATTAGTTTACCGTAGTCATCCAGATTATCCTTTTGAGTAAAATTTGCAGTATATATCCCATATGATCTATCGAATGAGTAGTAATTGAATGTTAGATTGAATGCTTCAGAAAGTACTCTTAGGGGGACATAGACTTCCCCATTTCGGAACTGCGCTGAGGTATTTGACGAAAGGACATTCCCTTTGCCATCGACCATACTGCTTTTGGTCACAGATAACGAATGGGTAGAATCGTTCATGTTTAATTTACCGTTGGAGATAGAAGCAGCCCATTTTGCTTGTTTGGCAAAAGCGAGCGACGGGATCATAACTTCCTGTTTTATCGTTAGATAAGGTTTGTTCGACGTAAAGTAGAGATTTTTACCATTTAAATTCAAACGAACGCTTTGATCCCATACATTGAGAGTTGGCCACTGAAATGGAACCTTAACAGGGATAGGTGAGTTCTTCTTTTTGTTGGGCAGCTCCATTCCAAGGCCACCTCTATAATTAAATCCCCAAGCCCATACACTTAGATCCTCTTTTTGAACAACCATGTGTCCACCGTCTGCTTCACTTACCAAACGTACATTCTTGAGGATAATCTTGGGAACCGTGGCTTGATTGGCTGTCCCATCTCCTAATGTACCTGTTCGATTGTCCCCCCAACCATACATATTTCCAGATTCATCCAAAGCAAAACTCGCATCAGATGAATTCGAGATGTCCATAATTTTGGGTAGCTGCTGTATTTGTACAGCAGAGTCCCCGCTCTTGGTCCATACAGTGCCATCTTCTTTAAGGAACACAGATCCATACTGATCTACCTTTTTGACATCCGTTATTGTTATGTATTGTCTTGCTACAGAAGTTCCAGGCATAACATGCCACACCGTACCGTCTTGTCGAATGAAATACGACCCGAAGATATCTTTAACCTGATCTAGTCCAGGGATAAGCATGGGTAACTCTGGTTCAGAATAAGAATTTTTCCAGGCCAGAACCTGCCCATCTTTTCGTAATGCATAGATATAATTTTGAGTAGCCTCCACTTGCACAATCTTCTCATCTTCACTGAAGTGAGTTTTATCTCCTGAATACACCTTAGTATACTCTGTTAGTTCCCCGACTCCCCTTCCTTTCCATACCGTTCCGTCCTGGGTCACCACAATAGCCGCTCCGTACACTACAGAAACGTCTACAATATGATTAATTCCTTGTAACACGTATTGTGCATAGTTCGTCTTGCTACCTTCGTCACTACCAAAACCACCCCATGATATCAAAATTCCTTCTTCTGTTAGCACTTGAGTACCCGACGATGAAATGATTTTTTGGAGTTTTGGAATTTTATTAGTAGAGGTTGCTGCATGGGTGTACGATGGTGCTGCAGTGAGAATAATTAGAACTAAGACTAACCAAACCTTTAAAAACTTTTTCATTATATCCTCCTTATATGTACTAAATTACTAATAATGCAAGTCTAGCAGTCCTAGGTAATTTTTACTATCCATAAATTTCTGTCACCCCTACAAAAGTAACAAAAAGTCATTCAGCACACATATGAATGGCTTGTGCACTGATAACAGAAGTTGTTAACACTAAAGTGTGGCAAACACCTGATCGAACCCAGCCTTCGACTTGGCAAATAGTTCATTCGTACCAAGATTCGATGCCGGGGCCAGTACTTCCTGAGCCACCACACCATTGTAGCCAATCGCCTGCAGATTTCTCAGAAATCCACCCAGATCAATGACCCCTTCGCCGGGATACAAACGCTCATAATCCAATAATTCTTCCACAGGCAGATCATAGGCATCATTGATATGAACATGAACAACCTGTTCTTTTTTCAGCTTCAACAGTTCTTCCATCGCCAGACCGTTGGTATGCCAGTGATAGGAATCTACGAGCAGGCCAACATTTGGCGCATGGATGGTCTCGATCCAGTCCAGCGTATCCTCCACACGCCAGATAAATGGATTTTTCCATTGCGTGCGCAAATGGTGGCATCCCACAAACTCCAGACCCAACTTAATCCCGTAAGCATCCAAGATATCTGCGCAGAGTCTCAAGCGTTTCGTAGCCGCTGCCATAAATTGCGCTGCCGGTTGATCCGTTGAGGGTAAAATATACGTGCAACAGCTGTAACAGTCCAGCGAAGCAGAAGCTTCTGCCATAGCGACCAAAGATTGCAACCCCTCACGAAATTGCTCATCTGTCGTCCGCCACTCTACCGTCAGACCCGATGAACCGATGATCACCTTATTGCTTTCCAGCAGATGTTGTGCCTGTTCTTTGCCATACTTTTCAATCAATGAGAGCGGATTCAAATCTACAGATCCGAATCCGTGCTTGGCCGCATCTATGATATATTGTTCATCAGACTCGATATTGCCCAGTCCCGCATTCGTTAACCCTCTAATCATCTCAATCTCCTCCTGTGACTCGTCTGGAATTGCAACTTGTGTATCATTTTCTTTATCATTTTATAATAGCAGTACTCTCCGAAAAAGAAACCATCAAAAAAGAGCCGCAACAACGTTATATTAACGTCATTACTGCTCTAGCTTCTCTATCTCACACGCTCTAATGTATATCGATTACGCGGGATCTTAAGACCCAGATTCTCCCGTAGCGTCTCATGTTCATACTCCGTACGGAACAGCCCCCGTTCTTGCAGAACTGGAACAACTAGCTCTACGAAATCTTCCAAGCCATTGGGTACCACGGTACGAACATTGAATCCGTCTGCCGCTTCGCCTTCAAACCATTCCTGAATCCGATCTACGATCTGATCCGGTGTACCAATGAACGATGTACGTGGGGTAGATGCCAGCAATGCCACTTGGCGCAGGGTCAGCCCTTGTTCTCGCGCCTGCTGCTTGATCTTGTCTGTTGTACTGCGGAAGCTATTGCTGCCAATCTCCCCAATCTCGGGGAAAGGTTCGTCCAGCGCGTGCTGGGAGAAGTCATAATGATCGAAGTACCTCCCCAGATAGTTCAACGCCTGATCAATACTCACCAGTTCGGCAATTTCCTGATACTTCTGCTCCGCCTCTTCAGCTGTTCTACCCACAATGGGGCCGATGCCCGGGAAGATCAGGATATCCTCTGCCTTGCGTCCATAAGCCACCGCTCTTGCTTTCACATCGTGGTAGAACTCCTTTGCTTCCTCCAGTGTCTCATGTCCCGTGTAGACGGCATCTGCCGATCGGGCGGCCAGATCTTTACCAGATTCAGATGAGCCCGCCTGAAAAATCACCGGATGCCCCTGCTTCGAACGCCCCACATTAAGCGGACCCTGTACCGAGAAGTGCGTTCCTTTGTGATTTAGCGTATGTAGCTTGGCAGGATCGAAGAATACGCCCTGTTCTTTGTCTCCGACAAAGGCATCGTCCTCCCAGGAATCCCAAAGGCCTTTGACCACATTCAGATGTTCTTCCGCAATTTCGTAGCGTAGCGCATGGTTCGGATGTTCGCCTTTGCCAAAGTTCAGTGCCGAACCTTCCAGAGGTGAAGTAACCACATTCCATCCGGCTCTCCCACCGCTTAATTGATCCAACGAGGCAAATTGCCGCGCAACCGTGAAGGGTTCACTATAGGAAGTAGACAATGTAGCAACCAGCCCGATGTGGGAAGTTGCCCCGGCGAGTGCGGACAGAAGCGTCAGAGGTTCGAAGCGATTGAGAAAATGAGGATTGGACTTCTCGTTGATGAAGAGGCCATCTGCAATAAAGAGCAGATCGAACTTGCCTTTTTCCGCGATACGCACCTGCTTTTTGTAGAACTCCAGACTAACGCTCGCGTTAATGGGAATATCCGGGTGACGCCAAAAGGAAATGCTGTTCCCCACTCCGTTCAGATTAGCTCCCAATTTCAATTGTCGTTGCGACATATATATTCCTCCCTATGTTGTGGTGATGACACTGCCCAAGCCGCTCCCAGCAATACAATCCCTGTGAATAGAAAAATAAACGGAATGCCGATCCATCCACCGAGAAAGCCACCGATTAACGGTCCAAGCACGATACCGAACTGACTCGCCGTCTGACTCAGACTGACAGCCCTCCCACGAAAATCGTGATCAGCATATTTGATGATCAGCGCATTAAGCGCCGGATAAACCGCGGCAAAGAATAGACCATAAACAAATCGCAGGCTACCAAAATAAATCAGATTCGTTGCTGTCATTTGCAGCAGACTACCAATCCCGCCACCGATCAGACCAATAAACAGGGTTTTCTCGTATCCGATCCTTCCACCAATCTTCCCCCATCGCGGCCCCATAATGACCGTTGCCACACCAATCGCCGAGAAGACAATCCCTGCACTAAGTGTTGCACTGCCAACATCTCCGCCAATCTGGACCACATAGAGCGTCAGCACCGGTTCGATGATGAGCACAGAGGTCGAGACTAAGAGAATCAAACCGTAGATTCGCATCAAACCCGGCGTGGAAGCCGCTCTTTTCAAATCCCCTATGATCCTCGTTGGCACGATCGTACGAGCTTGGCGTGACTCCTTAACACCGAGGACCATCAGAGCCGCGAGGAACGTAATGACAGCTGATGCAATGAAGCATCCCCGCAGTCCGATCCAGTGACTCAACACACCACCGGCAAGAGGACCAAGAATCCCGCCTGCAGCGCTGGCCGTGGAGATCACGCCAAGTGCATAACCCACGTGTTTCTCCGGAGTATTGGTGCCAATCAGTGTAATCGAGGCAGGATGAAAACCAGCCATGAGTCCCTGAAAGATCCTCACCGCGATAAACGTATATGGATCGTAAACAAAGAAGTTAGCCAGATGCGCAATGCCTAGCCCAACTCCGGAACGGACTAGCATCAGTTTGCTGCCATATTTATCAGCCAGTGATCCCCAGAAGGGTGCGCATAATCCGCTGATCAAAAAGCTGATGGAGATCGAAATACCGGACCAAGCTTCCAGACCGCTCTGTATACCAAGATCATTTTGCAGGAATATAGGAAAGAACGGGACGGACAGCGAGTACGCCATATGATTGAAAAACAGGCCGAACCACAGAATATACAGATTTCGTTTCCATTGTGGCATCTTGGCATTCTCCATACTATATAATTCCTATATAAAAAGTAGGTTATTATCCATATTAGGGTAACGTCATCGGAAAGTATAATAGAAAAGTTCAATAGACCCATTCAAGAATTAAATGAATGGGTTTTATGGAAATAGGATGTTTGGTATGAACATGGAAAGTTTATGTTGAAACAACAAATAAGTTCGTATAATATAAAACTAATTACTTGTTCTATAAATATAGAACTAATCCAGAAAGGAACTATACTCTTATGAACTACATAGTAGAAGTTGATTTTGCGCCAATTTATGAATGTGTAAGCACCCTGAGCGCTTTTATGAGTAAACAAAATCATACTAACCTGGATGCCGGGAAACGGTGGGTTCGTGATGTACAGGATCGATTCTCTCCAGCCAAACTTCAACAAATGCGAGATACGATGAAAGCCACAGACAATTTCAGCCTTGCGCCATATATATGGAGCTGTTCAGGGGAACGTTCGGTGAATGGCTTTTTGAATTGGCTTGAAGAGTTGTCCTCAGGACAATTGTATGACATCGCCGCTCGCTTTAAGTTATCTGTCCCCTCCAATCTGTCCGAATTGCGCAGTCGGATATCCGAAGTGCTACGAGAATGGGATACTCAGTATTTTGGGCACATCAATCCGGCAATTATGGAGGGACTCTTTTTGGAAGCTGAATCGAGACGTTCCAGTCTGAACGGGACGAATGACGAAGAGGTCTATGAACAAGCTACACAGGGCATGAGGATATATCCCAACCATACGCTAAAAAAAATAATCCTCATCCCTCAATATCATGCACGTCCATTTGTCACCTCAGTGATCTTTGACGAGATGATCTTCACTAATTATTCTTGCGATATTCTTCCAACAGAACCAGGACGACCAGACCCTGGGTTACTGCGTCTAACCCGGGCACTGTCCGATGAAAACAGACTGTTCATCTTAAGACTACTGGCTGGTAAACAGCTGACCTTCACTGAAATTGTCCGTGAGGTTGGACTGTCCAAGAGCACGGTGCATTACCATCTAATAGCCTTGCGAGCAGCCGGGCTAATTATCGTGCATTATGATTACAAAAACACCGAATATAGCCTGCGCTTGGAAGCTCTAAACAACCTTCCACGGCAGATTGGAGCTTATATTGAAGGTTGAGTTCAAGCATTTCCTTCTCCACAAATTGCACTATTCTATCATATGGAGGAACCTTAATGCTGAAGCGAAGTTACTACGGTTTGTTGGCTACTGTTACTCTTAGTTCTCTCGGTGATGTGTTTGGTCTTTTGGCCATGGAATGGCTTGTTTATGAATTAACTGCCTCTAAGCTAGCCATGGGTGCTATGGCACTAAGCTTCAGCATTCCTGAGGTAGTCTTCCGGCTACTTGGATCACCGCTGTCCGACCGACTGCATCGTGGACGGTTCATGGCCGGATTGGCTACAGTACGACTGTTGGCTCTTTTGTTGCCACTGAGTATGGGTATTGCGGGCCAATTACAACTTTGGCACCTGTTTCTCGCCGCAGCACTCAGCGGAGCCTGCTCCGCCCTCTTCATGCCAACGGCCATGGCTGTTGTACCAGGTGTAGCTGGCGAACACAAACTTCTGCGGGCATTCGCAGTGATCGATGGTTGTCGAAATGCCGCTGCCTTGCTGGGACCTGCCTTTGCCGGAGCTCTAACGGCTGCATCCGGAGCGTTACCAACACTTGGCATCAACGCTATTTGCTACATTGCAGCCATCACCGCACTGCTCTATCTGCCCACAATGCAGAAACCAGCAGCTCAAGCATCTTTTTCTCTCAAAGCTTATATCCGAGATATTGGAGAGGGCTTCTCTTTTTATCGGCGATTCCCAGCCATGCTCTCGATTATGGTAATGGTTTCGATCAGCAATATGTCCTCCGTAGCCATCTGGACCATGATGATTCCTTTTGTCCGCGAAGTACTTCACCGGGATGCCGCCGCCATGGGCACTCTGACCACCGCTTCTGCATTTGGCACACTAGCAGGACTAGCTATTATCTCGTGGATGGGTGAAATCAAGAGAAGACGCACGGTCATGCTGTGCAGCTTAGCTGTGATTGGGCTTTTCAACGCTTTATTGGGACTATTTCCGAGTTACCCATTTGCACTTATTGCCTTATGTGCTGCAGGAGCAGCCGGACCTTTCTTCGGTTCTCTAAGCTCTTCGTTACACGGTACGCTTGTGCCCAGTTCTCTACAAGGCCGGGTTAATTCGATCCGTTTTCTGATTGGTGGAGGATTACAACCCGTAGGCGCTTTTGCAGGTGCAGCGGTTGCAGAAGTCTATGGCCTTCCCTTCCTATTTCTGTCTTTAGGTCTTCTTCCTTTCATTTGTTCGATAGCTGCTTCATTTCTCCCGAATCTGAAAGATTTGAATGGTGACCTCGATACTCTACTACATAAGCCATCCAATAAAGTTCATATTACAAGTAGTTAATAACACTAAAGGCGCCGTCCCTTTTTATTGGAACGACGCTTTTGACGTGTGACAACGATAGCAGTTTACTTCAAACATGCCATGATACAACATCTATCCCCACTTTCCAAACATGCGGGATCGGTATCCCGACATAGGTAATTGTGAGATAAAAGCCAACTCTTCGCTTCTTAATATTTTTTTCTATACTCTCCATTAACGTGTAAATATGAAGTGAACTTGATTACGTATGGTAATCATACTATTCCGGCACTTGGACCGACATAAATACATCGACCTCATCTTCACTGTCCAATATAAATCCAAATCGTTCATACAATCGACGAGCAGGGCTTCCCTGCAAAACATTTAAAATAACACATTTCCCCTGAACTTCATCCTGTTCCAGCAGCATGTTCAGTACCTGAGTTCCTATTCTCTGGCCTTGATAATCGGGATGTATGTAAAAATGTTCCAATAGATATGCCTCAGCCTTGGGCTTTAACGCTACACAACCTACCATTGAACCCTCCACTTCAATAATCTGTGTCTGGGCAGGATTGAATGTATTCCGGAAACGTTCACGCACCTTCACATCATCGTACCTTCCCAGTCTGGTTAGATCATCGTATAATACCAAGGCTCGCAAATCAGCGAGTTGCTCTTGGTCTGCCTGTACAGCTTGACGCATTGTTATTGGGTTCATTTGTTGAATTCCTTTCCATTAGAGACACGTTAATTTTTGAATGTCTTATCGCACTATAGAACACTAAAAATCATACCTTTGGCAGCTCACTTGAGCAACATCGGATTTTAGAACGCACTATATTTTTCAAACATACTGAACTCCTCAATAAAATAAAAAAGCCCAAAAAGGACGGTGCAGTCTTGCTTATACCAATAAGCGAACCTGCAGCCATCCCTTCTGGGATGTAGATTATTATAGAAAACTATGAAACATGTGAAGCTTGTGCCGCATGTTGTAATGCTTCCAGACCCAATGCTAACGCACCACATAGGCCTGCATGCTGGCCCAATCCGGGCTGCACAATATATTGGTCGATATGTTGCGTGATTGGGGCAGCATTTACATAACCATTGAGATTCCGCACTACCTGCTCCCGGATCATAGGAAACAGATGATCTTGCTGCATCACACCACCGCCCAGGATGATCTTCTGCGGCGAATGAAGCAAGATGGCCGTAGTAATCGACTCCGCAATGTAAAAGGATTCGATCTCCCACGCCAGATGATCTGCCAGCAGTTCACTGCCAGGGATCTGCCAACGGGCTTCAATGGCTGGTCCTGCAGCCATACCCTCCAGGCAATCGCCATGATACGGGCATAATCCGGCAAAGTGATCGTCTGGATGGCGTCTTGTGCGAATATGTCCACCCTCGGGATGTAACAATCCGTGGACTCGTTGGCCCCCTGCCACAAGTCCGACACCAACTCCTGTGCCAATCGTGTAATATACACAGTTATCCAGCCCTTGAGCCGCTCCCCAAGTCACTTCACCGAGCGCGGCAGCATTCACATCCGTATCCCATCCAAAAGGAACCGAAAATTCATGCTTCAAGGTTCCAACCACATTACAGTTTCCCCACCCAGGCTTAGGTGTGGTCGTAATATAACCATAGGTGGGACTATCCGGTTGCAGATCAATCGGACCAAAGGAGCCGACCCCTATGGCTTCCACATCTTTATCCCTGAAATAGTCGATCACCTTGGCAAGAGTGGTCTCCGGATGTTCTGTTGGAAAGCTGATCCGATCTTCAATCTGTCCATGTTCATTACCTACACCACATACAAACTTTGTTCCGCCCGCTTCTATGGCTCCAATGCGCATCATTCTGGGCTCCTTTCCTTCATTACAATTAACCTTTAGCCTTGGTTGATGATATCTCATAGATATGAAGTGAAGAGAAGACCAGATCTGTATTTTCCGCATGAGCAGAGATGCCTTGGCAATCCGCATCCGGATAGATCAGATCCGTAATAACCGCCTGACCATCATTTGCAAATACCTCCACAGATGAATGATCTACAAAGATACGCAAACTTTGATTTCCATCCACTTCTTTTAACTCAGCTGTATGACAGCTCAGGAAAAGTTCATGAAAATTGCCGATGCCCGATCGACTACGATCAACGTACACTTCACTTCGGATCGAGTCTACACCAACGACCGTTTCGTGATCTGCGCCGCTTCTTAGTGCAAAATGGAACGTCTGATCCTGAGCCCACTCTGCATGGATCTCATAGTTCACGAGTTGCAATGCGTTCAACTGCTCACTCACTTGCTGAATCGAAGCATCCTGTAGGGACAATACTGGCGTACGGGCTTGCTCAAGTTCACGTGCAGGACGTTGAATCAATATAACTTCTCCCGCTCTTGTCTCCAGTGTCAACTCCCGGGCAATGGTCATTGCTCCACGGTAATCATTGGTTGGCGTCTGGTTGGCATACATCCAGTTGCTCATCCAGCCGATAATGAGGCGTCTTCCATCTTCCTCAGGAACGTCAGACCAACTAACTCCTGCGTAGTTATCCCGACCATAATCAATCCAGCGAATCGTCTGGGATGCCTCGTCTGGGACAAATGTAGTTCCATCAAAATCTCCGGTAAAATATTGTGTTCTTGAGCCTTCAATAAAAGCAGGATCTGCACCGATGCTAACGAGCATCACCCATTTCTCCTGCCCTGAATCTCCATCTACTGCAAGCGGGAACAGGTCGGGGCATTCCCACACGCCATCGTGTGAACCAATCCCGGCTCCAAATTCACTTCCTAGCGTCCAATCCTTCAGATTGGGAGAACGATACAGACATACCGTTTGACCACAAGCGATAATCATAACCCACTCCTTGGTCTGCTCATGCCAGAACACTTTGGGATCACGGAAATCAACAAAGGACTCATGCTTTAATACCGGATTACCCTCGTACTTAGTCCAGGTTCTGCCGTTGTCTTTGCTATACGCCAGACTCTGGGTTTGTATGGCATCTTGGTTTTTAACTTCAAGATGATGGGTGAAAATAGCAACCAATCCTGGCTCACCCTCAAAGAATCCGGTCGTATTATTCCAATCCACTACGGCACTTCCCGAGAATATAGTGCCATTCTCATCGGGGAGTAAAGCTATTGGTAGTTCCTCCCAGGAGATCAGGTCCCTGCTCACTGCATGGCCCCAATGCATGGGGCCCCATGTAGTTCCATGTGGGTGATGCTGATAGAACAAGTGATACTCCCCATTGAAAAACACCATGCCGTTTGGGTCGTTCATCCACTTCTCTTTTGGTGAAAAATGGTATTCATTTCTGTAATCTTGTTTAAGAATTGTCGACATTATGGTTTCTCCTCCGTACTTTTCTTTATTTGTTATTACGGTCATATCCCGCTTGTTTAATCTGTAGCCATTCTTGCAATCCAAGGCGATCCAGCTCTTTCAAATAAGCATCCCATTCCTGATCTATTTTCCCGTTCTGATACCATTCTGTACGCAGACGTAACACGTAGGCGAAGAGATCGGTCTCAATCGTGGACAAGCGATCCAGTTCATCAATGGAGAAGAACACACTTGGATATACGTTCTCCGCTTTCATATGTGGAACCATAACCTTGTCGAGAAGTTCCATCCGCCAAGCCGCATCTTCCGGTTTGGTTGTGTATTTGTCATAATAACTGTCGAGTATGGCCAATGGTCCAGCGATACTGGTTTTTTGTCTGAGTTCAACTGGTGCAGAGCCCTCCAGCGGAAGATGTTTCAGCATCCCTTTGGCTTCATCGAATTCAAAAATATTTTGCTGACTCTCGTCTCCATAGGTACCCCAGTTGTTCTGCACAGATTGGAGCGGATCGTACAGTTGGTCTACCCACTTCGCTGTGGATTCCAGGTTTTTATTGCTGCTGGTAATGACCATGCGACCACGATCAAGCCCAATCCCGTTTGTTCTTGTGACATTGACCTCTCCATTAGGCCCGGCAACCGGAGGCAGAACATCATACGT
Organism: Paenibacillus sp. 10L310; assembly: GCF_056395745.1. Lineage (NCBI taxonomy): Bacteria > Bacillati > Bacillota > Bacilli > Caryophanales > Paenibacillaceae > Paenibacillus > Paenibacillus sp. 10L310. Next base: position 185,473 of record NZ_JBFTKC010000004.1, on the reverse strand, counting down.
ATCATTCATGCCTGTAATGTTAGCCTTATCCCATGTGAAGTACATGCCGTACTTATTATCCTTGCCTTTCGCAAGATACGTGTTCCAATCCTGCTGATACGATTCGACATCCACGAGGCCTTCTTTAACCAGCTCATGAATGTATTTAACCGCTTCCTTGTAGCCTTCATCAGCTGCCGTGAAGACCACTTTCCCTTCATTGGTTACCACGGTATGATCCCAGTTCTCTCCGAGTCCAAATGCCGCAAAGAGAAATGTCAGATCTTCTCCGCCCGGTTTGTTAATGAAAGATAACGGAATTTCGTCGGCCTTACCGTTGCCGTTTGGATCTTGAGTTTTGAACGCGATCAATACTTCTTTCAGCTCTTCGGTTGTCGTTGGCATCTTCAGTCCAAGCTTGTTCAACCATTCCACATTAATCCAGGGCAAGTTATCCACTGCCTGAATCCGTTGTTTGCCACTTCCGAGTTCTTCAATCCATGGGAATGAGTAAATATGTCCGTCTGGAGCCGTGATCATGCTCTTGTATTCGGGAGCTTCCTCCAGCACCTTTTTCAGATTGGGCATGTGTTGTTCGATCATGTCCTCAAGTGGAATGATCGCCCCGTCCTTCGCCAGTTTCAGGAGATCATAATCCCCGTAACCTGCATCAAAAATGGCATCCGGCAAATCACCGCTGGCAACCGCCAGGTTTCTTTTTTCTGCAAACACATCACTCGTATAGTTCTTCCAGTTGATATGCACATTGGTTTTCTCTTCGAGTCGCTTGTTAATCAACTTGTCGTTTGGATCAGCGGGAGCCAGCGGAGAGCTCTGTGTTATAAAATTCAATGTCACCTTACCATCAGGGGATTGCGCCTCACTTGCCGCGCCGCCTCCACCTCCGCCACAGGCGGTTAAAAAGAGCATTGCAGATAACATGGAAATGGATGCCGTTGTAACGGCTTTTCTGGATTTGTTCACTTTTTTCATAATAATGACCTCCATGAGTTGGATTGGATCAACTTACTGTATCGCAGGCTGTTCACTATTTGAGGGAACCGACCATGACACCTTTTTCGAAATACTTCTGGAAGAACGGATACATGATGATGAGTGGCAGACTCGAAATGACAATCGCTGAGTATTTAATCATCTCGGAGAGCCGTTTCAGTTCTGCCATCGCGAGCTGATCACTGATCATGCCCGGTGCAGCCTGATTCTGAATCAAAATGGAACGCAGAACGAGCTGTAACGGATGCAGGTTCGGATTATCGAGATAGATCATTGCATCAAAATAGGAATTCCATTGCCCAACGAACGCATAAAGTGCGAGTACAAAAATGATCGGTTTCGACAACGGAATGACGATCTGGAAGAAAATCTTCATCTCAGAAGCGCCATCCACGTTTGCAGCTTCTTTCAGTTCTCGAGGGACTCCTTTGAAAAAGGTTCTGGAGAGAATGATGTTCCAGACGTTAACGGCTCCAGGGATGATGATCGCCCACACCGTATCCAGCATGCCGAGATTACGTATGAGTAGATAAGTAGGGATTAATCCCCCGCCGAAGAACATCGTAATGATAAAGATAATCATGAAAAATCCACGTCCCGCGAGCCTATCATCTGACAATGCATAACCTGCAAATATGGATACGGTCACGGTGATCAGTGCAAAGGAAACCGAGTACAATACCGCATTTGCAAACCCCCGGATCATGGCTGGATTGGACAAAATCATCTGATATCCGTCCAGACTCCAGTCCGATACATTAAAGGACAGTCCACGATTCAGTAACACCGTGGGGTCCATGAATGAGGCGATAACAATATAAATCAGGGGAACAACCACAACCAGTACAGCACAGGTGAGAAAGATGGCATTGAGTGTGAGGATCAACCGATCCATTCCCGTGTGTTTAACAACCATGGATAATACTCCTTTCCTAATAGAGGCCTTCGCCTTCATTCAATTTCTTCACAATCAGGTTCACCGTCACCAGCAAAATCACATTGATAACCGAGTTGAACAATCCAACTGCCGCAGAATAAGCGTAATCTCCAGACTGTAGTCCCACCTTGTAGACATACGTGGCAATAATCTCGGAGGAAGGCAGGTTCATGGACGTCTGCATCAGATAGGCCTTCTCAAATCCAATGGACATAATCCCGCCAGCTGCAAGGATAAAGACGATGGCCATAATCGGACGAATCGTTGGAAGGTCAATGTGGCGAATACGCTGAAGGAGATTCGCTCCATCCAGATTAGCCGCATTGTGAAGCTCCGGATCAACATTGGCCAAAGCCGCGACGTATATGATGGAAGCCCAGCCCGCTCCGGTCCAGATATCGGACAAAATGTAGATCCAGCGGAAATATTCCGGTTCAGACATGAACATGATCGGTTGACCTGTAATCCATGTGGCTAATTGATTAATTGGCCCTGTCGGTGAGAGGAAGATGAACAGCATACCCACAACCACAACAACCGAGATGAAATTGGGTGCGTACAGAAACAATTGAATATTTTTCTTGATGCCAGCTTTGCGTACCTGATTCAGCATGAGTGCCAGTAAAATGGGCACCGGGAAACTGAATATCAATCCCAAAAAGCTGAGTTTAAGCGTATTCATTAAAATGATATCGAAATTGGGTGAAGCTATAAATTTCTCGAAATGCTTCAGTCCTACCCAATCACTACCCATGATGCCTTTGATCGGACTGAAATCCTTAAACGCAATGATGGCTCCGTACATCGGAATGTACTTGAAGATAAGAGTCAAAATTAAGGCTGGTGCAAGCAACATATATAAAAAGTAATTTTTTTTGAGTTGCTGTAACCTATGACCGCTTGTCGTCCTCACTTTCAGTACCCTTCCTTCGCCCTTTTTGCTGTCGGCTATGTTATCCAACACGATACCCCCGTTCATTCTAGAAGTTGACAATTGTTTTCAGTAAGGGCTTTCAATATTTACAATTGCCTATTTGATAATTTACAATTTATCAGGTTTCAACGGATTTAGTCAATACGTTTTGTAAAAAAATATTTGTGCATTTGATCATTTCATCTTTGCATTAATGTAACTAAAGAGGATTAAATTTGCATATATACAGCACTGAATCGTTAATACCCGCATAGATATTTCTATATCATGACTGTAATAGATTATCATTGTTACACTAATTAACAAAACTTCTGGAACAATTATGAAAATAGAATTCGACTATCTAAATGTAAATGTAATTGTGCATTTGTAAAACAGAGATTGCTATTTGTCCCGTTCTATTATACATTTGACTTAGAGAAGAATATGGATGACTATTGAGGATTAGAGGTGAAGCATTAGATGGCAAAGGAAAAAGTCACGATACAAGACATCGCTGATGCTTTGGGGATCTCCAGGAATACGGCTTCCAAAGCATTAAATGATAGCGGAAACATCCCGGATGAGACCCGAAATCGTGTAATTAAAAAAGCAATTGAACTTAAATATAAACAGTTTGCCTATATGGACAATGAGCATGTTCTAACCAAGGCTCCGGGCAATATCGCCCTGTTAACTGAAAACCTGCCTAATACATCTCACTTTGGTTCGTTGTTAATCAGTGGTTTGGAGAAAAGAATTAGTGCGGAGGGATACAATCTCTCGATTCATATCGTGCGTGAAGACGATCAAGATACACTTACACTTCCCAACAATTTTGATATAGCCAAAGTGGACGGCATCATTTGCATTGAATTATTTGATCTGGAATATACACAATTGATTACCGATCTGGGCATCCCCACCATCTTTATCGATTGCGCTTCCAACATATGTTATCCCGAATTCAAAGCAGATCTGCTACTCATGGAGAATGAACATAGCATCTATCAGTTAACCACAAAATTAATTGAGAGCGGCTACACAAGTATTGGATTCGTCGGAGATTACAATCACTGCAAGAGCTTTAATGAACGATGGGTTGGATATCAGCGTGCTATGCTGGAGGCGGGGTTGCAGGTCGACCTGTCCCATTGCATCGTAGATAATGATCGCCTGTGTTTCTCCAAGCCAGGATGGTTGAACCAGCGAGTGGCAGAGCTGGCCTCCCTACCTTCCGCTTACGTATGCGCTAATGACTTTATAGCAGTTGATCTGATTAGAGCGTTAAAAGACAGAAATGTCGCTGTGCCACAGGATATTGCGATATGCGGATTCGATAATGCACCCCAATCTCGAATTATTGAGCCAGCATTAACGACGGTTCATATTTATAGCAATGAGATGGGCATTAAGACTGCGGAGATGCTGTTATCCCGGATTAATAGCCCGACACAGCCGTATCAGATCTCCCACATTGTGACCAAACCCATCATCAGGGAGTCCACACCAGCAATCATGGCCGATCATTCTCAGATGGTTCATAGTTCTGCAAAATAAAAAAACGTATGTCTCACGAGTAACAACTCGTGAAACATACGTTTTTTTGTGGTTTCGATTGGGTTGGACGAGCACTCTATCCTATCCATCGCGGCCTAGATAAAAATCATCTCGCGATTAGATCTCTTTCAAAATGCCTTTTACAAGTCCGATAAAGGTTGTTTTCACTTGCGCAGCCACTTCAATAACTTCATCATGACTTAACGGCTGATCCAGAATACCACAGGCCATGTTGGTCAGACAGGAAATGCCTAGCACCTTCATACCGCCATGAATGGCAACAATGGCTTCAGGTACTGTGGACATACCCACTGCATCTGCACCCATCGTACGAATCATGCGAATCTCCGCTGGTGTCTCATATGCCGGGCCACTCCACCATGCATAGACACCTTGCTGCAGGCCAACATTCTGCTCTTCTGCAACCTTAAGGGCAATGCTGCGCAGTTCGCGATTGTATACCTGTGATAAGTCTGGAAAACGAACACCCAGTTCAGCATTATTCGGTCCCATCAAAGGGTTATTGCCTACCAGGTTAATATGATCTGTAATGAGCATCAGTTGACCCGGCTCAAAGCTTGTGTTGATGGCTCCGCACGCATTGGTGATAAGCAATTGCTCGACACCCAGCGCCTTCATGATCCGAACGGGGAAAGTCACTTCGTCCAATGTAAAACCTTCATAATAATGAAGGCGGCCTTTCATCGCTACAACCGTTTTGCCCATGAGTTCACCAATAACCAATTCATTGGCATGGCCGATAGCCTCCGATTGAGCGAAATACGGAATATCTGTATACGGGATAACGGTCGCATTTTCAATCTCGTCCGCGAGCGCTCCCAGTCCAGAACCCAGAATCATGCCTACGGCAGGTTTGGTATGGATTCGGTTTAATATGTAATCTCTTGCTTCCTGAATATGTGCGGATTGATGCATAATGATATCCTCCTGATGATCTGAATTGAGTTAACAAAAACTGAGTTAATGAGGTGTTACTCATCAAGTGTAATGAACAATGGTCATGATGTAAATGGAAGCTGTTCTATATAMAATAAAAAAACGACCCTATGCTCCAGAATCGTTTAAAAACATGGACATACCCTAATCCAATGTATATTTGTTTCTACTTTTCATGTAATCGATTGTCATGATCAGTAACAGCATCAATGTAGCAAACATCAGCGGTTTGGCAAAAGTACCTTCTTCAAAAATATAATAACTAAATATAAAATTTCCGGCAAAAGTAATTAAATAGTTTCGGATGCAATCCATCTTCTCATCTCATTTCAGGAAAGAATTTGGTTCACCATTTCTTCAACCCTATCACACAATCCCATTTAGTACCATATTTTTATCATCCATACAAATCAACGCCTCTAATCATGCACGAGATAACCGCACTGTATAATCTATATTGACTACAGCAAAAAATCGGCCACATCGTGACCGATTCTCTCCACTTCCCTGATGTTCAGGACATAGGGTTAATGATACGCCAAAATGATTCCTTTGGCTGCAACTGCTGATCAAAAACAAAGGGCCAATTTTTGCGTCCGCGTACCGGAAAATGGTCTAACCAGGTATAATTGTCCGCTACTCCCCAGAACGTCACAGAGGTAATGGATGATTTATACTCACGGAACAAATTAAAGATTTCTTCATATCGACGCTCCTGTAGCTCAGCCATCTCCGAAGTTGGCGCGGTGAGGTCCGTTCGACGATCCTCATGACGAAACACGGACATATCCAGCTCCGTAACATGCAACTGCACATCCAGTGAAGCATAACGCTCAATAGCCATTCGGATCTCCTCAATCGAAGGACCATGAATATTCCAATGCCCCTGCAACCCAATCCCGTGTACAGGCGCTCCCTTGTCCAGCAAAGACCGAACCAGATTGTAGATCTTCTCCCGTTTGACCGGATCCGTCTCATTGTAGTCATTATAGAAAAGAAGAGCATTTGGATCAGCTTCATGAGCCATACTGAACGCTTGCAGCAAATAATCTTCCCCCACCAGCTCTAACCACTTCGTGTCCCGCATGAACAGGTCGGTCTTATCTTCAACAGCTTCATTAACGACATCCCACGCATATATTTGCCCCTTATACCGACCTACTACCGTATCAATATGTTGCTTCAAGCGAGATAATAACAGCTCTCTGGAAGCGGGAGCACCTGAGGTATCCTCAAAGACCCATTTCGATGTTTGATTATGCCAGACCAAAGTATGTCCGCGCACCCCAATCCCTTGGGCAACAGCAAAATCAACAATTTTATCCGCCGCCTCAAATGAATAACGATCCTCTTCCGGGTGAATTTCTTCGAATTTCATCTGATTTTCAGCCGTGATACTATTGAAGTGTTTGGCGATGAAATCCGCTTCGGACTGCAACATTCTGGTATGTACAGCAGCACCTATTTTGAACGTATTAGCGTACGTAGCATGTAATGATGGAATTTCAGTTGGCATTTACAATTCCTCCCTGCCAGTTTTTATCCATCATATCGTTTGTTGAATACGCTTACAATGAACAAATTATACTTCTTCCCCCTCATATTTAACTATTTATGATCCTCGGCCCTGTTTGCACAACAAAAACACCTCCACGTATGTCCGACTGCTCATCTAAACAGAACATTTCTCGGAAGGTGTTTTGTGATCGGGCTGTTCAATTAAATTCAACTCATATACAAAGAAGATATGAAGCCTTACAGCTTGTCCACCTGTAACAAGGTCACCTGTTTCACTGTGCATGCCGGGTTAATTTGTTCCTCGGACAGAATGTTCAGCTTGATCAGGCTTTTTAGCTTATGGCTGTCTACCTTGGACAACAATCGCCAGATGTCCGGGTCTGGAAGAGAAGCATACAGCTTCTGATCATCGTATTCCTTCCGGTTCTGAAGCACTGTTTTCACGGTGTAACCACCAACCTGCGTCTCATACACCCCTTGTTCCGCACAATACGCGACAATCTCATCTCGTAGTACAGACAACTGCTGCTCAATATCTTTTTGCTGCTGTTTCAGTTCAAAGTAAGTTTGCACTTTCTGCTCCATATCAATCACGCTCCTCTACTATCATAGGTATGCGAGGATCGCTAGTTTAGGACTGGCTGTATATTTTATTTGAAAAAAGTGGTCTTTCTATTACTTAATCGTATACTGTCGTCATTATGTATCCCCGTATTACGATTACAGCAGATGTTCATTCAAATACGGATTATGGACAGTCATGCTGTGAACCCTTTCCATTACATCTGGCCCCATGGGGACATCCCCAACGCGCTTTAACAGAATCCAGCGAAGACAAGCTACAGCTTCAAAAACCTGCTCCTCTTCCAGCGTGTACGTATAACTTGCAGAACGTGCAAATTGAGCGCGATACATCTCGCCATAACTATCCCCATTATAGACGGTGATCAGAAACACAGACCATGCCATATCGTACCTTGGATCACCATACTGCCCATTAGTCCAATCGATGATGGTGTACTGGTCGTCCATCTCAAGAATGTTTCCCAGATTATAATCGCCATGAATCAAGCGGTCCTGTCTGATCTGGACCTGCTGGATCAAGTTTGCCAGAAGATCATTTATATCGTCATGTAACTCAATTTGAGGAAAAAAGTATTGAACAAAATCGTACCTGAATATGTATTCTTCATCTTCTCCAGTACCCACTTTATTCACCGGATAACGATGGACCTCCATTAATCGCTCAGCCAAATGTGTCAGTTTGGTTTGTGTTAATTGGGTAATCGGCTTTCCATCATAGCTCGTTAACAGCACTTGATTCCCTTGCTCGTCTAATCCCCAACCGTAGGGTTTGGAAACACGAATTCCACTTTGATAAAGCTTGGACAATAATCGATATTGTTTGGCGATATCCGGTTTAGAATCCTTGTCCCAGACTTTCAAGACGTACCGCTGATCTCCCATTTCGATTTTCATCACAGTTGCTTCTAGTCCAGGTGACAAGGGAATGATCTGATACTCCTGTTTAATCACCTGCTGAATACGTTCATCCAGTTCTACCCAATTCACCTGGCTAAGTTGAATCGTCATCGTTCTCCTCCTTCCATGATACACAAGATTAGATTATAATCGTTTATCAAATACCTTCTGCCATTTCTTCTCTTCATATCCGATAGCTATATAAAACCGATGTGCAGATTCCCTTTTTCCGTTACAACGTACCCGAATCTTATCAAAGCCGTTAACCCGAGCCCATTCCTCGCATTCGCTCATGATTATCTTACCAATCCCCATCCCTTGATGAATCCCATCCACAACTAGTCCACCAATCTCGGCAAAAGATGGACTCTCAATGGAATGTCTTCCCTGTACATGGCCCCAGCCTACGACCCTCGAATCAATCTCAGCCACACATACATAATGGTCTGGTAAGGAAGAGAGAAGAGTTAGTCTCTCCTTGATTTCTTCAGTTGTGCTGACATAACCCAGTTGATGGGATAATTGGCTCATCACTTCGCCATCCTGAATCGTAGCTCTCCTGCAATGAATCATCACTTCTCCTCCGTTCATTCATGTCATGCCGCTCTCTCCTTGTTAGTCAGGTATAATCAGGCCTTTGCCAATGACATTAGCGGATACTGGCTGTTTGCCCAATTCTCTGGCCCATACCGACAGCTGTCCCATATGGTGAATCTCATGGGCGATCACATGTCGCATAACTTCTCCCCATGAATCTGTACTGGCCTTGCCAGCTGAGCGATGATCAATATAAGCTCTTTTTTCCATACTCGACTCCCAGGCTGTAACAAATGCCTCCACATCAGGACGTAACTTGCGATCGAGTCTCCTTACCGCCTCAAGATTCTGGTAGTTTGCAAAATCTTCTGCATCATCCGGTTTGCCCTGAAGCAGCTGAAGCCAGCTCCACTCTACATCAATGATATGAAATAATGTTTGTAATATGTTGCCTACTCCGCCCGTACGAGGCCGAAGCAATTCTTCAAGCGGTACATCTTCACACCAGACATACCATTGCTCACGCACCATCCAGTTATAATGAAAGAATGTTTCCATTGGTATATTCCCCTTTATCGATGTTTTTCATAGAGATTTGATCAATTCTGTATTGGCAAAGGTATCCTCCGAATATTTACACTTACCACTCCGATGACAGAACAACCTTCCGATCGCTGTTATCCCCAGATTTTTTTGATTCATTTTATAATGGGAAACTCCGGGGATAAGCCTATGCTTCCGATGCAGCTTTCTTTCAGAAAGCTTTTAGGCGAACACTTCGCTTCTTCAGGTTTTTTCTGTCCTCTCCGTTTCGTGTAAATATTCAGTTCAATTTATTTAGTTAATTTCTTTTTTATATACAAGATTACATGAATACCTGCATAAATAAACAGGACATTGAACAAATATAGAAGTACATTTAAATAGATACCAGATATAAACCAGATAGTTCCCTCAGAATTAGCATAATGATAATCCGTAAAGAATCGGAGCGGGAAACCATACTCTGTTCGGAGCGGTCCATCTTCAGTATGTAAAGTTCCAGGAATACATAGGATGGCTAATACAGCAAGCCAGGCTGATAGATTCATTATTCTTTTGTTAATCGTCAATACATCTCCCCCTTATTCAACACTAACGGTATCTTCACCAAAATATGTCCCTTCCAACTTTTGATCCATAAAGTCTCTTAAGTCCTTCTGATCAAGTATATATTTCGAATCTCTATTAAATCTGCTTTTTGTGGATACAATAATCTGTTTCCGATTGTATTGAATTTTAATTTCAGCGTTATGTTTTAATCTCAAAGCAATTCCTGCACTAATACTTCCTGTGACATCATCTACTGGTATTTTGGCTGTTTCCGGGGCTGCATTCAGCCAACCGACTATACGGCTAATGTCCTCTTTACTTAACGTAACATTGTCTATGCTAACGTGTGCTCCACCGTCGCCTGTCCTGGTGTACACGACTATGCTCATCTCTGTGCTTATCACTTGATTTCTCGAAATCGGCTTATTTGGATCAGGGTTACTCGTGATTAGAAAATACAGAAACATGATTGCCGCACCTATGAAAAACCAGAATCGCCTACGTTTTCCTAGCATTACAGCGCATTCTCCGTATCCACCACGTTGGCAAACAGTCTCAGTACCGTATTGTGATGTTCAATAATCTGCTCCGCTTGAAGTGTCTTTGAATTCCATGTGCTGTGCGCATCTTGAACCAGATTGACCGTGTAACCCAGACTGAACGCTCTGCGGCAAGTCGTGTCCACACATACTTCAGTCTGCATACCCGTAAGGACTAACTCCTTCACGCCATTATCTTGCAATTTCAGATGCAGATCGGTTTTGTGAAACGAATCCGGTGTCTCTTTTTCGATAACAAGGTCACCAGCACTAGGTGCAATGGACGGATGGATGTCCCACCCCTGTGTTCCTCGTTCCAGTGGACTGTCTGGCCCTTCGCAGTGTTGGATATATATGATGGAATGCCCTGCTTCACGGGCCCTGGCAATTAACACCTGGATCTTCTGAAGCAATCGTTCCCCCTGATATACGGGATCTGCTTCATCAAACATCACTAGCTGTACGTCAATGATTAGAAGTGCACAATGCGTTGTCATTTTGCTTTCCTCCTAACAAATCAATTTAATTCAACTCTTTCTTCTTCGTACCTTTAACAAAACTTCCAATCCCATATCAATCAGTACAAATAGAATAGCAGCAAGAACGCCGAATAAGGTCAGAACTAACGTCTCTTTGAAATCCAAGATTGCTTCTCCTGCGCCCATGACCAGATAATAAATATACATGCCTAAAACTCCAGCACATGCATAGCCTAATATCCTCGTACTTAGATACAACACATGATTAGGGAATTGTATTCGGCTGAGCAGATAGTCTAACAATATCGATAAAGGTAGCCCGATCAACAGGATCAAGGGAGTCGCGTATATCGAATAAATAAGAATGTAAAAATCAAAACTGTAGGTTTCATTCATCGATATGAGACTTGCAGCCAAAGTAAAACAAATGATGGTTAGAACGGTTGTCATCAGCTTTCTTCCCATGTTCATCTCATCACTCCAATACAGTTATCTCTATCCATTGGATGTGCTCATGCGTCAGATTTTGCCGGCTGCCATCCGATTTCTTGAGACCAACGATGTGCTCTCTGTAATATGCTCCACACCATTGGTCCTTTTCCTTCAACATATTTGGGACGCTGATCTTTATACAATGACATGAGTCTGTGCTTTTCTTCCGCATAGTTCAAACAATCTTCTGGGTGCTCCCTTAAATAGTCTCTGAACAGCAAGGTCATCTGCTCGGAGAAACTGCCTACCTGTCTAACGTGTATATGTATCCTTCTGCTTCCGGGTTCTTCACGAAAGTAACGTTTAGTTTTATCTGAATTTTCTGCTCTGAATACAAATCCGACGGTTTCGATCTCACGTTTGTAGTCCAACAAATTTTCATACTGGGAAACAGATATTTGTATATCTATGATGGGTTTGGCATCTATTCCAACAATTGAAGTGGACCCAACATGGTCAATCCGCACGGCCTTTTCTCCTAACGCTTCTCTTAATTTCGAACCCGTTTCGAGAAACAAATCACGCCATGCCGGATCATACTTTGCAATTCTCCATTGATCCTCCATACAACTCCTCCTTGGTTATCCAATCAAGCTATATATTTAAATAACACGTTCTTTTAACCTTTTGTTACATGTAGATTATTTAGTGATGCCATATAGATAACAGCAGCTTTTTTAAAAAAAGAGAAGAACCCTTAGGTCCTCCCCTTAACTTCTTAATGATAATCACACTTGAAATTTGTAAACTCAGCTGAAGTATCTTGCCCGCTCGCGTATAACCCAATAAGTACGCCTGTAAAACCTCCTGCCACCTCCGAGGATAGGTATCTCGTCTGTGCCGTGCCCAGCAGAATCTCTTCACCATCTGTTTGAAACAGGAAACTGTAGCGTTCTTGGCTTGAGCGGATCACCAGCGTTGCATGCTGTTTATTTCCCAGATCCACTTCATGTTCTCTCGATTTGATATCACCGATATTTAGACGCTCGATCACCTTATAACCGTCCTGCTCCTGACGAATAGCCACTTCATAATGATGATTCTCATCCATGTAGATCGTGATCCCGGCTTCTCCACTCGTCAGACTAACATCGACAGAAATCGTAGCATTAAAGTCTTTTTGACGTAACCCAATGAATGTTGGGGATGCCGGAACGTCCAGCGTTACATCGGTCCCTGTTAGCGTAAGCTTATCTGATTCGAGCTGATAATACTCTGTATTTGGATGACGAAGGTAACACCAGTCGAGGTTCCAGTCTGTATTTGCAAACGTATAATGCTTCTTATCTTGCTGGATCACCGTAACTGGGATACGATTGGTCTCAAAACTCGTCAGCGTTGTTCCTTCATGCCCGGCTGTAAACCATCCGTCTTCGCCAAACGTAATTGGAGTCAGAAATACTTCTCGACCCAAATGATGGTACGTAGCCCATCTGCCGATCTGTCGAAATCCCAAGTGAAAGAGCCACCAGTTCCCCAGATCATCCTGAACTATATCACCATGCCCCACACCCTGGACCTCATACCCGCCCAGATTGCGATTGGTTAGAACTGGATTGTGCGCATAGGCTTCGAACGGTCCTGAAGAAGAAGTTCCCCGAGCATACGTAACCATGTGACCATACTCGGTGCCGCCTTCAGCTGCAAGCAGGTAATAATAACCGTTCATTTTATAGAGATGCGGACTTTCCAGATATCGTCCACCCGTTCCGTTCCATATCGAACGACTCGGGGTCAGTTTGCGGCCAGTTTCAATCTCAAGCTCACACTGGACAATTCCGCCAACGCCTTCATCATCCACGCCATTACTCATAAACAATGTTTTTCCATCTTCAAAATACAAATCGGGATCAATTCCGCCTTGATCCACATAGATAGGCTCAGACCATTCTCCGTAGATATTATCCGTCCAGACATAGAAATTCTGATGCGTCGTATCGTTGGTTGTGACCATATAAAAACGCCCGTTATTGTGCCTGATGGTTGGGGCAAATACACCCCCGGAGCTGTTCACCGTCTCTAGCTGAATCTGGCTTTTACGAGTCAGGCAGTGACCAATCTGTTTCCAATTCAGCAGATCCTTGCTTTCAAAGAGCGGGACACACGGAAAATATTGAAAAGAACTACACACCATATAGTATGTATCGTGCACCTTAACCACACTAGGGTCTGGATAAAAACCTTTTACAACAGGGTTATTGTATTTCATTACTCCACTCCATCTCTTATTATAAAATTCACAAATATAAGAATTCAACTTCGTAACAACTACAAAAATTAAACACCATCGGGTGTAAACTTGCAATGAATCTGAATTGCATCTTGGAGTTAATTTTATTAAATTAATATATATGTGATTTTAAAATATTGAGTGTAGGGAGTTGTACAGATGATTAAAGCAAATGGGGAGCCCCAGTTCCTTCCTTTATATGAGGCGCTGGCAAGTGAGGTCAGATGGAGAATCATGGATATGATTGCAGATCGCGAAATGAATGTGAAGGATATTGCGGCAGTATTAGAGCTTAGCCCCTCCATTGTCACGATGCATATTCGCAAACTGGAGGATGCGGGTCTAATTGGCAGCAGACGAGTTCGGATCAACGGAGGGACGCACAAATTATGTTACCTCAAACAAAATCAGATTGAGATCGAGCTACCGTCCGCAAGCCAAACTTCACGAACCAGAGAACAGACGATAGCCGTGGGACACTACACTGCTTTTGATATCCACCCTACCTGTGGGCTAGGAACACTTGAGAAAGAGATCGGCGTATGGGATGATCCGCGTTACTTCCTTGATCCCGAGCGTGTTCACGCCGCTATCTTGTGGTTTGGGAAGGGCTATGTTGAATATAAAACACCTAACTTTGTACTACCGGATCAGACCACCGATGCTATTGAAATTTCGATGGAACTAGCCTCTGAAGCTCCGGGATTGCGAGATCATTGGCCTTCGGATATTCGTTTCACCTTCAATGGCGTTTCTCTCGGAACGTGGACAAGCCCTGCCGACTTTGGCAGAGCAGCACGCGGCAAATATACACCAGAATGGTGGCATCGTAATGTGAATCAGTATGGATTATTAAAGACCATTCGTATTGATGGTTCCGGTACCTATATGGATGGTGAGCGGATGTCAGACATTACTCTCAAAGATGTCAAACTAGACGAACCGTTCTGGACGCTACGCTTCACGGTTGACGAAGAAAGCCCCAACGTAGGGGGATTAACGATCTATGGTGCCGGTTTTGGTAACCATGATCAGGATATTGTTATACGTGTACTTCAGATCTGAAGTACCCGCTGAGGGGAGGTGGTGATATCATCAGATCTGGCATTTAGAAAAATAACCTGTCTATGTGTTAGCAATCATTCTGTGTTTGGAACCACTTTCTTAGCTGATTAATTTGAGCTTGATGATAACGGTTATGGTCAGCCATATGCCATAATCCCCAACGTACCGTAGCTTGTTTTTCGTTCTGATGTCCAAAAGTAACTACTCGATCTAGGTCAGCATCTGCTACTTGTGTGCATGTTTCTTTCAGAAGGGTTAATACACCCTCATATTGAGAGATAAGTGTGTCACGTGACACATCTTGAACCAGCGGAAGTCTATTATTTTCATCAGTCATGGGACCATATTGCTCTATTAATGACTGTGGAAGGACAGATCCCTTTATTCTATAAACCCAATTCATATCAACAAACATAATATGTCGTATTAATTGAGCTGTACTATTAAACTGGTTCTTTTCCCCTTTGTAATCTACCTCTTCTTGCGACATACCTTCTGTAATTGATTTAAGTCTTTGGCTATTTTCTGTTACAGCAGAAAATAACATCCCCACAACTGGTGACATGTTGGCTTCACCTTGTAGATCGTAAATCATAGCATCCCTCCACATGTCTATTTCGATGACTCTCTGATCAGTCTTTGATGCAATTCCCAGATCGCTACTCTATTACTATCCCATTTAAGTATTTCACGAGCTTCTTCATAAGCCACCCATTTATATTCTGAGTGCTCATTGGATAAAGACAGATCCATTTCATCTAGTTCTACTCCAAAGCAATACTCAGGAATAACAAATGTATCAGGTCCCCACTTAAAATAACCAACCACATCTACCACGGAGCGAGTCGAGCTTGAATTAAGACTCCTGTATTTACTATTTAAAGGGATTCCCGCCTCTTCAAATGCTTCTCTCATAGCTGCTTCTAATGGTTTTTCTTCATCTTCCCCTCCCCCAGCTATGCCCTGCCAGTAACCTTCTCTTGATCTTCGAAAGATAGCGTATGCATAATCATTTGAATCTTTCAACCTGATATAAGGAAAAACTAATATTTGAAATGGTGCTCGAGACACAAGTACACCCCTCCTCTTTACCCTCGTTCTTTCAACAGTTCCTTAATTTCCCTTAACTCTGATAATATGTCTTTGGTGTGCTGGCTATTTTTGGAGTTATCTATTCCAACTTTCACAACATAAATACCGAGGAACAGATACACCACCAACATAATGATCATTCCCATGTATATCTCTCCTTTCCAAAGTAGCAGCACATTGCTACGAACGTTCACTATCCTCTCTCTCCAACTGATTCCCATGGAATGCCTTCAAAATAAAAGCCCGATCCGGAACGTTCAACCGTTCATACGATTGAAGATACTCCATGTTGTCATATGGAACGCCAATGAATTTCACGTCCACTTTGCCCTCTTGGAGATCCACAATGCCATATCTAGCTATGGCAAGATCGTTACAGCCTAGAGCGCCCGGATTCATATATACTCTTTGATCTGTCTTATAATAATGAAGAATATGATAATGACCAAAACAAACCAAATCATGGGCCGTTCCCTGATATCTTGCATCCAATTTGGTCCTGGATGGTTCTTTATCGATGACATCCAACTTGTCGTTGTTCATATGATAGTGAGTCAAAAGGAACCGATGTCCTTCTACCTCTTTTTCAACGAATTTCGGTAGAGCTTGAATTTTCTTGATCGATTCTGCACTCAAATGCCGACCAATCCATTCGTGATGCTCGGCCATCCCTTTGTGCCCTTCTAATGGACCCTTATTTTGAAGCAAACTCAATACGGCCTCTTCGTGATTCCCTGAAATTGCTATCATATTTTCGCGGCTGTACAACATCTCGATCACTTCATTGGAGTACGGGCCAATACCGATCATATCCCCCAAACAAAATGTATGCTCAATGTCTCCTCTGGAATCGATATCAACCAATACCGCTTGAAGCGCAGGAACATTCCCATGAATATCGGTTAAGATGGCAACCTTCATTGTGATTCCTCCTCAGGAATATACATCGTCTGAATCTCCTGCACACCCGGAATAAAGCCCAGATTCAGATACACGGACTCCGCATCATTTCCTTGCATCACATACAAGCGTAAAACGGGATACTTACCCTTAAGTTCATTTAGTGCTCTCTGTAACATCAGCGTAGCCAGACCTCTGCCTCTATAGGCCGGACGAACACCTATGCTATACACAGCAGCCTGATTATCTTGCAAGCACAAGCGACAATTTGCAATAAGCTGTCCCGTTTCCTTGTCATATACAAGCGTGGACGCTTCGGTCAGAATTTCATTGGTATAATTAGGGTCATCACTTGGTATAAAATCTGCAAGCGTGGTATGTTTTCTTCGTGTAGCTTCAAGACTTCCTGCAAAACTCTCCAGGTCACATTGAGCAATTTCATCTTCATTCACATATTTTCTATTGCCGGTTTCACTTTCAATAATCTCTGGACTCTTCACGGTTACCCTGCTGTCCCATTCGATTTCAAAGTGATCTGTAGGCCGCTGCATCCAGCGACATTTAAACTCCACTGGCCAGAATCCAGCTCTTGCATATAGATCAACTTGGTCTGGAAGAATCTCAAAGGTCAGAATACGTTTGGTGCGATCCGACCACTGTAATAATTTATGCTTCAGAAGCTTCAATACATCAAAGCACTGCTGGAATGGCGGGATAAAAAACAAATGATACATCCGGTTAGGCTCCATTCTCACGCCCCCTATTTTGCTTTCCCCCTTGTAAATCCAGTAGGCACTGATCTTGGAAGAACTGAACTCTTCTTCCCTGAAAAATCCGACATAACGCATATCATAATAAACCGTGCAATATAATCCCCATTCGGCAAAATCAGCTTTGCGAATCGAATATTCATCCGACAGATCATATTGAAGAATATCTGTAGACCACTCAGTTAACCCCATATGTAATTCCTCCTCAGTTTTAATTAAATGGCAAGCAATCAAATCATTTTTCTATACGCCACCCCGTGAACATGAATTAACACATGCTGTGCCTCCATACGTTCGAAGAAATCCAACATGTCCTTAAACGGATTCTCGAAATACGAAGACTACCAAGGAAAACCTCTATTGTCTGCCCTGTTTCTGTATTCTTGAACATACAGTGCTCGCCGTGAACATCAAAATACCAATTTCCCGTTAATTCTTCTTCTCCGTGGATTACATCCGCATTGGTCAGCAAATGGTACGCACCTTCGAGAATTTCCGCCCGATCAGGCTGATCGGTTTCCAATATCGGTTGGTCGATCAATTGCCGCGCGATTCTTTGGTACATATCCATCACAGCCAATAATTCTTCCGTGATTTCCTAGGCTATCGCCTTCATACCTTCATATCCTTATCCGGGTATCCAATTTCTTCAATTTCACCTTCGATATCACTTAATTTCAGTTCATCATTTAATTGCTGTAGTAAGACCTCATCGATCGGCTTCATATCAAATACCTGTTCAACCAGATTGATATCCAACGCTATCTCGTAGTAATCCTGTGCCCAAGCATGATAATATTTCGCGCCGCCTACCAAAATCTCTAACAGTTCGTATTCATGATCCCCAAGCTCCGTGCCTGCAGACCACCCTTCCTGATCCGCCACACTCCAGATACAGAACGTCGTCTGATCCATTACAAATGCCGGCTCTACCACAAAAGTATTAAATGCTTCTGGAACGCTTTTTACCACCTCACTCCTATCAACCTTATGCTGAAGTGTATACTCTTTATCAAAGCCTTTAATAATCAGCCCATTCGGACTGAATATTGCAAAATAATGATCTCCTTGCCCATCTCTCATGGATGCCATTTGCTCATTCGTGTCCCACTGGGAATTATACGAGTAATACCTGTACTCCCATTCCGGCATCAAAATGGCATCCAGCATAGCTGCTGCCTTTAGAATCTGTTTGCATTCACTAATGTGAGGAAGTTTATCGATAAAATTAAGATTACCCATCGTGTGATACTGCCTCCTTTACCCTTTCAAATGGAATAATTAGTTGCCCGACCTTGCGGTTAGCAAGGATATAATAACGTATCCAAAAAGTTGAACCGCAAATACAATGACAACAAACTCAACCATTATGCTGTTCGCTGCATTAAAATCATTCACAAGATCCACAAAGATCTTCCCAGGTCGGGATAATATATCCCACGAATTCCACCGATTAAATCTACCAATGTAGACCCCTATACTGCTCAATAGCAAAATAACACCGACAACCATCATGCTAATGTACTTATTTACTAATTTGTTTAACATGCCGTGGATTTGATTGATCGAACAAGTCGAGAGCAACAATCCGATGATCGCTACGGCAAACGTCAGGGTGAGTCCATACCAAAAATCAATATTAACCCAAAATCTAACTTCCCCTTGAGCATCAAAATATCTGAATGAATGCAGAATCTCCGTAAAAAGGTAGGCCGCATTGGGCAGAAAAAAGAGCCATACTCCACACATCAGCCCCATACATATCATGCTCGTTGTGGTTAATTTCTTATTAAATATGTATCTAATGCAGGATGAGATGATGAAGGGTACCCATGCCAGGAACATGTCCCAACTTAAAAATCGATACATATTCGTATCTGATTGGGCACGTAAATACATCACAACACCTAGACAACAAAAAGTAGCCACGAGCAAGGTAACGATGAGTCGGAGATCTTGAACCGGATGTTTGTTATCTTTCATTTCTTTGCTTCTACTTCCTTTTCCTTGATGAATGTTATAAGTTATAAATACTTTTTAAATGCCTTGCTGGATTCTCCGTTGTACCCCAATTTCGTATAAAAGTGATGTGCTTCGTTTCTGGATGATCCGCTCGTAAGAAACACCTTCACACAATTTTTCTGCACACATACATGCTCTATATGTTTCATCAATTCAGATCCATATCCCTTGCTCTGCACATGTTCCGTAATGATAACCCGCTCAACTACGCCGAATGGTCTATTTTCCACCAAAGCATCCAGACAAATATGTAAATGAGCTGTGCCGATCACCTGATCACCCAGTTCATACACAAACAAGAAACTGTTTGGGTTATTCCGAACCTCTTCAATCCGTTCCGCCAGTACCTTCGTGTTTAAGTTGTTTGGCAATAATTCTTTATACAGTCTTTCAATAACCGCTGCATCCCTAGCTTCTGCCTCTCTTATCATCAAGCTTCCCCTCCCTGTTACCTCACTTGATAACTTAAAATGATATCACCGTTGTCCTCGAATTCACCCGTGTCCTGAAATCCGCAACTTTTGTACAGCGCATTTGCCGCAATGTTATGTGGAACATGGGATACCCTGATTTGCTGGCAGTCACTTCTCTCTTGCAACATACGAACCACTTCTTGAATAGCAAGTTTGCCGTAACCCTTCCCCTGGTACTTCTCATCAATCATGAAGCGCAGAATCCAGTAATACCCGTCATTGTAGATCTCGTTATCAAATAAAATAAAACCTACCATCTGATCCTCTGCCAAAATGCCGTACGGCTTGGACGTAATTTCCTTCATCGCATGCATCAATGAATCCGCATTGCTAGCTACCAAATCTAGCTGATCTTCCCGTGGTTTAAGGTGGATGCACTCGAGTTCATTTTCTTTGGTTATGGGTTGTAGGCTTACTTTTTTCACATCCACAATCATCTCTCCTTGCAGCTTATTTACTAGATTTTCTTGATCAATATAATCTCCAAAGGTTGTGTATCCAGCAATAGAGCCCCTGCATCAACATACCCCAGCTTTCGATAGAAATGTTGGGCATGTTCGTCTGATTGCGTTGAAGTCATCACCGTATCAAAGCCTTGTTGCTTCATTAGATTTTCCCAGTGATGTACCACTTTTTTGCCATATCCGCCGTTTCGATAGGGTTCATCAATCCAGATCATATTCATGAAGGGAAGGTTATCCCAAAAGTACCCGTACCTCATCCATCCAACTCTTGATCCCTCGTCCTCGTCCCATAGGATGAATATTTCTTTCTCACTAATCTTCGTTTTCACAAGTGGCTGATGGATATGCCGATCTCTTTCAATGATGTAGTCGTAGTCAGCTTCCGTTGCATACTTAATCTTCATTTGTAATACTCCCTTCATTAACTACGTCCATCATAACCCAAAATGTGGTATATGCGAACAGTTCTTTCCTCTTTTTCTCCCATGCCAAAAAACCACGGTTTCCCGTGGCTGCACCCGCTCTATTTCCCTCAATCCGCTGTTGATCCACTGACCAATTGCCCCTTGTACCATACGGCCTGCCGCGCAGATCGCCGCGCAACGGCTTCCGCCGAACAACTCGCATGCACCAATACAAAACTCGCGGTGTCGCCTACCTTCGGCCAGACTTGTTCCCCTTGTGAATCCAGCGGTGTAATCCCGCCTGTTACCCATGCCAAAGATTGAGACAAGGACAGTTCGTCGCTATATCCGTACAGTTCTGCGAATCGTCCCGCTTTCTCAAGCATATCCCCATTGCCAAAAGGAGACCAGTGATCCGTCAGGCTATCTGTGGCCAGCTTCACGTTCACACCCATACGGTGGAGCATGGGAAGAGGCATCATCGTTCTGCCAATGGGCACCGTGGAAGCAATGCTCATCCCAAGCGAGGCCATTCGCTGCGCCATATCTTCTGCTTCCTGCTGCTCTGCGCGGGCGAACCAGAACGCATGACTGACCGTAACTTTACCCTGAAGCCCTGCTGCTTCGGTCAGATTTGTGAGTTCCAACAGCGTTTGTTTGCCGGCCTGCCCGCCATCATGCAGATGAATATCGATGCCCGCCTGGTGCTGAACAGCCAGTTCAACCATGGCGTTCAGTGATTTCTCGATCTGTTCGTCCACCGTATGAGGATCAAGTCCGCCCACATGCGTTGCACCTTCCTTCATCGCTTGGCCCATAAGCTCCACTGAATGGGAGCGAAGCAGTCCATGCTGCGGGAAAGCCACAATCTCCGAAGCGATTTTGCCCGAAAATGATTCCAGAGCCTGCCGCGTCGCTTCCAGTCTTTTCAAGCCACTGACGGGTTCAATATTGCAATGACTACGAACATGAGTGGAGCCGTACCCCTGGATCAAGGTCAGAATACTCTCCGCTTGACGCGTTGCATCTGGTAGCAACTTGGGCAACAGAACCTTTTCTTCTTCAATACGTTCGAAAATACTGGAGATACGCTTAACGGCTGTCCACGGCCCATCGTAGTAAGTTTTATCCAGATGAATATGTGCCTCCTCGAACGAAGGCAACAGCAGAAGTCCCTTGCCATCTACTTGTGGTAGATCGCTAGATAACGGGTTGTTTCCTTCCACAATCTCTGCGATCACTCCATCTTTAATCCGCAGATGAGCGGGGCTTGTCCGTGTCCCCATCACCTGTTCTCCCTCCCGAACATAACTCCGCTCCACAGTCACGTTTGTTAACCAATAAGCCTGCTTCATCATGTCATCCCTCTTTTCTTACCCGGCATTACGTCCCCCGGATACCGATTGATCTATGATCCATGGTACCATACGGTTTCACCGGGCAAAAATACGTAAAACGTTGGTGTTCCATATGCGGAACGTTTGTATTACTCTACTTAATACATGTAAAAAAAACAGGCACAATACGTGCCTGCCCCGTCCACTCACCTTAATCTTCTTGATTACGTGAGTCTATTAAAAATGAAACCGCGCATGCCCTCCATCGGTCACGCCTTCAATCTGTTCGATATCCAGCAGTCTGCGCTTCATCTCCAGGCCTCCACGGAACCCGGTCAGCTTGCGATTAGCCCCAATAATGCGGTGGCATGGTAACAGAACCGGAATTGGATTGGCCCCATTGGCAGCCCCAACTGCTCGCACAGCTGAAGGTCTTCCAATCGCAGCAGCTATATCACCATAGGTCCGAATTTCACCATAAGGCACACGCCCTAGCTCTCTC
Source organism: Paenibacillus sp. 10L310 (assembly GCF_056395745.1). NCBI lineage: Bacteria > Bacillati > Bacillota > Bacilli > Caryophanales > Paenibacillaceae > Paenibacillus > Paenibacillus sp. 10L310. The sequence goes on along the minus strand of NZ_JBFTKC010000004.1, from coordinate 162,715 downwards.
CATACCTCCTGTTGGAAATTCGTTCCGATCAAGTCCAGTGGGATTGCATCTGTATAAGCCATCAATTCTCCTGCAAAATAGGACTGCAACCAATCCATCATACCTGTTTGTTTCAGAGCATCCTCGTTCTCTTCCAGTTCCACGCCAGGTGCAACTTTCTGTATCCAGCCGTTCCAGTCCTCCAGTGTTTCGTTGGGCATGACCACTCGGCACAACCCCTGTTCCGTAGCGAGCAGCACCCATGGACGACCGTCCAACTGCATCGTGGTGTACATCAACTTTTTTCTCATTCGTTTACCGCCCTCTCCCTGGTGGAATGCTTAATGCTAGAACTAGGAGGTAATCTGCTTCTTCACCTTACGTTTCATACTGCGGATCATTTGCTTGCTCTCTGGATCAACGCGATAAGATTCCGTGATTTTCTGAAGTGCCTTATTATACGTAAAATCATCCAGGGTATTACGGTTCAAATAACGCATAGTCACCTCAGGTTGTTTCACATAAGCCATTGAGATGGCCCAAGCAACTGCCATTTTCACATAATACGCCTCGTGCCTAATCTGATCCAATGCAGATAGAACCTGATCGATATATCGCTCATTAAGATAAAAATTCAACAGCATTACCACACCAAACCGGATTTCATATTCCTGATCTGATCTCAGATACGGCTGCAAGAACGCCCACATGGACTCCGAATGGACCTTCGTATATTTCAGTCCCGCACAGAAGCTGTCACACACCGACCAGTTGTCAATCTTCGGTACAAATGTTTCAATAGCCTTTAACAGCTCGTCCAGATCAGCCTGTACATGTCCAATGACCATCGCTTGCAACATCACTTCTTCAAAATATTCATCCTCTGCCGTTTCCAGATACGTGCGCCAGTCCCCGGCGGCAAGCTGCTTGGCAATTTTTCGTAAGGCTGGCAACCTTACACCAAGTACATTCGTGATGTTGGGAATAAGTGCGGCCGAGAATTTTTGATACTCCGGCTCAACCATGCTGAGCAATTGTGTTCTGATATCTACTTCCACTAGCGCATGTCCTCCTCGTCTGTTTCTGTACAACAAGTATATCCTTGAAGCGGCTGTTTGTAAGCCCATATCGAATAGGTGAGCAAGATTACAATATTATTTTTGGCGCTCCCTTTTTCCCTTCGTTGTTTGACTTTCAACCCATTCCGTTTAAAAATATGAAGTTGATCATTCAGAAAGGAGTGTCGATATGAACAGACCTCATACCAAGAAAGATTTCTCCGTGGAGGAGATCACCGAACAACTCGTGCAACATGTACAATCCCGGAACCTTCCCGATTTCTATAAATTGGTGAAAGAACTACATCCCTACGACCTCTCACTCGTATATAAAAAGTTCCCTGAAGAAGAAACCAATCGGTTTCTGCTCCTATTCAAACCCGATGCTCTGGCGGATCTCGCCGAGACCTTGAAGCTGCACGAACAGATTCAACTGTTTGAACGACTTGGGCCGGAACGAACACTTGAAGTCATGCAGCAGATGGACAAAAGTGATCTGATTCGGTTCATGCACGATTTACCTGCCAAACGCAGAGAAGAATTGCTGTCCAACATGAATCTGGACCACTCTGCCATTATCCGATCCGTGCTTAATTACCCGCCGGAGACGGCTGGACGGATCATGACAGATCAATATCGGACCCTGCTCGCTCATGAGACAGCCAAGGAAGCCTTACGACAATCGCAAGGTACCATGCATATCTCAGCCTCCAGTTATCTCTATGTAACCGATAATGAAGGTAAACTGGTCGGTGTCGTGAGTTATCGATCCCTTGCCCTGGCTGACGATAAGACCCAGGTTGAAGAACTGATGACCCGGCGGGTGATCCATGCAACGGTAGATATGGACCAGGAAGAAGCAGCACAGCTTCTACAGCGTTATGAGTTTATTGCACTTCCGGTGGTGGATGAAAATCACAGGTTATGCGGTATCATTCAGATGGATGATGTCATCGATATTATTATGGATGAAGCCAGTGAAGATTTGGCCAAGATGGGGGGCGGTAGCAAGGATATCGACTTTGATACCAAACCACTCGTGGCCGTCAGACGCAGGCTTCCCTGGCTCATCTTGCTTCTATTGATTGGTCTAATCTCGGGAAGTATTGTGGATTTCTTTGAGGATACACTCAATCAGGTTGTGGCATTGGCATTTTTCATGCCGATGATCGCAGGTATGACCGGTAACACAGGAACGCAGTCTCTGGCTGTTGTGGTACGCGGACTGATCGGACGCAAGCTCGACAAAGCCACCGTACTCGCACTGATTGGTCGGGAGATCAAGGTAGGCATAATGATCGGCTTGGTATGTGGATTGCTGATCACCGTCATCGCTTATTTCTGGCAAGGGGACTGGCTACTGGGCGCCATTATTGGGGTATCTCTGTTCCTCACTCTGGTCATTGGTACACTGACCGGTACATGCATCCCGCTTCTGCTTAGTCGTTTCAAAGTCGACCCGGCTGTTGCCTCTGGCCCGTTAATCACCACATTGAATGATATCTTGTCCCTGTTTATCTATTTTGGCATCGCCACACGTTTCCTCGATGCCTTAATGTAACTAAGTTGTGCATACAGCAAAACAGACCTGATTCTGAGATCAAGGTCTGTTTTTTCATTTTACCAAGTGTTACGCTGATCTTTTATTTTTATTATAGATATCAAACGCTACAGCGAGCAGTAGTACCAATCCCTTAATCCCCTGTTGCCAGTCAATACCGAGACCAATCAGGGACATCCCGTTATTCAGCACACCCATAACTAAACCACCGATGATGGCACCAAATACCGTACCTATGCCCCCTGAAGCGGAAGCACCACCGATGAAGCAGGCCGCAATGGCATCTAACTCGAAGTTGGTACCCGCTCTTGGCGTAGCTGCATTCAGACGTGCGGCGAAGATCAACCCGGATACCGCGGCAAGTGTACCCATGTTCACGAAAACCCAGAAGGTTACCTTTTTTGTTTTGACTCCAGACAGACCTGCGGCCTTCTCATTACCTCCAAGCGCATACACATGCCGTCCCATGACAGTACGATTCATAACGAAGGAGTACACAACGATCAGGACAAACAGCAGGACCAGGATATTTGGAATACCTGCATAACTTGCGAGTACAAACGTAAACAGATTTGTCACAACAGCCACCACAATCAACTTGAGCAAAAATAGTCCCTTTGACACGACCTCGAATCCATATTTTCGCTGGGAACGGCGTTCCCGCAGTTCATTGACAATGTACCAAACGGTGAGCACAAGACCCACAATGATAGACACCAGACCGAAACCTGAGAATTGAATGTCCGCCAAGAAGCCAGAGCTTATTTTCTGGAAACCACCCGGGAAAGGAGAGATCGATTGCCCCTCCAGCACGATCATCGTCAAGCCACGGAACAGCAGCATACCTGCCAGCGTCACGATAAATGCCGGAATTCGCACATAGGCGATCCAGAAGCCTTGCCATGCACCGATCAAAGCACCAACCAGCAAGGAAGCGATGACTGCAAGCCAAGCCGGAAGCTGCCAATCAACCATCATAATCGCGGCAACGGCACCAACAAAAGCTGCAATGGAACCAACAGACAGGTCAATATGCCCGGTAATGATGACCAGCACCATTCCGATCGCCAGCACCAAAATGTAACTGTTCTGCAAAATCAAATTTGTAATATTAATCGGCTTGAGCAACAGCCCGCCTGTAAGTACCTCGAACAAAAGCATAATCACTACCAAGGCAATAATCATGCCGTATTGACGGATATTATTTTTGAACAGTTTTGTTATCATTTCCATGCTTGCCGCCTCCAGACTTGGTCATATATCTCATCAACGTTTCCTGCGATGCTTGCTCCCGGCTGACTTCACCGGTGATTCGTCCGGCATTCATCACATAGATCCGGTCACACAGGCCAAGAACCTCCGGAAGCTCGGATGAGATTACCAGTACGCCCTTGCCTTCAGCAGCAAGCCGATGAATGATCGTATAGATTTCGAATTTCGCTCCCACATCGATACCGCGGGTAGGTTCATCCAGGATAAGAATATCTGGTCCGGCAAAAATCCATTTGCTGAGCACCACTTTTTGCTGGTTGCCTCCACTCAGATTACCGGTCTTCTGCAAAATACTTGGTGCTTTGATGTTCATGCTTTTCTTCATCTTTTCCGCCACCAGTACTTCTTCACGCTCGTTCACTACTGCGTTTCGCGTCAGCTTGCTCAGACCCGTTAAGGAAATATTGCGCTTGATGTCATCCATCAGAATGAGTCCGTATTCCTTGCGGTCTTCTGTCACATAAGCAAACCCATTCTGAATAGCCTCTGTGACGGTATTGTTGTGGATCGGTTTACCATTCTTAATGAGTTGACCCGAAATATTCCGGCCATAGGATTTGCCAAATATACTCATGGCAAGTTCGGTACGCCCAGCGCCCATCAGCCCGGCAATACCTACAATCTCACCACGTCTGATATTCATATGGATCTGATCCAGTACCTTCCGCTCGGCATGATGTTCGTGATATACCGTCCAGTCCTTTACCTCAAGGATAACTTCACCAATGGTCGCATGACGCTCCGGATAACGGCTAGTGAGATCACGTCCTACCATTCCGCTAATAATCCGGTCCTCCGTCACTTTTTCCTTCTTCATATCCAACGTCTCAATTGTCTTGCCATCCCGTAAAATAGTCACCGAATCGGATACCTTGGATACCTCATTCAGCTTGTGTGAGATCAGGATACAGGCGATGCCCTGTTTCTTGAATTCCAGCATCAACTGCAGCAGATTTTCACTGTCGTCCTCGTTCAGTGCAGCGGTTGGCTCATCCAGAATAAGCAGCCGCACCTTTTTGGAGAGCGCTTTCGCAATTTCGACCAGTTGCTGCTTGCCTACCCCGATGCTGGATACCAGCGTGTTTGGATTTTCGCTCAGTCCCACCTTCGAGAGCAGTTCTCGTGTACCTACAAAAGTTTCCTTCCAGTTGACAATTCCTCTGCTGGCACGCTCATTGCCCAAATATATATTTTCCGCGATTGAAAGGTAGGGAATCAGGGCCAACTCCTGATGGATAATGACGATTCCCAGATCCTCGCTCTGCTTAATATCCTTGAACTCACAATTTTTGCCCTGAAATAAAATGTCGCCTTCATACGTGCCATGTGGATATACACCACTCAGTACCTTCATCAACGTAGATTTACCTGCGCCATTTTCACCACATATGGAATGAATTTCGCCTTCACGGACTTTCAGATTGACATTTTCCAGCGCTTTGACGCCAGGAAAGGTTTTGGTGATGTTTTTCATTTCCAGAATGATTCCGGCCATGGGATGTGCTCCTTTCATTTATTATTTCAGTCCGATTTCTTCCTTCGTGTAATACTGTGTACCAACGATATCCTGCTCCACATTTGTACGGTCCACCGAGATGGGATCCAAGAGATACGCCGGAACAACCTCAATTCCATTGTTATATGATGTTTCATCATTAACTTCCGCTTGTTTTCCTTGCAAAATACTATTGGCCATCTCTACCGTCTTCTCCGCTAGCTTCCGTGTATCCTTGAACACCGTCTGCGTCTGTTCCCCGGCCACAATCGACTTGATCGAGGCAAGTTCGGCATCCTGTCCTGTAATAACGGGCAGCGGTTTGTTCGAAGTACCATAACCAATCCCTTTCAAGGATGAGATGATACCAATACTGATTCCATCATAAGGAGATAATACTGCATCCAGATTATCACCCGAGTAATAAGCACTCAGCAGGTTATCCATCCGTGACTGGGCCAGTGCCCCGTCCCAGCGTAAGGTCGCAATCTGGGCCATCGTCATCTGCTTGCTGCGTACCACCAGTTTGCCGGAATCGATGTACGGCTTCAGCACAGACATCGCACCGTCGAAGAAGAAATAGGCGTTATTATCATCAGGAGAGCCACCAAACAGCTCAATGTTATAAGGTCCTTTTCCATCCTTGAGCCCAAGCTTTTGTTCGATGTAGGAGGCTTGAAGCACACCCACCTTAAAATTGTCGAACGTGGCGTAATAGGTTAGATATGGCGTATTTCGAATGAGCCGATCATACGAGATCACTTGTATCCCTTCGTCATGCGCTTTCTTGATTACATCCGTTAAAGTGTTGCCATCCACGGACGCGATGACCATCACATCCACACCTTTGGTGATCATGTTTTCAATCTGTGAAATCTGATTCTCGACCACATCCTCAGCATACTGAAGATCGGTTTTGTACCCCTGCTCCTGAAACAGACGGACCATGTTCTCCCCGTCTCCCACCCATCGTTCTGATGATTTGGTTGGCATCGATATACCGACATATCCCTTTTCTTTACTGCCTGGGCCACTCTCTGCCAGATTGCAGGCCGAAAGCATCAAAGTCATCACCAGAAGCCAGATGAGCATTGCTCCTTTTTTCATATGAAGTTCCCCTTTCCTCACGTCATACGGTTCTGAATGAGTTATAAGATAACGCTTACAATGCATGTAGTGCATCCTGTTGCTTACTGTTCCTGTCTGAGACCAATCGTAGCATTGGAGAAGCCATAAGGTCTTTGCACGTTTTGAACCTTTTTTATAAAAATTTAACTTTTGATGGAAACGCTTAAAGTACAAGTTTGATCCACGAGATACCATTCCAGAGTCAAAAAAAAGGACATGCTCCACTTCGCTTCACACGAAGTAGAACATATCCATCTCATTTATCACACGTCTGAATGAATAGCTGTAATACGATATTTAATTCACAGAAGGATGATAAGCCGTCCCCCCGTTCTTTCGATACTGCACTGGAGAAATGCCCATTGTTTTCTTAAATGCAGTGCTGAAATAATGTTGCGTGTCATAACCTACACGCTCAGCTATGGTGTGAATCGGCAGTGTTGTTGAATCTAATAACTGTATAGCCTTGCGAATGCGAGCATGCGTGACAAGTGTGACGAAGGAATCATTCAGCTCTTTCTTCAGCACACGACTAAGATATACGGTAGATACTTGTAGACGGGAAGCGAGTGATTCCAGGGTCAGTTCCCGCTCGGCATACTCTTCGTGAATAAGTTGTCTTGCCCGGCGAACCAGAGGCGACAACTGCACTTCCCCGAATACCCGTTCACGGCAATGACGGTACGTATCCGGCGTTTCTTCCAGTGTCCCTGCATGTGTCTCCACATGAGCATGAATGGCAATATTCAAGCAAGAACTAATCTGCTGTTCCAGAAGGGACTCTATTTCTTCAGGGGCTTCCTGCCACAGACACATGCCGATCAACCCGCTTACGTCCCGAAACAGGACATGTGGCACGTCCCCCAGCAGTTCACTAATTATATTTTCCACTGCAAACAGAAACAACTGACGATCATTCTCTCTCAGTATCGTCTGACGAGCTTCAGCGGCAGGCCAGCGTACGACCCCGATCTGCACAGGTGGGACGGCGGGCAGCCGTAAAAACACAAGCTGCTCCGTCAGATCCCTCCCTTCAGCCTGCCCCTCCAGCCACTCCAGCATAAATCGCTGGCGAAGCAACGGGATATTACGTTCAATCTGATGAGCTGCCTGTTGTACATATGCCGTCCTCTGGTGCTCTTCAGTAAGTCGCTGATGTAATCGCTCAAGTGCAGCATATAATTGTTCTGCTTGCACAGGTTTTAAGATGTAATCCTCTACGCCAAGACGAACCGCCTCCTGCGCATATGCAAATTCATCATGTCCCGAGATGATCAGGTAACGACAGCCCGGGCACTTCTGCTGAAGGGCACGGATTAGTTCGATTCCGTTCAGGAATGGCATATTCATATCAACGAGAACAATATCCACACCCAGGTCAGCCGCCCGTTCCAGCGCTTCCTCGCCATCTTCCGCTTCACCTACAACCTCCATCCCGAGAGTTGCCCAGTCAATGGCATCCCGAATCCCCTCACGAATGATCGGTTCATCATCAGCGATGAGCACGCGGTATTTCTTCGCAACATGGCTATCCGGCGTAATCTCCATTACTGTAGTCAATGTGGATGTCTCATCTGTTTCAGTGGAAGTTGTCACGGTCGATTTCATGAATTTCCCCATTCACTCTCCTGCCTCTCTTCGTTATTGATTTGCTTGGTTGGTGGGAGCTCTCGCATCAACGGATGAATGATGGTCACACTCGTTCCTTCACCTTCCTGGCTCTCAAGCACAACACCGTATTCATCGCCAAAGGACAGCCGGAGACGGGCCTGCACATTCAACATTCCATAACTTTTGCCTGTTATCCCCGGCGAAGACGTTTCCAAACTGGCCAAAGGAGCTTCGAGCAGCTGCTGCATCTCGGCCAGCCGTTCGTTGGACATGCCTGCTCCATTATCCTGAACGGTCAGTAGCAGTCTGTTATGTTCCAATCTGGCCTCCACCCTAATGTGTCCCGGCCCACGCCTGCCCTTGATTCCATGATAGATTGCATTCTCTATTAGCGGCTGAAGCAGCAGCTTTAACACAAAAAGGTCCCGCATTTCCTCTGGAATATTCAATGTATACTGAAGACGATCGCGGTATCGTGTCTGCTGAATTTGCAGATAGCTGGTCATATGCTCAATCTCCGAATGCAGCGGAATGTAATCCTGTCCTTTACTAAGCCCTATGCGAAATAATCGAGATAACGCGCCAACCATGACGGACACATCTTCTGCACCCTCTTTGCGTGCCATCCAATGAATCGTATCCAAGGTATTGTACAAAAAGTGTGGTTTGATATGCTCCTGCAAACTTCGCATTTCAGCGTCGCGCTTCTGCCGCTCCCGCAATTCATTTAGTGATATCAATTGTCGAATCTGTGCCAGCATTCGGTTATAACTGTTGCCAAGCATGCCAATCTCATCAGCGCGATCGCTCCAGCGGCCTGGTCTGAGATTGCCGGTCTCCGCCCTTCGCATGTAGGACATGAGTCGGAAAATGGGCTGAGCAATAGAACGGGAGAACCATAAAGAGGCGCTCAGGCCAAACAAACAAACCACAAATACAAAGCTAACCACGTAAAACTGGATTTGGCGTACTTCGGATATCGAGTCTCTTGTGGGAAATACCCCTACCGTTCTCCAACCGGTAAAGGTAGACGACTGATACATGAATAATAACGTTCCACCTTCTGTATCGGCGGTAAACGTTCCACTCTCACCGGAGGGGAACCAGTCTGTGGGAATGTGTTCTATTAGCGGATGCTCCGGCTTGTATACACTTTGACCTTCTGCATCCGTAACCATCACATAACCGGATTTCCCCAAGGTTACATTACGGGCAGCCTGAGAGACGGACCTAAGTTTAAGATCAATCATAATAACGCCCCGCACACGTCCTGACGCTTCATCCGTTATGGAACGCGCAACCGATACAATCTCATCATCCTTGTACCGTACATGTGTTGTGAGATTACGCTCTTTCGGCTGACCCAACACCGTGAAGATGCCCGGATTGGCCGAAGCTTTTTGATACCAATTTTCCTGAATCAGGCTCTGTTCCGCTCGGGGATACATCTCGTTGCTAATATAGTCACCACTTGCACTGACGAGAACTATCCCGGCGATTTCAGGATACAACGTTGTGAATCCCTGCAAGGTTTGTTTGATGCCATATAACCGATTTTGCTCCGTTTCGGCATTGGTGTCCATGTTCATCGGTTCGATACCTGCTTCATCATTCAGTGGCATTTTGTCGTTCATAAAAGCATCAATCTCCGGGTCAAATGCAATCAGATAGGTCATATTCTGCAAATTCTCCATTTTGCTGTTCAGAGCTTCATTCACTTTGCCAATCAGTTGCATGGTATGCCCTTCAACCTGTCGTTCAACAACCCGCTCCACCGTCCAGTTCACAAGCAACCCAAGCCCTACGGAAGGCACAATGGCGAATAACAGAAAAAGCAGCATCAGCTGGTACCGAAGGGGCATATTACGCAAGCGTAAACGCCGAATCCCGTTCCTGAAAGTGGAGAGAATTACTCTCCTACTCCAAGGCCTTGGACTCTTGAAATACTCCTTGTTATTTGGCATAGTAATCATCCACATCCGAGCGTGTCACCACAGAGATCCCTGTGTCCACCATCACGGGAAGCGGTGCATTTTCACCGGATGAGGATGGGGCAGGAACCGTTAACTGGTGATGCAGATGGAACAGATATTGGAGTGACCAATATCCCATATTCCAGGTTCCCTGTGCAATTGTAGCTGAGATCGTACCGTTCTTGATCATATCCAATGTAGTCTTATTTGTATCAAACGAAATAATCTGCAATGGATGTCTGTCCCCGAGAGTTTGAACAGCTTCCCCCGCTCCTGCCCCTCCGGTAGCTTCAGTCACAAAAATTCCCGCCAGCTCGGGATGTTCCTTCATCATTCTGATTGTTTCGTCTCTGGATACCATCGCATCACCGTGTCCGTCTGCAACTTCAACAATCTGCATGGAAGGGTATCTCTCCTTGATCGTATCGCGGAAACCCTTCGTGCGCTCTTCATGATTTTGTTGTCCGGGCAAGGTTAATACCGCGACCTCTCCCTCACGACCCAGCAGTTCAGCCATTTTATCGGCAGCCATTACACCCGACTTGTAATTATCTGTCCCAAGAAAAGAATAGGCCTGGCTATCGGGTGCATCCGCGTCAAATAATACAACAGGGATATCTGCGTCGATTGCCTTGTTAATCGCTGGAACTAACGATTGAGGATCGATTGCAGATATAGCAATGCCTGCGGGTTTACGAGCGATAGCCTGCTCGATCACCATGGTCTGCTCCTTCGCATCATACCGGGTAGCCCCGCGATATTCTACGGTCACGCCGAGTGCATCCGCGGCATCCTCGAAACCTTTGAGCGGGCTCTTCCAATACTCCAGCCCGGACTGGAATGTAATCATGATATACGTCTCTCCGATATCACCGCGTAGCCCCCGGTCCTCCCAAGAACTGTTTACCTGACTGGTGTATTCAAACCTCAATACATACAACGCAAAGGCTGAGATTAGCAAAATGTAAACCAGCAGCATTTTTTTCATTCCGTTCACTTCCTCAAGTCGTCTGATCACCTTGTACATCGTCTAAATTGTAAACGCAATCATTCAAAAAGAAAACCACCCCTTATCTTTTAAAAACAAGCTCCTGCTGTTAACGGTGTACCTGCTGCAATAATGTACTATATGGTTTCTCCCTATGGACGTATGATCATGGAACTAAACTACAACCAGAGGAGAGCATCATCCTTATGAATCTTGCATCTTTTTTAATCTACTGCATCGTCGTAACATTTACCCCCGGCCCCAGCAATATCGTAATTCTTTCTTCCGTACAACAGGTTGGGGCGCGTCAAACGATGCAATATGTGTGGGGAGCTACGTTGGCATTTGGTCTGCTGCTTACCGCTTCAGCTTTTCTTAATCAGCTTCTTGCGGGAGTGTTACCCGGAATTCTGAAGGTGATGCAGATTGTCGGCGGCCTGTACATGGTGTATCTGGCGTACCAGATCTACAAGATGGGTACCACCGAGGATGCACCAAAACAAGTTACCGGATTTTGGAACGGTTTCATCATGCAATTTGTGAACCCAAAGGTCGTCTTGTTTACTTTCACTGTCATTCCAAGTTATGTATTGCCCTTTTATCAAAGTTCATTCTCATCGTTTCTGTTCGTGGTGCTCATTACCTTCATTGGATTTCTGGCCTATTCCAGTTGGGTTGTTTTTGGTACGGTTTTCAGAACGTTGCTGAATCGCCACCAAAAATTACTGAGTATTCTCATGGCACTTTTTTTGTTATACTCAGCCATTATAGTATCCGGATTAATCTAAAGCTTGGGAGGTGTGCTGCATGGAACGGTTTAACTATAAAAAGTCGCAAGACGTGCTGGCACTATCCGCCAGCTTTACTGATTTTGCATACAAAAAACATTGCCATGAAGAGTATGCGGTCGGTGTAACCCTGCGTGGCATTCAACAATACAACCTGGCCGGACAATATCAGGCCTCTCACCAAAATGGTGTCATGTTGTTCAACCGCGAACAGTCTCATGATGGAAGTTCCTATGATAAGGCTGGCATTGACTATGTGATGCTGTATTTGAAGCCGGAATTAGTAGAGGAGATTATAGGCAAAAAGGAATTGCGTTTTGGAAGTCCCATCGTCTATGATCCCGAGCTTGCACGTAAGATCCTGATGCTGAACGATGCCGTTCAACTCAGACAGAACGAAGCCGAGTGCAGCGAACGGGTCTTTGATCTGGTTCACCTGCTGGCTCAGAAGGAAATGGACACCAAGCTCTGGTTGCCTCAGGACAACCTGGTCCGCAAAGCCAAGGAAATCATGTTTTGCAGCACCGAAGATGTGCTCAAGCTGGACAACCTGAGCTCCGAATTTGGCATGTCCAAGTTTCAATTTATCCGTGAATTCAAAGCACAAGCAGGCATATCCCCCTACCAGTTTTTCTTAAACTGCAAAGTAGAGCGTGCCCGTCAATCCATCGAAATGCAGAAGGACGTCTATGCTGCTGTTGCCGATTGCGGATTCGTCGATCTGACCCATCTGAATCGACATTTCAAACGGGTATTTGGTGTCACGGCTTATGAATACATGTTGCAGCTGAACTAGCTGCAACAATCCTGAAAATCCCCGTATAGAACGTCAATGTTTCTTAACGTTCTGTACGGGGAATAGCTTTTTTTCCGTTGGGCAATCAGATTCTTTTCTTTCGTCTCCAGAGCCACAGTACTGCCAATGCTGCTAATAAAATGACTCCGCCATATAAGATGAGATAGAAAGGCCCAGTTCGCCCACCACCATCATTGGTTTCTCCAAAATCTTCTTTACTTACAACCTTTCCCGCACCCAGCAATTTCAGATCGTCTCCGGCTTGTTCAATTGGAACATTGCGACTGCACAGATTCGTATGAAGCTTATGATCCACTTCATATTGATAAGCATAGATCAGGTAGGACTGATTCTTTTCAAATTGAATGCCACAGGACTCAGAACCACCGTCACTCGCGAGAATTTTCATCTTTTTGGCATTAACCCCCTTCCATGCAGTATCTACATCAAAGGTATACTCTCTTAATAAGCCATCATGCTTCGACTGTTGAGAACGTCCCTTCTTCACCACTTCTCCTGTAAATACAGTTGTGTTTGTCTTCAATCTCTCTTGAGCATCACTCTCGAGACAACTGCAAGCATACACTTTCTCTCCGGGAAATAGAGCTAACCCAGACGTAACCAACAGTAAGATCAACATGCACATCACCAAACGTCGTTTCATTCCGACCGCTCCCCTCCTACATTCTCTGCTTGAATAAGCGTTGTTAAGGTTACATATTTTTATTGTTGCTATATTTATTGTAAAATTATAGCACAATATAAATATCGTTATGTCCGACATACGCAAGGACACAACATACGAAATCAACCATCACGGAGGAACTCAACATTTGATACACAACTGGAAAAAGAATATCTCCTTCCCGCTGCTCGTTGCAGCGTTATGCATGATCGCCTTTATAAGCATCGCCCTGTCCATCAGCGACAACCAGATTCATCGATTTGATGATACCTTAATCGGCTGGATTCAGGGGTTGGAATCCCCTGGTATGACACAATTCATGCACCTTTTCACCTGGATCGGCAGCGAAATGCCAGTGGTCTTCATTACCATCATCGCCATGATTGTGTTGTACGTTTGCCTGCGACACAAACGCGAACTGCTCTTCCTGGCTTGTGTGCTTGCAGGTTCAACCCTGTTAAATGCATTGCTCAAACTGGTATTCCAGCGTGCCAGACCTACCATTAACCGGATTATCGAAGTGAGCGGCTATAGCTTCCCCAGTGGGCATTCTATGGCAGCATTTAGCCTGTACGGTGGACTGGCCTTTCTAATCTGGAAACATGTACCCACCGTCACAGGACGTGTGCTGATGATTGTTGCCAGCGCCGTATTTATACTAACCATTGGTATAAGTCGTATCTACTTGGGGGTGCATTATCCAAGTGATATCGTAGGCGGATACTTCTTGAGTGGTTGTTGGCTCTCCACATGCATATGGTTTTATCGGCGACATTTGGAGCGCATGTCCCAACTGCAAAGCAGAAGGCTGGCCTAGGCGGCCCGCTATTTAACTACACAAAGAAATATCCGGCTTTCCTTAACTGAAGGATAGCCGGGTATTTTTATATTCATATATAGTAGTCCTGAACTCGTTCAGGACCACATGGACCGCTTGTCCCATTTAAGGGAACAAGCGGATCTGGGTTTTTTTACACCAATTTATAACTCTTCACCATTGGATTCAATGACTTTTTTGTACCAGTGGAAACTCTTCTTCGGTGTTCTGCTCAAGTCTCCGTTACCGTCATTGTCTTTATTGACATGAATGAAGCCATAACGCTTCTTCATCTCTCCAGTGGATGCACTAACCAGGTCGATACATCCCCACATAGTGTAGGCAATCAGATCTACGCCGTCAGCTACCGCTTCTTTCATCTGTTCAATGTGACCTTTCAAATAATCAATGCGATAGTCATCTTGAATGGAGCCATCTTCCTCGACCACATCGACAGCACCCAAGCCATTCTCAACCACCATCAGTGGAATCTGATAACGATCATACAGATGATTCAGCGTGTAACGCAGTCCTTTTGGATCGATCTGCCAGCCCCAGTCGGAAGCTTCGAGATATGGATTTTTGATACCGCCCAGCAGATTACCTTCTGCTCTCTCGAGGGACTCGTCCGCACTTTCAACCAAAGACATATAATAACTGAAGGAATAGAAGTCTACGCAGCCTTCACGCAAAGTCTGCTCGTCTCCCGGTTGCATCTCGATCTGGATACCTTCTTCGGCGAAGAAACGTTTGGCGAATCCAGGATACGCTCCACGAACCTGTACATCACCGCAGATCATATTAGAGATTTGGTCTTTCTTCTGTGCAAGCAACATGTCGTCCGGGTTACATGTGTTTGGATAGGTTGTCATGAATGCAACCATACAGCCAATTTTGAAATCAGGGTTGATCTCATGTCCCAGCTTCACTGCTTTGGCACTCGCAACGAATTGGTGATGTAATGCCTGGAAACGAGTCTGTGGATCATCCACTCCGTCGACCAGCGTCTCTTTGCCTTCAAACAGAATACCTGCAGCCATATATGCACCCATCGGCATCGTCAGACAGTTAATTTCGTTGAACGTCAGCCAGTATTTGACCTGATCCTTGTAACGGTTGAAGAGGGTTGTACAATAACGGATATAACAGTCGATGACTTCACGGGAAGCCCAGCCGTTATACTTCTGTGTCAGACCGAATGGCGTTTCATAATGGGAGATCGTTACGAGCGGCTCAATATTGTACTTTTTCAACTCGGCAAAAACATTGTCGTAGAACTGCAATCCCTCTTCGTTTGGCTCCAGATCATAACCGTTTGGATAGATCCGGGACCAGTTGATGGACATGCGGAACATTTTGAAGCCCATCTCTGCCATCATGGCAATATCTTCTTTGTAATGTCCGTAAAAATCAACCGCTTCATGGCTCGGATAATACGTGCCCTCTTCCAGTACAGGCGTAATCCGGCGTGGAATCGTGTGGGTTCCCCCTGTCATCATGTCAGACGTGCTTGGCCCCTTACCACCCTGGTTCCATCCACCCTCGAATTGATTGGCAGCCGTAGCGCCACCCCAGTAAAATCCTTCTTTCATTGTCATGACCAGTTCCTCCTTAATAATTAACTCATTTCGGTATAAAGTGCTTGATATTATGCGAGTAGCCGTTCCGGTCACGAATCGTTCTTCTGATCGCTGTTATCCTCGGATTTCTTTTATTCCCATTTCTAAATGGAAAAATCCCATGATAGCGTTTGCTTCCGAAGTAGCTTTCTTACAGAAAGCTTTTAGCGAACACTTCGTTTCTTCAGAATCGATATCGTCCCCTTCACTACTCCCCAATAAATGAAGAACAAATTATAAATCTGAGTCAAAATGTCTTGGTAAGACTTTTACACCAGTGTACCACCCATACCCTGACACCTGTTGTCATGGTATAATCAGAGCATGGAAAATAACCGACTATTTCGAATGTTGCTTTTGTTATTGGAGAAAAAGAAAGCCACTGCACCAGAACTCGCCCGTATGTTCGAGATTTCTGTACGCACGGTGTACCGTGATATCGATCGGTTGAGTGCTGCGGGCATTCCCGTCTATACAACGACCGGCAAGCATGGCGGTATCCATCTGATGGACAACTATGTCATGGACAAGTCCCTGTTGTCGGAAGAAGACCAGAATGAAATTTTGATGGGACTATATAGCATCAGTGCGATCCCACATCTTAACAGTGCCCATATGCTGCAACGGTTAACCGCCCTTTTTGATCACAAGCTGGATTGGATCGAATTCAATTTCTCACCATGGGGCAGCATCCCTCTGCAGGAGAGAGAACTGTTCAATCAGGTGAAGCAGGCTATATTAACGAATCAACTGATTACGTTTCATTATGTTAATTCGGATGGTGAGAAGAGCATTCCGACCGTGGAGCCACAGAAGCTTATTTTCAAAAACAGTACATGGTACTTCAAAGGATATATCCATGATGACCCTGATCGGAAAGAATTCGAGACATTTAAGATGAAACGGATCACCCAGTTGACTTTTCTGGCGAGAAAACACGATCACTCTGTTACTGCCGGATCAAACGATCCTGAATCAGAGGCAACTCCTGTCCTGATTCCTCTTACACTCTCGTTCTCCAGCAATATTGCATACCGAGTGTATGATTTTTTCGAACCCTCCCTCATTAAAAAAGAGCCTGATGGCAGGCTCCGTGTGTCTCTCGAACTGAATGTAGGGGAATGGCTCTACTCCTTCCTGCTGTCGTTTGGTTCCGAGCTGACCGTAATCGAGCCTGTTCATGTTGGACAGGAATTGCTCAGACGTCATATCAAAGCCGTTGAACATTTGCAGAACGTCATGAACAAACTTCCCAACAATGAATGATATAATATAGGCCTATACAACTTTTGATCACAGCTGACTCTCCGTCATCCATCTGCCCGAAGGAGGTTTATCCATGCAAGACATTAGACGCAACAATGTGGAACGTTTCAAAGGTTTTGGTACGTTATACGATCAGAACCGACCAGCTGCTCCCACTGAAGTGGTGGATATTCTAACGACATATCTTGGCAGCACACCGCGTATGGTCGCAGATATTGGCTGTGGCACCGGCTTATCCTCGTGGATCTGGCTTAATGAAGCTGAACGTATCATCGGCTTTGAACCCAGCGATGACATGAGGTCTGTAGCTGAATCCAAGTGGGAATCTGCCGGGAAGCCGGATAACCTGCGGTTTGTGTCCGGCTTGTCTCACGACCTCGGACTACCAGATGGCAGTGTGGATGTGCTGACCTGCTCCCAATCGTTTCACTGGATGGAGCCGCAACCCACACTACGCGAGTTTGCACGTGTACTTCGTACAGGGGGCATATTTGCAGCCTACGATTGCGACTGGCCGCCAATGTTAGACTGGCAGTTAGAACAAGCCTATCTGCAGCTGAATAAGGAAGCAGATCAACGAGCAGCCAGTCTGGCTCCCCAGGATAGTCAGGCACACAAATGGAGCAAGGATGGGCATTTGCAGCAGATTCAGCAGTCCGGGCTGTTCCGATATGTCCGGGAAATCGTATTTCATCACCACGAGACATTCACTGCCGATCGTTATGTCAATCTCGCCCTGAGCCAAGGCGGCCTGCAAACGGCGTTGAAACTCGGAGCGGATGATCTACTAACAGTTGCTGACGAGTTCAGAGCGCTGGCTAATCGTGTATTTGACGGAGAATCCAGAAAAGTACTCTTTTCTTATCGCATGCGCCTTGGTATTGTTTGAAAACCGTTCTTTGCTTGCATCTCTCATACATACCAAAATGAAAAAGAAGGTCCTACACGTCATAAACATGATCTGTGGGACCTCCTTTTGTCTACATCCTCAGGAAGAGAATAAGTCACTTAATTGTCGCTCCTGTACATTCAATGCCAACACCAATTTTGTTGGGTCTTGTCTTGAATAAATGACGTTAATGATATGACCTTGCTGCACCTGCGGCAGGGCAGATGACAAAATCTCTTTTTGCGTTGTCACATTGAAGGTTTCACCGTTCGTTTTCGTTATGCTGAGTTTGAGCTGAAGCTTGATCTTGTTATTGCCACCACTTCCAAGTGGAGTGACATCAAGGATCTTGGCCATTGCTTTTTCCCCTGTTCTTGCAATATCCATCATTTCAGGTGATACCCCTTGCTGTACCATCTTTTCATCCAGCAATTGCTGCATATCTTCCTGTGATAATTGCCCCTTCATATCAAGCCCTACCTTGCGCTCATCCTTTACGGAGACTACTAACGGAATGAAACTGCCCGGCTGAAACTGTGCCATGGAGGTCAGCGGAATGACGGCTTTCATCTCGGTATCGTATTTCTCGCGCCCCTTACGCGACACCGTCAGACCCAATCGAACCTCAGGCTGTTCATTAATATACGTTCCCGTCTGTTGTATAGTCTTAATGACCCCAACTGCTGGTAAACCTGTCTTCACTCGACCTACGCCAAAAATATTGCTCAAAATCGCAGGAACAAAGATCAGTGCAAACCCGGCAAAGATCGCCGGAGTGTACCACCATGCCTGCATAATCATAAACGGATCATTCCACAGCTGCTGTGCCAGAAATGGGGAGAACCCCACCCCGAATACAGTTAATACGCCAATGAATCTCAGGAAACCTATCATATGATCCACCCTTTCTTAATCCTTCTCTTAATATCTCTATCAATATATCTATTTAGCGTTGTTATAAGCATTATATAAATAGATTATGACTGTCTTATAACCAAATACCTTCTAGATGGACATAAGCCCCATGTAGATCAGTTCGGAGGGATTTGCTGGATTTTGACCTAATCCCACCCGATCGCCTACTCGTGGAATCTGCATTTTGGACACCAGTGTCTCTAATGTTCGCTGATACTGGTTGCCATTCGTTTCTGTCACATCCAACACAAGCACAACAATCGGATCAAAGTTGATCAGTTTGCCTGTATCGGTGATTGTCACCACCGTAGCCGTAGCTGTTAAAGGCAGAGAACCACTTGCCGCCAACTGTGCCTGCTTTGCCGAATCCAGACTTAGGTTGATGGCCTCCCGATGTTCCTTTGATACAAAACCTTTCATCATCATGCCAGTGAGTCCTTTATTCATCATTTTATCCGCTTTAGCAATCGCATCTTCTTGTTTGTTCTTTTTACCGAACCATCCCATATCCAGCACCTCATTTGTTTTATTTGTTTTTAGAAGTTGTTCAAAAAGTCCACTTTTGATTACGAATCATGCCTAGCGGCATCATCAGCATCGAATATGAAATTCAGCCGAAATGTCCGTTGCTCACGTAGGTCTCCTACGCTCCGCTACTCCATTTCTAGCTTCATTCCATCTTCTCGGTACTGAAAACCAGACTTTTTGAACACGTATTTATAGTTAAATTATAAACACCGCGGCTTGTCCTTGAATACCCTTCTGGTAGCATACAAAAAAAACGAAAAATCCGGCAACTGAATTACGGGATGATCGTTTCTTTGGTAAGGAATGATGCTAATTCCACAAAAAAAGATCTGCTAATCCAATCTTCATTTCACGATTGGCGGCCATATTTTGTGCCAAGAGCTTTGGCAATGCACAAAATCATGCCATAATCAGGCTATTGCAAGCCGATTCTCACTCTATTTTTTGCGTAACAGATAGACCAGCTTCCGATAATACATCGTTGCTTCTTTGTATTTCCGCTGATCCTCCGATACTACGGCCATCCCCTCATATAACGGTTCAAGCCGCATGACATGCTGCGCGGATTCAAAATAGGGCAGACACGTAAGCGCCCGCTCCATGAAAACTTCGCGATCTCCATGTGCAAGAGCCAGATGGCTCTGGTAGAAGGTTGCGCTCATCTGCTGGTCCTGTGTTGTTGCACATTTCAAAAGTTGATCTACACTCTGCGCGAGCACGCCCCAGTTCTTCCGTGCCAGAGCCACTTCGCATCGATACACACTGACGAGCGGCTGCATGGCCTGCTGTGTTTCTTCCGTTTCCTGCTGCAATAGCGATTCAAATCGTTCAATCTCCGTCTGTGCCTGATCCAGTTCACCTGTCATTGTTAACATGACAATGCGATTGTTGGCAATCGCCGTTACCAGATCTCCCTGGTTGCCCGCATACACGAGGTTTGCCTCCGCCATCGTTAATGCCGAGAGTGCCTCCTGAACCAGCCCCATTGCGAAGCAATACCCACTATATGCTACATATAACCCGGACAACCGATGGAACATCCGCTGATCATAGACATGACGCATTGTAAGCTCAAATACCTGTTTTGCCTCTTCGTACTGTTTGACCTGGATGTAGGCTTCCATCTTGATATTTTGCACAGACAACCAGAATTCACTGCCAGGAAGCGCCAGCTCACTGAGCCTAGTTGCATGAGTTAATACATCCACAAAAGCCATTTTGGAACGATAATATTGTATTTTATAGAATAAAAGTGCTTTGACTAACGGACGCGGCAAATCGATATCGTCTGGACGACCGTATTTCTCCAGGTAAAAATTGAGGTAGGACGTGTGTATATACTCATGAGCCGTTGCATCGTTTAATTGCTGATAATAGACCGCCTTCATCAAGGCCGTTGTCAGCTCAACGGTCAGCGTGTCATCCCGATCTGCCAGTGCATGCACCGTATCTTCGGATATCGCCGACGCTGGAACAGACATTTGTTCGAAAATAACCTCTGCCCGTTCAATTGTATCCTCGTCCTGAGCCGCAACTTTTAGAATATAGGTAGGGGATACCCCAAGACGCCCGGCGATGGCTTCTGCCAAGTCCTCAGGTAGCGGATAACGATCCGCCAGGATATTGGCAAAGTGGGCCTGCGTGACCAGACCTTCCACAAGGTCTTTACGGGAGATTTGTTTTCTTTTGCTTAGCAGTTCAATGCGTTCCTTCAGCATTGTATCCCTGTCCTTTCTATCCTAACAAGCGAGTACATTCTATTCACATCATCGCAAAATTAGAGATATAACGCCACCCTTCCGGCGAAATCAAACGAAACGGTTTCCGTTTCCGAGGTAATTGTTTTACAATAAGAAAGTATGTGTAAGAGCATTTTATCGAAATGCTGAAACATGAGCTGAATATGAAAGGATGCAAATAAATGATTATTAAACCAAGAACACGTGGTTTTATTTGTACCACTTCCCATCCTGTAGGTTGCGCTACGCAAGTGCAGGAACAGATTGATTATGTGAAATCCCAGCCTGAACTGAAAGGACCGCGTAATGTGCTTGTGATCGGTGCTTCCACTGGATACGGTCTGGCGTCACGCGTTGTTTCTGCCTTTGGAGCTGGAGCGAATACAGTCGGCATTTATCGTCCAAGCAGTTCCACAGAGAAACGTACGGCTTCTGCAGGCTGGTACAACTCCGCTGCATTCGAAAAAGCCGCTGAGGAAGCAGGCCTGAAATCGTACAGCGTTACAGGTGATGCATTCGCAAACGAAACACGAGACAAAGCCGTTGAACTGATTCGCAGTGAACTCGGTCAAGTCGATCTGGTTGTATACAGCGTAGCCTCGGCACGCCGTACCGATCCGAACACGGGTGAAGTATTTAACTCTGTGCTGAAGCCTATCGGACAATCCTACACAAACAAAACGGTAAACTTCCACACAGGCGAAATCAGCTCCGTTACCCTTGAACCGGCAAACGAAGAGGAAATTCGTCAGACGGTAACCGTAATGGGTGGAGATGATTGGGAACTGTGGATGGATGCCCTGCAACAAGGCGGCGTGCTTGCCGATGATGCAACAACCATCGCTTTCTCTTATATCGGTCCTGAACTTACGCATGCCATTTATCGTGATGGTTCCATCGGTCAAGCCAAGAATCATCTGGAAGCGACTGCACACAAGCTGAATGATCGCCTAAGTGCCAAAGGTGGACGTGCATACTTAACTGTAGCCAAGGCGCTGGTGACTCAATCCAGTTCTGCGATTCCAGTCGTGCCGCTGTACATCTCAGCATTGTACAAAGTCATGAAAGAAAAAGGCTTGCATGAAGGATGCATCGAGCAATTGCAACGTCTGTTCGCTGATCGCTTGTATGCGGGAGGAGAAGTTCCAACCGATGCCGAAGGCCGTATTCGCATTGACGATTGGGAGATGAGAGCTGACGTACAGGAAGAAGTGGCGAAGCTCTGGAATGAGTTGACCACAGAGAACATCTACGATCTGTCCGATCTGGAAGGTTACCGTCGCGAATTCTTCCAGCTGTTTGGTTTTGAAACCGATGGTGTGGATTATGAAGCAGATGTTGATCCCAACGTTGAAATGCCTCATCTGGTGAACTAAAGAAGTTTTGGCGTGGACGTGAACCTAGGTTTTTGTTTTCGTTAGCACTTCTAATGTAATGCTAGAGATATGATATTAAAATCAAATGAAGAAGGAGGGGTCCTCTGGCTCCTCCTTCTTTGTCCTTTTTAGATCCTTTACCCCCTCAACAATTCCAATTTCCGTGTCCATACACTCTTTCATGTATCCCCTAATCAAATCGATTTAAGTTGCTTTTTCAACTCTTTTGGTACCGTCTTCTCGATAGTAATGGAACGTGCTCCATGCATGGACGCAAAGAATTGAAGCCCCTCCCGAAAATCCGTAATCCATTCCTCCACAGGTGGAGCAGTCTCTTCCATCGATAACAAACGAACGGTAAGTACTCCAGTTTTGCGATCAAGTCGTGGGTCCATACGTCCAATCAACCGATCACCGTGAAGAATAGGCATGGCATAATAACCGTAGGTTCTTTTCACCTCTGGCGTATAAATCTCCCATTTATAATGAAAATCAAATAAATCAACAATACGTTCTCTTCTCCATAACAGGTTGTCCAGCGGCGGCAGGAAACGTACCGGGCCAGACGGATCATAGTGTGGCTCTTCCCTTTCCATATGCAGCAGCAAGTCCTCATCTTCAGCACGAATATAATAAGGCGTGGCCACGTCCTCCACCTTAAGCGGGATCATTCGCCCATCTGACACACGGGCAGCAATATCGGCGCGTCGTTCAGCCGCTGTAGATTTCAGCCAACCCAGACGGGGATCACGGGCATCTACGACACGATACGCATGAATGTATTTATCCAGCAGAGCCTGTCTCTGGGCCAACACATCGATGTCTTCTTTTATCGTAAGTCCCTGTTGTTGCAATCCGGATTCGGTAATATGAAAATAACGTTCATTCCCCTGCCGCGCCACCACACGAATCACAGCGGAGTCCAACAGTAGATTCAGAGCAAGTGTGGTATCCTTTGTCTTTGGCACATCCGCACTGTCCCAATAACCACTTACCCTTTCTACAGCACGAAAAGCTCGTGAAGGCAAAGGACCCTCTTCCTTCAAACGTTGTAACACATGCTGCACTGTTTTCTCCAGACCTTGCAAGGACGGAGCCAGACGCTCCCTTAATCGGGCACGAACAGGTTCAAAGAGAGCATAATCCTCGATTGGAATGACACAAGCAGCATTTGCAAAATATTCAAACACCTTGTGATCACTCAGCAGCGTATTTAAGCTGTCAGCAGTATAACCAGGGTCACGAGCCCCCAGCACCAAATGCTGGTTTCCAGTTACAGCAGCCACAGGATCGATCTGTACGCAACTAAGGGAACGAATCAAGCTCAAAACTTGGTCGGGTCCCGAAGGTAAGGAAACTGCGGGCCAACGTCCAAGTAAAGCTTGCGTTTGCAGCAAAAAACGCCGAACGATTTTTTTATTCAAGTGCAGCGCTGTTGTCATATGTATAGGTTCTTCCCTTCATTTAGTGTACAAAATTCTATCGTCTTACTTATCCAGCAATCGGCGCCTCATAGAAAAAATAAAAAGAAGCACCACCATCCTGGATGATCTGCTTCTTGTGTTTGACCTTTTGCAATTTTTCCTGCTTCGTAGGCATGAGTCGTACATGCTGGGATAACGCGCTATAATCCCCGTTAACTCTTCGGCTCTGTTCTGAGCACCATTGACCTGACCGCTCTGCTTTACGTAATGCTTTTTGTGTTTGTGTACGTGCCATAATGGATCACACACTCCTTTGGTTGATATACACTCAATATATCATGTGCAGCTACGCAAGTGAAGGTGCTTCCTACTGAAATGAGATGTACATCATTAAAAAGGCTTCCACCCAAGTACTTAGCGGGATTGCCGCTTTCGCCGGGACTGCCACGTCTCGATTGGTTCATGATCATCTTCTTCGATCAGTTCCAATGCTTCTTCCACTCTTCTGGCTTTGAATAACAGAATTAATTCCATCAGGTCTTCCCGGTCCAGCAGCTTCACTCCATTAACCGCTGCAAGCGTCCGACAGGCCTCGGTGTAACGGGCGGACGTTAATACAATCGACCGATCGGCTTCATAATAACGCATCGATGTATATATCTCCTGCACAGCACTCAACCCTACGGGATGGTTCGCACCATATCGCTTCGCTTGTATCACACTTCGTCTGCCGAGTCTATCAACAAACACCAGATCTGCCCCAAAATCCCGGCTGCTCGTTGTCTTATGAACCTCATCATATCCGAGTTGCTCGAATAAATGATAGAGATATAATTCAAACTCCGAACCATCCTCCATCTTGTCGATGTCCTTTATTGTGATCTTACGAGGATTGGCTTCACTTCGGATCCGCTGCCCGCGCCCGATAACTCGCCGAATAATCCAGGCCAGCAGCAACAATATGATGATACATCCAATGACCCATAGGGTCACATTTTCACTCCAGTTCATAGCTATTCTCCTTGTTTCATTTCCTATGTTCTATCCAACGTCTTACGCAGATATGGCTTGTCACCGCACTAAATATATCAGACTTCCACCTTCATCGAAAGAAGATGAATTCCTTGTAACCGTTACACTTCTCCAAACATGGTTATTTGGACAAGTCAATGATAAAAGGTTACAGTGCGTTCGGTTGAATTCAGGTTGACTTTAATGGTAAAATTCAACAATCGGTTCTATTTTGAACCGAAGAAGAAAGGTGGTTTATCACTTGCATACATTGACCAAACACAAGTCCAAAACATGGGCTGCCCTCATTCTCAGCGGCATGCTCCTCTTCACCATGAATACAACAGGTTACGCCGCTGCTTCAACCGAATCCATGCCCAAACCGGCGTGGACGTCATCTTCCCTGATGTTATCTGAGGCTAATACAGAGAAAGATGTCCTGATCAAGGGAATTCATGCCGTGCCATCCAAAAATCTTGTATATGTACATGCCTCCCAACCCGTTACCAAAACAAGTAGCAAAACAACACTCGACTGGCAACTGGACTCTCTCCAAGCATTCGATGTTACAACTGGACAATTGAAGTGGAATACGATATTCCATGAGAAAAGTGGTCCTTATACCACCTACTCCGATTCGGTATATGCCAGCAACGGTACAGCTTATGTGTATATGGAATATTCAGACAAAACCAAAAAATTGTACTCATTCAATACATCCGGTAAAACCAACTGGGTCAAAACGGTGAATTCACCTGCAAGCATATCCCTATTGGATAACGATACGCTGATGGTTGCTTCAAGTCAGGGCGTGCAATCGAATGGTTCGGTTCGCTCCGCCATCTCGTTATATGACAAAAAGGGCAAGCTGATTACCGAAAAGACCATCAACGGTAACGTGCTTAAAGCTGATCATGGTCGAATTGTAGTGGATGCCAGTAAACAAACGAAGGTAGGAAACTTCTGGCAGCAAGCAGCTAATCCCAAAGTAGAGATCTATGATCGTACGTTGAATCGTCTGTCCTTCTACCAATTCCCTGCCAATGCAAATACATTAGGAGATGGCGGCGGTGAATCGCTGGCCATTCTCGACGATGGTTCCATCATTATGCGCGCCAATTTTGAGAACACCGGTAACCGACTGATGGGCTTTGGCATCGATGGCAAGCTTGCTTGGGGACGTGCCATTGCTGGTGATGCCTACATTCAGACGGCTGGCAACGGTTATACAGTCTTTACAGGGCAGAAGCTGGAACTGTACACGATGAAAGGCAAAGTGACTGAGCGTACATTCAAGGACGCACAGCCTGCATTGATGCATATCGACCAGACACAGGATGGTCAATATCAGCTTGATTTTGCCAAAACAGGATACATTCTTGATCCGCAGACGCTGGAAGACGTGCACATTTACACGACCAGTGCCTCAGTTCCTTCATTAGAAGGTGTTTCAACCTATGTCGATGATGTCATCTATTCCATGAACGATGAAACATTGTCCAAGTATGTACTGAAGTCCAATTCTGCAAAATAAATACTCGATCTAATAATAAGCCGGGAGAGTTCCATAAGGAGCTCTCCCGGCTTATTGCATTGGCAGGATTGAATCATCCTATTTCCAATTCTCGTCTATAAATTCGTCCCGTCCGGATAACGCACGGTCTTCCTTATAATGTTTCTCGTTTTTCTTGTGGTAATCCTGATGATAGTCTTCAGCCGGATAGAATACAGCTGCATCCCGAATTTCCGTAACAATGGGTTGAGTGAATCGTCCGCTGGCTGCCAGTTCCTGTTTGGACTGTTCAGCAAGCTCACGTTGACGTTCATTATGCACAAAGATCGCCGTACGATACTGTGCCCCCCGATCCTGGAACTGACCTCCGTCATCCGTGGGATCAATCTGCGGCCAGTATAGCTCCAGCAGTCGTTCATAAGGGAATACATCTGGATCAAATGTAATTTCAACCACTTCGACATGACCGGTCTCCCCGGTTTTGACCTGCTCATATGTTGGATTCTCGACGTGACCGCCGGCATAACCCGATATAATGCCATGAATGCCCGGTTGTTCTTCAAACGGTGTAACCATACACCAGAAACATCCGCCGGCGAATGTAGCTTTTTCCATTCCGTTCATCCCCTCTTATCTAAACTACCTTTTACACTTACCACTCCGATGACAGAACAACCTTCTGATCGCTGTTATCCCCAGATTTTTTACATTTGGCTTTACAAGGAGAAAATCTGGTGATAAAGGCGAGTGTATGCTTTCGAAGCAGCTTTCTTACAGAAAGCTTTTAGCTCCGCTTCTTCAGGTTATTTCTGTCCTCTACGTTCTCGTGTAAATGTTTA
Organism: Paenibacillus sp. 10L310; assembly: GCF_056395745.1. Taxonomy (NCBI): domain Bacteria; kingdom Bacillati; phylum Bacillota; class Bacilli; order Caryophanales; family Paenibacillaceae; genus Paenibacillus; species Paenibacillus sp. 10L310. The sequence continues at coordinate 135,445 of NZ_JBFTKC010000004.1, read as the reverse complement.
GTCCAATTTATATAGATAGCTATTACGCATATCTTTATATATTTTAAAACAACAAGAGGTTGATTGAAAGCCATCGTTATGGCTCTCAATCAACCTCTTCATTAGTAATGCATTTAGCTGACAACTAATTCAAGAAATTATCTTGATTAAATTACCCGCGACTACGTCCCATCGAACGGAAGATCAAGCTTACGATGGCTACAAGAACGATCGCACCGATCAATGCAGGTACAATGTGGAATCCGCCCATCTCAGGACCCATATCGCCCAAGATTACTCCACCTAACCATCCACCGATAAAACCAGCAATGATGTTACCAATAACACCACCTGGAATGTCACGACCAACGATCAAACCTGCCAACCAACCAATGATACCACCGATAATTAATGACCATAACCAACCCATATCATTCACCTCTAATTAAAGTTTTTGTTGTTGTCTGTCTACTATTAACCGCTACAGAAGCATTTAAACAATTGGCATAAAAATTTTTGCATATTACCTTTTGTCCCCATGCATCTTCCTCTGCAAAACAAGCCTTAGTCAGGTATGGAACAGATCGCGTTACTTTCCGGCATCTCACCAGCTCAGGGCTGCGTTATGTACCTCCCGAAAGTCATTGTATGTTTGAGCAGACAAGGTTAGTATCACCAATTGAGATAGGATTATTTATAAAATTGCGTCATATTATAGGATGGATGGGTTAGGTCTGATTAATAAAAGCCTGCACGGCCCTTACCTGGCTGCGCCAGCCAAGTATGTTTATGGCTCTTGTCCAGCTCGCCACGCATCGACTGAATGACTTTCACAATGTCTGTCTGTCCATTCTGATGCCATTCCAGCGCAGCGCTCACATATAACTCACCTAGCTGTGCAAGAGAAAACGTGTCGGTCAGACGAGCTGCTTCTACTGTGCCTTCTTCACCCGCAAATACGGTGAAGCCTCGTTGGCGCAAGTATTGCAAGCGCAGCGCTTCATCTGGCAACGGAATTTCGTAAGCCCGGTCAAACCGTCCAGCACGGTTCATGAGGCCAGGATCTATTTTCTCCGGATAATTCGTTGTCCCGATCAGGAAAATGCCTTCTTTTGACGTAGCTCCATCCAGTGTATTCAGGAAAAAGGAACGGACTTCATCCGGCATCGAATCGATGTCCTCAATGATCAGTACCATCGGTGCCAACCGCTTGGCAGCCTCGAACACTTCACGCACTGATTCACTGTTGGTATACTCCGTAATCTGCCAATACGCAGCCGGGCCCGGGATACTTCCCGCAATGGATTTCACCAATGTGGTCTTGCCGTTTCCCGGATGCCCATACAGCAGAATGCCCCGTTTGTACGGGATATCATAATCTCTGTAAAAGGAACGATCCGCTTCGAAAAACTGATCCAGCGAGCGGAAAATATCCTGCTTGATCTGCGCAGAGAGAACAACATCCTCTCTTCCCACGGAGCGAGTGATGGATTCGACATGACGATCGCTACCATTACGGGCATCAGTGTAGACCGTTACTTTTTTCATATTTTGCTGACGTTCCCGTTCCCGGACACTTCCCAGAAATTGCTTCATCTCCTCATCACCGATGGCAAAGACAAAGTCTTCACTGTAGATCCCGTTCTCTCGGAAAAATGGAACCCGCACAAGTGCTACGCCCCATTTCGGATAAGCAAATACGTTGTTACGAATGGAGTAATGCACACCATAAGTGGGCACATCTCCATCATCGTCGTAATGCAACGTCTGAAGTTCCAGATCCTCGAATATACGGGCTACCAATTCCACTTCGTCACTGCCATTTTGCAGATCTTCCCGGAGTAACTCCCAGTATTCATTGTTCGGATCAGAACTGGCATAAAGCTTGTACTCAACCCCATAGCGCTGATGGAGCGCCTCACTGATTCCACGAATCAGCCTTGAATAGATGGCGTACCCTTCCACTCGAATTCGGGTATCATGTTGTTCGTCATAGGTATAGATCGCCTGGGTTGGATCTGTTTGTTTTTCGTTTATTGTCATTATTTCGCTCCCTTTACCGCTACAAGCGGCTTGCATTTGGCTACAACTTGAGCCAGGCCTGCGCCGGTAACACTGTCTATAATTTCATCTACATTTTTATAAGCCTGAGGTGATTCATCAATAATGGATTCAAGTGAGCGTTGATTTACCACGATCTCATCTTCTGTACCCACACCCAGTGCCGTAGCAAAATCCTCCACGCTAATCAATCGTTTTGTTGCCGTCCGTGAACGGATTCGACCCGCACCGTGACATATTGAATAATAATTATCAGCACCCTGCGGCTGACCTACCATGATATATGAAGCAGTTCCCATGGAACCCGGAATAAGTGCCGGATGTCCAGTTGCCAGATAAGGCTTTGGATTGTCCGGGTGACCTGCTGGCAACGCACGTGTCGCCCCTTTGCGATGCACAAAAACGGAACCTTGGTCTGCGTGAGATTCCTCCCAGGCATAGTTGTGCATCAGATCGTATAACGTACGAAATTCACATTTGGAGCCGAACACATCCCGGAATGCTTCGCGAATAGCATACGCAATCAGATGACGATTGACAACAGCGTAATTCAATGCAGAATACATCATGTTCACATAATGACGACCTTCCGCATGCTCAAGTGGAGCAAATACCAGTCTGGGATCGGATGTACCCAGGTTAAGCCGCTGCATGACTTTGGCAATCGCTGACGAACTCGTCTGGCTTACATACCCACCCCATGCACGAGAGCCGGAATGAATCATGACCACGACCTGTCCATCATACAATCCCCAAGCTTCGGCGATTTCACGATTCTCTTCAGCGATCTCAATCGCCTGGATCTCGGCAAAATGATTCCCCCCACCCAGTGTTCCGAGCTGACGATGCGAACGATGCCATGTCATATCAGGAACGTGGTTTAACACATCCTCATCGTAACTGAACTTGCTTCTTTCCACATGTGTCATCGCGGTTGATTTTTTCGGTGTATAGCTGTCTGGAATATACTTTTTGGGTAAACCATGCAGTCCTTTACGAACAATATGCTCCAGTCTGATATCCGAGTAATGACCTCGCTGGTTCGCCTCCATCGGCAATACTTTCTCAATGGCCTTGACGAGTTTGCGGCGGAGCTTGATGTCTTTCAATTCGTCCTTGTGCAAGTTTGTCATATGCACTCGCATGCCACAGCCGATGTCACTGCCCACGATGGAGGGAGAAACGTATCCGCTCTGCGCATCCCACACGGCTGTCGTTCCGATGCACGTACCTACACCGACGTGTACGTCTGGCGTGTAACTCATATAAGAAATTCCCGGAATCTGCAGATTATTGTTTGCCATCTCAAACACCTTGTAATCGAGCGAGGAGAAGAGTTGTTGCGCCGCATATACGGTTAGATCACCTGCAGGCAATTTTACTTCATGCCGGTAGGCACCTGTTAATTCGTTTGGATTGGTAAATAAATTAAATTCTGTATTCATAAAAGTGTATTATTCCTTCCTGTACGTTCAGCAAATTCGGTTTGCTGATTCATCTGTAAAATAAAACTAAAAAAAGCCATAGGCTAGTCGCCCATGACTTCTACTGAATGACAATAACGGAGAACAGAACAGCATAAACGTGCTGTGTGTCTGTCATCCATCGCTATAATATAAGCGAAGAACGCATATCGATTATAAAACCTGCTAAACGATATGCCTATCCCCTATGTCGACCGTATGAGGCCAATGAAACGATGAGCCGGATATGCTATTGTGTCTACGTTGCGCCCTGTTTGAATCAAATCATAACCAAGCATCATGTCTCTCGGCCTCCCTTCGCTAATGTTAGTCTTATATTAAGGGGACTAGAATTCATGTGTCAACCCTTTTCTTGGAAATTGCTCCATGGTGTAGATTGCATATGTAAACAAAAACAGGAGATTGTCCTAGGACAATCTCCTGTTTTCCAAATAATAATGATGTTGTTAGCGTAACATGATTATTACAGTCCTGCTTGTTTTTCCAACTCTTCAACCGGATTTTCGTCTTCTTTTTCAGGAACTTTGGAAGACAGGAACCAACCACATACCGCAATGGTGATCAGTACAATATAGAATCCGAATTTCCAAATTTTATTTTCCGGGAAATGCTCATCCAGAACACCCAATGAAGGGTGAGCGAGTGTAATAACCGCCAGCTTAACCCCTACCCAACCTACGATGACAAAGGCTGCAACTTCAAGTCCTGGACGGGAATGAAGCAATTTCACAAAGTATGAGGCTGCAAAACGCATGATCACAAGCCCGATGAATCCACCGAGGAAGATAACGATAAACTGTCCACCGTCGAGTCCGCCAATTGGAGGCAATCCACTTGGTGGCAACGCCACGGCCAAAGCAACAGCAGCCAGAATGGAATCAACTGCAAATGCGATATCCGCTACTTCGACCTTGAAAACGGTCATCCAGAAACCGGATTGTTTTTTCGGTTTCTTAGGGGTTGAATCAGCTGCTTCATCTGTCTTATTGCGACTACCCAGTATCTTTTTAACGATGTGGTTAATCGAAATATACAGGAGATACAGGGCACCGATCGCTTGTACTTGCCATACATCGACGAGGAAAGAGATCAGGAACAATGAACCTAAACGGAAAACAAATGCACCCATCAGACCATAGAACAACGCTTTTTTGCGCTTATCTTCAGGCAAGTGTTTAACCATGATTGCGAGTACCAATGCATTATCTGCTGCGAGTAATCCTTCAAGGACCACTAAGACAGCAAGCACCCACCCATATTCTAATAATAATGAAACATCCAAAATTGACTCCTCCTTAATATTCTTATGATGTACAAAAAAAAGGACCTTTACCATCACTGGTAAGGTCCTTTTATATCCACAAAAAGAGACCTTTACCGAGCATGAAAACTTGGTAAAGGTCTCGCTAACAACAAAATTGCTGCCAATAAAGCCGGGGATATGATCCCGAATTGACGACTTTACTGTAAAAGCTACTCCCCTTTAACAGGAATATGTAGTTTTAGTTGGAACGGGTTGTTTAACCTGTACTCATCATATTTCATAACGTTAAATAAAGTCAAGCTTTATTTAGTTGACGATACAGCTTACGGAATACGACAACATCGTAGATCATATTCCCCAGTGGAATGAAAGAAACAAAGAACAGAGCAATTGGACGGCGCAGACGCCATTTCTGTGAGGTGTACATAGTCACCATAAATAACAAATACATTAAAAACAAAAAACCGTACAGATTCCCAAACCATGTGACAGCCTGTGGCATAACCCCGGCATCTCTCAACGGAAAAGCAACAAACAGTAACAACACGTACGAAATGCCCTGCAACCACAACATCAGCCGGAAGCGTCCCAGCGTAGAATGTAACATTATTTTCCTCCTGCTTTTATACATGTAACGAATTCAATTCTTCCCGTACAGTATATCACAAAAGCTGAATATCTCGCTTAATGCCATGTAGCAGATTATTCCTGCACGCTAATATGGTTGGCTCACCTACCATTTCGCAGGAGCCAAATGCTTCAACTTCTCATAAGATATATGACGAAGATTGTTACAGATGTCGGACAAGGAGGAGCCTGATCATGAAAATAGCTATGGTTGCACCCGAGAAATTGCCTTTGCCCGGTAATGGTTCCGTGGAAATCTGTATCCTGGGCATCGCTCGTGAACTAGCCCATCGCCATCAGGTAACCATTATAAGTCGTCAAATGCAAGGTCTCGCCGCCACAGAACAGATCGATGGGATCACCATTCAACGTGTCCCTGCGTCGAGTCCTGTCATGTACACCAAAGCAGTCATACGTTTGTTATCCCAACAACCCTATGATGTAATTCAAGTGGATAACAGGCCACGAAGTATGGCTACCATCAAACGAGCTTTTCCACGCACTCCCGTTGTACTCTATCTTCACTCGTTAACATTTGCTCAGCCCGGACCTTCCAAACTCACATTAATGAAAAAAGCTGATTGGATTGCCGTCAACAGTCATTCCCTGCGACAAAGGTTAGGCCGCAGATTTCCGTTGGTAAAACACCGAATGAGTGTTGTTCCATTGGGTGCAGATCTAAGCCGCTTCAGACCTGTTGAATCCAGCGAAGAACAGATTCATCTGCGTACACAATTTGGAGTAACTAAACCATTCTCTATTCTGTATGTCGGCAGGCTGATCCCTGGAAAAGGTATAGACGTATTAATTCGCGCGACTGCCCTCCTTCAGCAACAGATGCCTGTTCAACTGGTTGTTGCAGGCAAAGGACCTCCGTATTACATGCGTAAACTTCGCGAACTTGCCCAAAAACAAAAGGTCCATGTTTCCTTCCGTGGTCAGATAAACCATGAGCATATCGATCAGTTGTATCGGGCAGTGGATTGTCTGGTCTGTCCGTCTCAAGAACATGAAGCTTTTGGCCTGGTTAATGTTGAGGCGATGGCTTCAGGATTACCCGTTATTGCTTCGGATAACGGAGGTATTCGCGAGATTATTGAATCAGGTATCAATGGATACCTTGTCACCGCTTATAAGCGTCCCCAACGTTTCGCCTCTTACCTGTACAAACTTGCAAGCAATCACACTTTTGCCGAGAAGTTAGGAAAGGCTGGCCGAGACAGCGCAAGGGCATATTTCAGTTGGGCAAGAACAGCCATGCATCTGGAAGCGACCTATACCAGGCTCATCCGTAAATGAGCCTTCTTTTGTTAGGATGATCAAGCTTTTTCACGAAATTGCCATCCCTTAATCAAAGAATCCATCTGTGGAACAGGAATGTGACTCATCTCGATTAACTCCATAATCACCATATCTCTCATCATGAATCGTACTTTGGCACACGTGAGTTGATGAAATACATCGTAGAATGCCGTCCCGGCCCAACATCCATGAGGTACGACCAGCGGATCATTAACGATATAACCTACGGCTCCAATCGGGGGAATAACAACCTTAATTGCTTGATGATCCAAACGATTATCTGGATCTTTGACGAGATACATGGTATCCCCCACATGTAAAGCCTGTACTCCATGGTAGTGATCCATTCCATACATAGCTGCGAATAATTTGGTGCTCATATTACCTGCTCCTTTTCCTGTATTTCTCCATGATTAAAATTTTTACAATGATACATCGGTTTCATAATGTTCCAACCACTCGACAAGTTGCCTGCGTATCTCTCTACGAAACTCACGAGGTTCAAGTACCTCTGCCTCGGGCCCAAATTGATACAACCATTTCAAAAATTCTCTGCTGCTATTCAGTGTCACTTCAAATAACAATCCCCCATCCGACATATTCGTCATTCGCGGGCGAACAAACATTTCTTCTTCTTTTATGTAGGGGGCCACTTTCTCAGAGAATCTTACCTTGAAATGGATATTTTCGTCGCCACGGTCAATAGACCATGTGTTCTTCATGTACTGCGTTATGTTGAAATCACCCTTGTCGAAACCGGCATTTGTTCGTGTCACATCCAAAAAACGGCTGATCCGAAACAATCGAACTTTTTGCAGCAAATGGCAGTATCCAATCAAATAAAAACGTTGATCACGTGGAATGAGATAATAGGGATCGATATCCCGGACTGTGATCTCATTTCTTGTCAGCGTATGATATTGAGTACGAATGGTTTGCTGGCTTAAAATAGCTTCGATGATGGGAATCAGCAAATTAGGGTCTTTTCCTTCCTCACGATAAGCTGGCGTGCCCATCCGAATAATTCCCGCAATATTCTCTACAATGTCACTGTTTCTTGATTTTAATTTGGTATGAGCCGACATAACCTTGTCAAACGCTGAATCAAACTCAGCAGGTAACTTGGAGGTATCAACTACGGACGGGAGCAAGGAGAAAACCATTGCTTCCTGTTCAGTAAAATCTAATGGATACATCGCAAACTCACCAATAAATCGGTAACCTTTGCCGTATCCTTCATTCATAATCGGGGCGACCCTATCCAAAATCCGGAGATCACGATAAATCGTGCGTACAGTCGTACCGCATTTCAGCGCCAATTCCTTGGCCGAAATTCCAGGATTTGCTTGTATAGCCTGAAGTATACGCAGCAGACGAATTAATTTCTCTGTCATGTAGTTTCTCCCCTTCGATATTTTATCGGCAAGGAAAACTAGTTCCTTTAGTACAGAACTAAATCTTTAGTCCCAATATTATTTTCGCAATTTCACCATTTTTGTATAGTCCAATTGCACTCTTACCCCCTTTTAATATACATTCTCTTACTCGCTTGCGTAAAACATTAACCTAAAAGACCTTAAACCTAAGCCTGAAAGCCTATACAATTTTCTAAAAATAATACAAAAAAGCCCTGATCTCCACAAAGAGACAAGGCTTTTCTCGGAAATACTAATTATTCAACTGTAATAATTGATTCATTACATTTGCCATATGCTCACAGAGTTCAGCAATGTCCCCCATCTGGTCTTCATTCACACTGCGGTCAAAACAAACGTGAGCCATGACGTTATAAATGATTGGCTGTTCATCAAAGATATACTGGATAGTCTGGCATATCCTCTGCTCAGGCCAGCTCTCCTGTAATATCGAACGAATGGCTGGGCACTGCCTCTCAGGCTCTTTCATAACCATGCCAAACCGGATTTCCAAACAACAACCTGGATGAGCGCCAGGCGTCTCCAGGATCTCCGCTGCGAGCTCATTTAGAGAACTACTTAACACAACCTCGCCTGTTACTTCCGGACGATCCCTGAGACAGAATTGTAATGTGAACTCTCTGGACATCACTGCCATCTCCAGCCGATCTTTACGCCCCGTAATCTGAATACGTTCGTCCAGGTTATCCATATCATAGAGATAATTCTCAAACCCGACTTTCAGATTGTCATACACCGTTGGATCAAACATTGAATTAAACCTACTTTCTTACCCTTTAACATGTATTGTAGTACATTCTCATTTTTCATGCGAACGATGTGTCTATTGAACTCTCTTGCTCGGAAAATAAAAAAAGCCCAGTCACTAGGACTGGGCTCTGGTTAAGCATGAGATCTGGCAAGATCCCGTAGCTTGGTTTATTCTTCTGTAGCTTTTTCTTCAGCTGCCGGCTCAGCTTCCTCAGCAGAGGCCGTTGGCTCTTCCTCAGCCGCTTGTGGCGGCATGACGGAAGCAATGATGGATTCAGGTGATGTTACGAGTGTCAAACCTTTACCGAGTTTGATATCCGCAGCAGTCAAACGATCACCAATGTCCAATCCGCTCACATCCACTTCAATGGACGTTGGCAGATCCGCAGGCAATCCTTCTACTTCCAGCTGTGTCTCCTGTGTCTGGAATACACCGCCAGCTTTCGAGCCGGCCGCTGTACCCTGGAAGTCGATCGATACACTTACGCTGATCGGCTTGTTCTTGGAAATTTGCAAAAAGTCTACGTGCAGCAAACGTCCGTTACGCTCTTGCTGATCCTTGATCAGCACCGGAAGCGTTTTACCGCCCTCAACATTCAGATTGAACATTTCGGAGCGGCCTGTGCGTGCCACTTTCAGCATTTCTTTTTCATCTACATGTATTGAAGCACCTTCAAGTCCCGGGCCGTAAACGACTGCGGGAACTCGTCCGCCTTGTCTTAACAGGCGCAGTGCTGCACCTTTCTTTTCCGTTCTTGGCGTTGCTGTAAGTTGAGCCATTTTTCCGTTGGATTTCATGATTGAACATCCTCCTTCAAGGGATCACTACATTATATTTGTTAGAAAGCGCTGAGGCTTATCTCATAGACCATGATGGTCTTTTTTCCTTTGGCCGAATCGTGGGCCATATCTATATTTACCCCAATGATAGAGGATCTCAAACACGAAACAGGACAAATAATTTTTTTTTGGCAAGTTATGCGGCTTATAATCAGACCAAAAAAAGCAGTCGGAATCTCTTCCAACTGCTGATTTATCAAGGTTTTGACGAACTACATTCAAAGTTATAAATAAAGAAACTATGCGCTGTTACGATCCTCTGTTTTTTCACTTTCACGAATGATCTGCATCTCGTCTGATCCGCTACGGACAACAATGTGTACATCCCCATCTTCAGGTACAATGTCCACGTAACGGTCTCCGCACGTATCTTTCGCTTCCCATTCGTTCAATCGAATGATTAATCCCAGGTGATGCAGACCCGGAGCAACCCGGAAGCGGGCTTCGGCGGCATTACCGACTTGTTCCAGCCGTACTGCTCCGTCCTCCATACCTGTGCCCCATACCCAGACATCCCAACCTTCATAATGCTGGTCTTCCCGTTCGTATCGAAGCGTGACAGTTCGCGAAATCTGTTTATGAATCGTTACGCCAAGCGTTGCCCGAATTCCTCCAGCCTCAGCAATAATATGGGTTACTCCAGGTGTCATCGCACGTACGATCCCTGCTGCACTCACCGCTGCAAGTTCTGGATGAGAAGAGCTCCAGCGTATATTCGAATCCTGAAGCGGCTGACCAAATTGATCCAGAACCAAGGCACGGAAGCGACTGATTCGAGTCATGTACATGACAGGTTCGCCCACAATTTCGATTCGTTCAGCATGACGATAATCCACTTGTAACATACAGCTTGCCGTTATGTCCGCACAGTGGACTGTAATCGAAGCTTCCCCTCGTTCCAGTGCATGGATTGTTCCATCAGGCTGGATCTGAATAATATCCGGATCAGAAGAAGTCCAGGTAACTGGAGCTTTTTCCACCACATTGCCAATACTGTCCCGTACGATCGCTCGTAGTTGAGTGGTCTCCTTCGGACTATATACCTGGCGAGGAAAACTAATCTCCACTGTTGATGGTTCAGCGCCTCCAGCATGCTCTGTGTCATACAGTACCATTAAAGACCATCGTTCTACCTGAACAGTACCACGAACAGTCTCGATCACGTCTGTGCCTGCCTGATGATCATTGACTACAACATGCCAGTCCCCTTCCCCCAGGTCGACATGCTGCTCATGTTCCGTTCCGTTATAGATGACCATAATCTGATTCCAAGTGTCCTGATTCGCACCATTCTGAAGTATAAAGGCAACTACATTGCCATCCGCACGAATAACACGAAGGTGATTTCGAACCTGTTCAGCATCGATCATACGAAAAGCGGGATGTGTTCTCCGCAAATGAATAAGACCACGATAGTAATCAAACACCGGTCTGAAGCGTGATTTGTTGGCCCATGTGATGGCGTTCACCGCATCCCCGCTCCGATAACTGTTATGATCACCGGCTTTGGATCTGAGCATCTCATCCCCTGAATGCAGAAACGGAATTCCCTGAGAAGTAAGCAGAATGCCGGAGGACAGTAACGAGCGACGAACCATCTCATGATTCAAAACATCATCTGCATCCACATACCGATAAGGATCTGCTGCTTTTACAGCGGACTCAGCACTCCCACCACCCACGGGCTGTCCGTCCTTCCATACGGGAAATCCTAATTCATGTCTAAGGTTCATTGTTGTCGCAATTTTATCCCACAGATTGAGATTGTCATGGGCAGTTACATAATTGACAACTTCCACAGGTGAAGATGTGAAATCATCCAGTGCTCCCGCTAATCCCCTAATAAGCTCATATTCCTGCCCTCCGGCACCCGTGACAAACCCTCTGCCACTGCCATCACTATCGCCCTTGATTGCACTGCGAAAATGATCATTAAATACTGCAAACCCCTGACCTCGCTGGGTTCCTTTTAATGTTTTACGGTCCAAAGGTGAATCTCCACCCATCCAGGGTTCCCCATAGATCAGAAACGCCGGATCGATCTGCTCCCGCAATTCGCGTGTCAATTCATTCATCGTTTCCGTATCAATCAGGGCCATGAGGTCAAATCGAAATCCGTCCACATGATATTCTTCTGCCCAATATCGGAGAGAATCCAAAATATATTTTCGCACCATTGGACGTTCTGTCGCCAATTCATTGCCTACACCAGAACCATTACTGAGGGTACCATCCTCCCGATAACGGTAATAATAGCCTGGTACAATCCGTTCAAAAGGACCCTCTTCCACGCTATACGTGTGATTATAGACAACATCAAGTACAACGCGAATGCCTTGTCTGTGCAGCGATTGAACGAGTGATTTGAGCTCCCGAATTCGAACTGCAGGATCACGAGGGTCGGTAGCATACGAACCTTCGGGAACGTTATAATGCTGGGGATCATACCCCCAGTTGTATGGTGCTCTGACATTTGAACCCACTTCTGCCGTAGCAAGTTCATTCACCGTCTGATAATCCGCCACAGGCAGAAGATGTACATGAGTAACTCCCAGTTCGGCAAGATGGTCTACGCCAATACTATTGCCTGCTCTATCCGTCAGACCGGATGCCGTGAATGCCAGATATTTTCCCTTATACGGAATATCTGCATGTGGGTCTGAGGAGAAATCACGGACATGCAACTCATATAACACGGCATCAACAGGACGCAGAAAAGCAGGTTTGACATCCAGGTCCCAATCGACCGGATTGGTGGTCTCCGGATCTATAATAGCCGTTCGTTGCCCATTAGCCGTTACCGCTCTGGCATAAGGATCAACAGCCACTTCAATCTGCTTATTATCATGAATAATTCGGTACATATAATAATGTCCTGCCCAATCGCCGCTGAGCTTCAGACTCCATATTCCGTCCGCATCACGTGTCAAGAAATGTTCCTGCCCATTTTCATGATTTTGTACTTTACCACTATCGTTGTAATGCCCTTCATCGTTAAAAATCAATATATAAACCTGTTGTGCCGTAGGTGCCCACAATTTAAAAGTACTTGCAGCACGAGTATATGTTAAGCCAAGATCGTTGCCTTCGTAACAAAAAGAAGTCCATTCCGGCATCGTTCCCACCGCCTTTATATCCATTGATTTCGTGTTGTCCCGATGTTACGGAGTGGGACGTTGTTTGTCAACCCGGGGTTGTCTGTACTCATCATATCGGTCCAATTTGCGTATTCAATTAGCAATCGCTTTCAAAATATAGGATATGAAAACAAGCGCCATAGATTGACAGCATTTGTACCTGTCCCGACAAAAAAAGTTTGGAATATACGAGAATAAATTGCAGGATGTCATTTGGTTGAGATTAAAATGCACCAACAGGTGCACAGTATAAAAAAAGCTCCAGACATGACGATGTATAGCCCTGCGACCAAGGCATTGGTTTCTGACGCATCAACAAATCCCCCCTTTCTTACGGGAAAGAGGGATTTGTTTTATCTCAATTTATTTGATTAGATTTGATTGGATATCTAGAACGTGGCCTTGTTAGCGATTTTACTAATGGTTTGTTGATACCCTTCAATTCTTGGCAAGCATTCCGTTCATTAGGAATTCGAATACATCACCGTTAGGGATATCGCATTCACATGTGCATGTCCGTCCTGTATGGTACGTATCGTATCAACGCCTGCTTGTCCTTTTTCTACTATCACATTCCATGTCCCTGTGGGGACAGAGATGTCACGGTTTTCTTTTGCCGCGTTATAGATGACAACAATACGTTCCCAAGGATCGCTGGCTGCTGTACCGTTCAGTTCATAGGCTAGCAGCCCATTGCCTTTTTCTATTAGACGAACATGCTTCTCGATCTCTTCCCGTGTACGAAGCCGAAAGGCTGGATGTTCTCGCCGAAGACGGATCAGCCCACGATAATAGTCAAACACCGGCTTGAACAGCTGCTTTTGCTCCCAATGTATGGCATTGACTACGTCTCCACTCTGGTGGCTGTTGGCGTCCCCATATTTGCTGCGAAGTAGCTCATCTCCAGCAGCGATCAAGGGAATACCCTGGGAGGTTAAAACGATACCATTGGCAAGCAGACAACGCCTAACGGTCTCATTCTCCAGAATGTGTTCTGGATCGATCTGCAGGTAAGGCTTAGCCTTCTCTACGGCCTCTTCCACACTCTGGCATCCACGAATACTTCCATCCTCGTCATAGGTGAGGAAATTCAAGGTATCGTGGATTCCTTGTGTACGTGCAACTTTGTCCCACAGGTTGAGATTATCATGCACGGTTACATAGTTAATCGTCTCGGATGGACCATCCGTAAAATCCTGAATGGCTCCCCGGACCCCAGTCCACAATTCGTCTTCTTTCCCGTCCGCGCCCGTCGCAAATCCCGTACCCATGCCATCGCTGTCTCCCTTGATCACTCCTCGAAAATTATCGTTAAACACAGCAAAACCAGCTCCGCGCTGCGTTCCTTTTAGGGTCATATCATCTCCAAGAGGAGAATCCAGTGCGCCCCATGGTTCACCATATAACAATATGGATGGGGATACTTCGGCGTGCAACTCCGCTGCAAGCTGTTTCATCGTAGTTGTGTCGATCAGACCCATCAGGTCAAATCGAAAACCGTCCACATGGTACTCCTCTGCCCAGTAACGGACCGAGTCGATGATAAACTTGCGAACCATGGTGCGTTCAGTAGCCACCTCATTGCCCGTACCTGAACCATTGCTGTAGGTCCCATCGGCGTTTTGACGATAGTAGTACCCTGGTACAAGTTTCTCAAAAGAGCTGCCTGCCGTATCAAACGTATGATTATATACCACATCCATAATGACACCTATTCCCTTGTTATGAAGGGCAAGCACCATGGATTTGAACTCACGAATTCGTGTCTCCGGATCATCTGCACGTGATGCATAGGAACCTTCCGGTACATTGTAATGGAGCGGATCATATCCCCAGTTATAGTTGGAGGCATCAGACGTATCACCATCCACCCTGGATTCATCCACCGTCGCAAAATCAAATACTGGGAGCAGATGCACATGGGTAATCCCGAGTTCAACCAAATGATCGATCCCCAGTGTGTTGCCCTCCGAATCATGCAGGCCCGTCTCGGTGAAAGCCATGTATTTGCCTTTATTCGTTATACCAGATGATGGGTGAATGGAAAAATCACGTACATGCAGTTCGTACAGGACTGCATCTACAGAACTGGTCAATTCCGGGCGAATATCCTCACTCCATCCCTTCGGATGTGTCTGCTCCAGTCTCACAATTACACCCATTTCTCCATTCATGGTCACTGCTCGGGCGTAGGGATCTACAGCAGTAGTTGAATGTCCATCTTCGAAAGTAGGCTTGTACATGTAACGGTAGCTACTTAAATCACCTTCCAGTTCCATAACCCAGATGCCTTGTTCTTTCTTTTGCATAGGTAGCGCCTGCTGTTTCCGTTGATTGGGCTCTTCCTCCGGGCTCCCCCCTGTCAAAGGTGGGTACAAAAGTAGTTCCATCTGAACAGCTAACGGTGACCAGACTTTGAAGTGACAGGTTTGTGCTCCTAATGTGACACCTAAATCTCTTCCTTTGTATGTATCTTCTGAAATCAATAGTTCCTGCTTATCCTCTTCAATCATATGTGTTGTTCCCCTCTCGTTGAGAAAATTGATGAACATGGATGGTACGAGTGCTCCTTACCCTTTATACCCGTTCTGCTACCCAACCATAATCCGAATTACACAAAAGAAGACAAACGTCATGTAGATTCACATGACGCCTGCCTTCTTTATGGGTAAAACGATATCTCCCTAATGCGGTACCTGGGATTGGAAATCATTCCGGCTGGATTGATCGGCGTGGTACAAAACCACGTCCCCATCTTGCATCGGCCAGCTTTTTCCCTGACCATCTACCGGGCTGTTATCAAAACCTTCCATTTGCCATTGATTCATCAACGGTGCATGAATATATTGCAGATGCGGTGCACTCGTATTGCCACTGCGCAATGTTTCGATATTGAAGTTAACCACAATGTAACCGTCCCTCAGGAATATCTTAGCCTTCTCATCCAACTGATTTTGTCTCGCGAGCAGTTCTAGATTGGTTCCTTTGGGCACCGCATATACATCTGCTGGCAAGCTATATTCCCCATACCAGCGCTGAATCGCTGCATTCGCCCGATCCACATTAACACTGGAGGGAATATCTGCTTTTGGGCCAATGAGTGTACGGATCTGTGAAGGAAGAATCATCCAGTCATAACGACCTACCCAAGTTTTATGATGTGAGGTCTGATCCACGAAACGAACCATATGTTCCGCCATTGTACCCTGATTGCGTTCCTCCTCCGACAGTTCATAGGTATACTGATAACGCGCTGTATCACCTAACTCCGTACCGGGGACATTCCGCAACCGTGAGTTCAGGACAACAAAGCGTTTTTCTAAATCTTGTGCCGATCCGATACGAATGAGTCGTTCCTGTCCTCGATGGTAGTATAAATCCACTTCTTGCCGGGTGGTGCCATCTTTACTCACAAAAGAGAACGTCGGCGTAATTCGGATACCATCCTGTTTCCCAAACATATTACCCTTGGTTTTCAGATCAAACTTGAAATGGTAACCCGTCTTCACTGCAGCATTTCGGAACCCTTGTACCGGATGACTGCCAGGACGAATAGGCAGGACATAGGGAGCCAAATTACCTCGGGGATCTCCGTCTATACTGTTTCCTCCGGTCCAGTAGCTTACACCTGTTGGTTCGGGGCTGCCTATCCGCTTACGGAACACATTCTCCCAGTTGTAGTCTGAAATATCGGTGATGTGAAAATCATATAATCGTCCGATAACGTCTACAGCAACGGTATCTGCTGCGACATGATGAGTCAGATTCGTATTGGCATCCTGTTGTTCTGTGTAGTTTTCAGGTGCATTTTCGGCGATATTTCGAAACTCGATCTGGTAATTCCCTTCATCTACCCATACAGGAAGATAAAAAGGAGTGTCCAACTGATTTACCGGAATATCCACCCATGTCATGGCCGGAATAAACTGACTTCTAGCACCGTTATAGACATCAAATGGGAAACGAACCTGTTTGATCCGGAAATATTTCGCATAATCATGGTTTCCATAACCAGGGTAACTCGCTACATCCAGATGCTGCCCTGAAGTTGGGATGCGTACAATAAACGGACGCTCTAAAATAAGTGCAGCTCTTGTCTGATCAGGCGTGGTCTTCTGGTTATGCAGCTGATCATCTGACACCCAGGCATAGTTCACAACTGGAGTATGTACTGTCACCGAGTTGATGCCCAGAATGGGGAACTTCTGATCCTGACCTCCGTTAACATTGCTAGGGAGCAGTCCATACGTTATCTCACCCGTGGTTGGCTGGTTAGCTTTGTTCATCAATGTGTTCTTGATCGTCAGACGGTTCTGGTACAGAACATCGTCTCCGATCATACCAGGCTGCGGGATCATCCCAGGTCTTGGAGCTGTTTTTTCCACGGGAGCAGGGTCCATAATCGTCGCTCCATTAAAGGTTACCTTGTCGTTATTAACGGTGTTCTCTCTAACCTCCGCTTCAGCTTTGGATTGAAACAATGATGTTTCATCTGGCGTAGGCGGTTCATCCGAACCACCAGGAACCCCTTTGATGCCAAGATCAATTTCTCGACATGGCGCAGGTTTCACATGATTGGTAACCGCAGTATCCATAGCCGATTGCAAAGTCGGTGGTGTATATGCATTGGGCATAAGGGTCACGGTGTCACCATAACCGCCTAACGCATAGTTAGATACCTTTGCCTCATTTAACTTGTATACCTCCAGGTTATCAATCTGCCAATAGCTATATGTCCGTGTTACTTGCATGGTTTTATCCCCAGGCACATCACGTTCTCTGGGCTGAGGAGGTGTCCCTGGATCCCCCTCACCACTAGACGCTCTTCCCGGGATCGTCCAGGTTTTATGATAAACCCTTTTCACCTTAACGGTGTAAGTCACCGTTCCTGTCATGTTAATCCAACGGTGCTGAAACAGATATCCCTTGGCTAAAACATTGGCATAGAGATCTTCCGAAGTTGGAATACCACGGGTAACATCGAACTTCTCAGATCCACGCTCGTCTGCCTTCAACACACCTCGAACAGACGGGTCCATAACCGATGCTTCAATAACCGTACCTCTACTCGGTGGACTGATGGTCACGGGGCAAGTGTTCGCAGGGTCACCCCCCGGATCGCCATCATTACCACCTTCTCCATTATCCGTGCAGTCCTTCACCTCAAGCACCTGAGTCCCTTGTTCATCCAGTTGCTGAGGAGAATCAAGAAAATGAGCTTTGATGGTAGTGCTACCCACGATCCCTTTTGTCGTGATTTTGCCATCAGCACCGATCGTTGCCACAGCCGGATTCGAGCTCTGCCACGTCAGTTTGGGGTGAGCCGTCAGTTTATGAACAGAGCGATCCGGTTTGGTTAGAACGGCTTCTGCCTGTAGTGGTGTTGTATTGGCTTTACAAGCGTTCGGCAAATTCACCACGAGTCCTGGCTCAGACGTAACGGTTATGGTGGCTGTATCCGAGATCAGATATGTACCATTGTTCCAGATCGCACGCACAGTGACCGTGCCTGGACTTTCGGCTGTTAACATCCCTGTTTTGAGCTCTATACTCGCAATCGTCTCGTCAGAAGAAAACCATTTGATCTCCGTTTCCCTGCGGGATACGTCTATGCCTCCATTAAAATCTGTTTCGCCATAATGTCTTGTGCTAACTTCGGCTTTCATCTGCTTTGTTTGTCCAATAGTCAAAACCGAATCCGGTGTTACATCGATTTCTTTTTCTTCAACCAGATCGCCTTCCCAGATGATATCCATGGGCGTATGGTATGCAACGATTTGCTTCACACAGTTTCGAATTGTTTTACCACCATTTTCATAGTCCCTTCGATTAGTAACTGTGTGTGAGCCTCCTGTTTTGGTAATAATTTTTACGATTGTATTTCCTTCTCTTATAATCGTATTACCCACACCAGTATAAGACGACTGTAGTGTAGTTGATTGGTAATCTACGTTTTTAATACGGATTTTATCTAGCATTCTCTGTGTAACAGTCTGTGATTGAAAATCTGGCCAAGATATTGCAGGCCATTCAGAAAAATCGACCTCATTAGGAATTTCCTTCTCATCTGGATATGGAATAGAACATGAATTAGGATTGAGGTTATTCGAAAAAGTTGGTCCAGTAGTGTGATCTGCTTTAAAATTACCATCGTCAAGTTGATACCAGTAAACACCTGGATTTGCTATCCTTTTTTCAGACTGTACCGTATTAGATATTTTTTGCTTCTTAGGTCCATATGGATCTGAACTTGCAGCTTCTATTGAGGATGTTAAATTCAAACATAGTATAGTAATAAGAAAAATTGAGATAAAAATTAAGGATTTCTTCTCAACATGAGCACACAAAGATATTCCACCACCATTAAGTTTGACTTACATATTCTGAATTTTTAGTATATTTCCACTTTTTTGATTAAAGGAATATGCTCCATTTTTACCTTCTAAAACAGATGTCACCCAAAATCTCTTCTTTATATCTTTCTTAATCAAATCACTCGATCTCTCAGGGATAGTCACTAGGCCATTCTTGAATGCTTGCTTAAGATCCAAACGATTAAATTGTAAAAAACCACTATATAGCCCTCCATTAAAAGTGATTGGATCGGATCTCTCAATTTTTGATGTGAAAGATATATCTGCAAAAGCCATATAGTTGCCTTTGAAAAGATGTGTCTCTGGACCAATGAATAATGTTGCATAGAGACCTTTTGCTTTACCTTGAGTAACATCTACAACAATATATCTATGCAGTGTAACTACACCGGAATTATTGGATAATTTAATTTCTTCTCTTGCTAAATCACTTACTTTAGCGGAGTTATTACTATACCTATAATTACTAATGGTCGTTAAATTCGTCCCCGTCGTGCCGACCTCTCTCATCTCATTCAGGTCGCTATACTTCCCGGCATCCGTGCCCTCCACGTCCATATAACGCAGTAAAATGGCCGATACTTCTGCACGAGTGGTGGAATCTGCAGGTTTCAATGTGCCATCCTGGAATCCACCGACAATGCCTGTCCCACGCACAAGGGCAAGATACGGAATCTGCTCAGCACGAATGGTGCCGCGGTTCACTTCCGGTGTAGGAAGTAGCGTATTTTTTGTATCGTTAAAAGCATCCTGAAAACTGGTTCCGGACTTGATCAGTCCATTTGCAATCCATTTCATCATCTCGTAACGTGTCAGTTCCGCATTTGGATTGAACCCTTTGGCATAATCGCCAGCATTAATGAATCCTTGTCCAACAAGTTGGCTAACCGCTGCTTCAGACCAATGTCCCTTGAGATCAGCAAAGGGATTCTGTCCCTCTACCTTCTCCAGTCCAGTCGCACGGGCAAGTATGGTCGCATATTCCCCACGCGTGATTTTGCCATTAGGACGAAACGTTCCATCCTGGTAACCAGAGATCAGTTTTTTTTCATAAGCTTTGGCAATTGTCGCTTGAGCCCAGTGGCCCTTGATATCCTTGAACTTGCTAAGGGCAGTGTCACTTGTTCCCGATGCAGCATTCGCTGTTGACGTCAAATGTACGGGGCCCATCGGTAATAGTGTTGCTGCCAATACTGCTGTTGTTACCAACCCGACGATCCAAACATGCCGTTTTTTCTTCTTCTCGTGACCTTCAATTCGTTTATTCAATCTACTCACGCTCCTATGTACCTTAGTATGGGGATGCTTTACTTGGTCAACCTAGTCAATTCTCTTCATAAATAAAACCTAAATTTGCCATAATAATCAATATTCTACCATGTTGTACTAGGCTATTGGTATTATTTTTCGTCCATCCCCATCACTTCAAGGCGTGGGCCCCTCCTTCCATAGACCCACTTCATTCGCCTAAAACACAAAAAAAGGCCATGAATCCGCAGATTCATAGCCTTATGCTTTAAGGGTGTGGTCTTTCTTATGATATTGGAAAATGAACTCATCCATAGAATAAACCATATCATTCCATTTGATCAACCTTTTTTTATTTCACCCAGCTTTATTTTCCGTTCAATTCCTTATAGGAAGCTTCCAATTCCGTAATCAATTGATCACCACCAGCTTTTCTCCAGCTTGCGATTTCCTGCTCCCAGCCTGCATCATCGATTTTCCCCATAATGTACTTGGTCTGTGCATCCCAGATCATCTGATCCAACTCCTGACCACGCTCGGTATAGATCGCCGAAGACAAGGTGAGTGCCGGATTGGCGATGGCGTACTGCTCATTCTCACGCGCCATCTTTGTACCTTTCATACCAATCGGAACATCAACCAGTTCAGGTACATTATAACCTTCAATACTTAACAGATTATCCCGGTATGGCTTCACTTCACGCTGATAAGCGTCAAAATCTTTGAGTTCGGTTTTCCCATCCGCAGTTTTGGTGTAGTGCACATCGAGCAATCCACGGAGCTGTAACATACTCAATTCCTCATCCATCAACTGATCCAAGAACGTAAGAACCTTCTTCAATTGCTCCTCATCCGTAACGGATGCCTTCGGGATGACCAGCATTCCGTAGTTTCCCGGCTCCCCGGCGATTCGAATACCATCGGTTCCCTGGAACGGAGCCACATCAATCTCTCCATCCGGAGCGTTAGGTGTAAGGCGCTGCTGAGAGGACTTTCCGTTCTGGGCCACACCGTTAAGCTTCATGCCAACCAGGCCGGAATCCATTTTTTTGTCCGCATCAGAAGGGTCCAGGGCAGGGAAATCACTATTAATCAGTCCCTCGCTGAACAATCGCTTGAAAAGTTTCATCGTATCCATATATTCGGTAGTCAAGAACTCCGGGGTCAGTTTCCCAGCATCATCCACTCCCCATTTGTTGACACCGCCAATACTTACAGCGATCCGCGTCAGTGGGGAAGAGACACCCTCATTATACTTTTTGAAAAGCAGTGCACCGTACGTATCTTCCTTACCATTCCCGTCAGGGTCATCCTTGCGAATGGAGCGCATCACTTCATACCAGTCATCCAGCGTTTTGGGTATATCCAGCTTCAATGTATCAAACCAGTCCTTGCGATATACGATCGCAGTCCGTCCAATATCCCGGAAGTTCGGAATACCGTACACCTTGCCTTCAATTTTGATATTGTTAAAATAAGCTTCGGATTGGGCAGACAGGTTCTTATAATCCTTCAAGTAAGGCCCCAGTTCCCAGAACAGTCCCGTTTTGGCGGCATTAAATGTTGTCGGCACATAATTCACACGCATAATGGTCGGCATCTCGCCTGAAGCAACCATAACATTCACCTTATCATCAAAAGCAGACTGCGGAATCCACTGTACATTGACATCCGTATTGGTATATTCCTCAATCTTCTTTTCAATCCCGTTCTCCTTGGCCGGTATATCTCCTACCTGCATTAAAGAGATGGAAATGGGAAGTTTACCTTCCCCTGCAGCAGGTGCTTTCTCTCCCCCGCAACCTGCAAGCAATCCAGCGGACATAGCACCAATTACAACGATTCCGCCTAAACGGGACATTGGACCTTTTGGACTCATGAACCATCTCTCCTTTTTTGATAGCCAAATTGTTCAGCAAGCTTGCCTCACTTCACTCAAACCAACCATGTATGCGCTATCATAAATCTTCTAAAGAGAAGAACCAGCATTACGCCAGTTCAATCTCCACTCCCGCCAAAATGAACGGAGCGACCGACTTCGGATCATTGATCCGAATGGACTCGGTCACATAATACTCATAGGACCCGTCACGATACGGGTTTCCTCCAAGACCGGCTCCGCCATTACACTGCGTCAAGGACAGCACGCCTTCACGGTCCGTTTGCAACAGATGCTGTAGCAGACCCTGATATCCTTTCTCCGCAACCGCTTTGAACTTGCCACTCAGATATCCTTTACGCACACCTTTGGCCAATGCATAGACAAACATTGAGGTCCCGGAAGCCTCCAGATAGTTCCGCTCACGTCCCGGTTGATCCAACAAATGTGGCCATAGTCCGGTCTGCTGATCCTGTACATGCACTAGTGCGTTTGCTACCCGTTCGAAGATACCCACAATCTGTCCGCGCTGCGGATGATCTACCGGCAGATGATCCAAGGTATCCACAACCGCCATCACATACCAGCCCATTGCCCGGCTCCACACATGTGGAGAACATCCCGTTTCTCCCGAACTCCAGCGCTGCTCTTTGCTCTCATCCCAGGCATGGTACAAGAGACCGCTACGCGGATCACGTGTACGTTGCTCCACCAACAAGAGCTGCAGAGCCGCCTTGTCAAACCACTTCTCTTCTCCCGTCACTGCGCCATACTGGGTCAGATACGGAGTAGCCATGTACAATCCATCCAGCCACATCTGGAAAGGGTATATCTTTTTGTGCCAGAACCCGCCTTCACTCGTATGTGGCTGTCCCTTAAGCTGAGTCATCAGCAACTCCGCAGCTTTGCGATACTTCTCTTCTCCCGTTTTCTCGTGCAACAGGAACAGTGATTTCCCCTGATTGATCTGATCCAGATTATATTCCTCAACCGTATAGGAGCGAATGGAGCCATCTTCCTGAACGAAATGATCCATCAGCTCACAGATGTAGTCAAAATACTTTTGCTCCCCCGTATGTGTATACAGCTCCTCCAGCGCTTTCAGTAAGCAGCCGTTCTCATAATGCCAAGTGGCGTACAGCTCATGGTTTCGATAACTTTCCATGAACTGCTGTGCCATGCGCACCGATGTGAGTTGCAGTGTTTCCTTCATGATCAAGCCTCCGCTTCCGGCTCTTTATTGAGCCTGTTTTTTATAATCTTCGGCATATTCCTCACGAATCTTGTTTCCACCCGCATTGCCCCAATTCTCGATTTCCTTTTCCCAGCCACTTCGATCGATCTTGCCCATAATGTATTTGGTTTGTGCATCGGCAATCACCTGATCCAGATCCGCCCCGCGGTCACCATACGTTGGAGAATATAACGTCAGTGCAGGGTTTGGCACAGCGTGCTCCGCCAGTTCCTTGGCAAGTGCCGTACCTTTTTCACCCAGTTCGGTATCCTTCAATTTCGGTACGTTATAGCCTTCGACATAAGGAAGGTTGTCACGGTAAGGCTTCACTTCACGCTGGAATGCATCGAAGTCACTCATCTCCACCTGATCTTCGCCCACTTTGGTGTAATGTTTGTCTTCCATACCACGCATCAACAGGGTCGCCATCTCAGGGTCCATCAGTTTATCCAGGAAGGAGAGCAGGTTCTTGAGTTCTTCTTCCGATTTCACCGTTGATTTAGGGAATGCCAGTATTCCGGAGTTACCCGTCTGTCCTGCAACACGATCTCCGTTCGCTCCAAGCAAACCAGCGATGTCTACCACACCATCCGGATTGTTTTTGGACAAACGCTCTTGCTGACTTTTTCCGTTCTGCGCAACACCAACACGGATACCAACAACACCGGAATCATACTTTTTCTCCGCTTCCGTAGAGTCGAATACGGCAAAGTCCTGGTTCAGTAGTTTCTCATCGTACAAACGTTTCAGCAGATCCAGCACCTGCATATATTCCGGTGTCATGAATTCCGGCGTGAAGCTGCCATCATCTTCGACCTTCCACTTGTTAGGTGCACCAAAACTTACGCCAAGGCGCGTTGTGAAGGAATATTGATCCTCATTATATTTTTTGAAAAGCATCAGTCCAAACGTATTATCCTGACCATCTCCATCCGGATCCGAGGTAGCCAGCGTTTTAATCGTTTCATACCATTCATCCGGTGTGGTTGGCACCTTCAGATTCAGTTTCTCGAACCAGTCCTTGCGATAGATCACTGTAGCCCGCGCAATATCGGAGAACACAGGAACCCCATAGATTTTGCCCTCTACCTTGATGTTGTCAAAAAAACGCTCGTTCTGTGCCGACAGATTTTTGTAGTCTTTCAGAAAAGGCCCCACTTCCCAGAACACGTCATTACGCATCGCGCTGGTCACCGTTGGGTTATATTGCACTTTCACAATTTTTGGCATATCGCTTGAAGCGATCATCACGTTAATTTTGTCATTGTAGGCCGAAGCCGGAATCCACTGGATATCCAGTTTGGTATTGGTATACGCTTCAATCTTTTGCTGAACTTCATTGCCTTTGCTTGGCACATCACCCACCTGTGCAATGGCTATGGACACATTTTGTACGCCGCCCTCGGCAGCCTGACCCTCGTCTGATCCGCATCCTGCCAGCAAACCTGTCACCAGTGCCAGTGTGCTTAAGACAGCTACGGCTTTCTTTTTTGTTGCTTTCATAACATGAAAACCTCCCTTTTTTTATGCAGTCATACTGAACTGACTTTGAACCATGTGACGACTCAACCTTTCACCGAACCCAGCATCACGCCTTTTGCAAAGTGCTTTTGCAGGAATGGATATACCAGCATAATCGGGATTGTGGAGAATACGATAACCGCCATGCGAATGGTAAGCGGCTGGATCTCGGTCTCTTCGATACTCGTGTCTCCGATTCGGCTCTGTGCCAGAATGACAATCTCACGCAGCCAAACTTGAACAGGCCACTTCTCACTATCGTTGATATAGATAACAGCGCTGAAGAAACTGTTCCAGTGGGCCACCGCGTAAAAGAGTGAAAATGTCGCCATGGCTGGCATGGACAACGGCAGTACAATCCGGAACAATACGCTGACATCGTTACATCCATCAATTTTGGCTGCATCCTCCAGTTCATCGGGAATGGCCTGGAAGAAGTTTTTGAGTACGATCAAGTTAAATGCACTAATAGCGGTAGGTAACATCAGCGACCATAACGTATCCGTCAAATGCAAAGATTTCACGACAAAGTATGTTGGAATCATTCCGCCACTGAAGAGCATCGTGAACAATACACCGAGCAAAATGGGCTGGCGTCCACGCAGATATCTTCTGGAGAGCGGATACGCCATAAGTGATGTAAACAGCAGGTTAATGAAGGTACCGATCACGGTAATATAGACCGATACACCCAGACTGCGAATCAAAGTATCTGTAGAGAAAATGTAACGGTACGCGGCCAGAGAGAACTCTTTTGGAAAAAGAATGAATCCTCCCTTAGCCACTTCATGCGGACTGGTAAACGAAACGGCCAAAATATACATGAACGGGATGACCGTCACAATTCCAATCAACAGCAGCAAGCCGTGATTGAGAAAATCAAAGATCCGGTTGCCCCACGTTTTATCCTGTTGCATTTTAATGTTCACTCCTGTCTGGTGAAGAACGTCTACTCCCGAGGGTTAGTAGACGCCTTCCTCCCCGAATTTTTTGGCCAGCGTATTGGCACCAAGAACAAGCGCCAGCCCGACAACCGATTTGAACAACCCGACAGCAGCACTATAACTGTACTGTGCCTGGGTAAGACCCTTCGTGTACACGTAGGTATCAAATACCTCGCCCACATCCCGGTTTGTCGGAGTTAGCATCAGGAAGATCTGTTCAAAGCCTGTATCCAGGAAATTGCCCAGACGCAGAATGAGCAAAATGACGATGGTACTGCGAATGGCCGGCAGCGTAATATGCCAGGTTTGGCGCCAGCGATTGGCACCATCAATCCTTGCAGCTTCGTAGAGCTGTGTATCAACACCCGAAAGTGCCGCCAGGAAGATAATCGTGCCCCAACCGACCTCTTTCCAGATGGATTGTCCAACAATCATGGTTCGGAACCATCCGGGTTCAAGCAGGAACGCCACTTTTTGTCCAGTCAGGTTATAGAGCAATTCATTAATCGCACCACCCTCGGTTGTGAACAGCATGTAGAACACACCGACAACAACAACCCAGGAAACAAAGTGTGGAACGTAGACAAGTGTTTGTACAAATCGTTTGAACCGTTCACGGCGAACTTCATTCATCATGAGTGCCAGTACAATCGGCAGTGGGAAAAAGAACACAATGTTATAAATGGCAAGCAAAAACGTATTCCGAAATAATGCCCAGAACTGTGGTTCTCCGAAGAAACGCTGGAAATGTTTGAACCCTACCCAGTCACTTCCCAAGATGCCCTTGTAAGGCGTGTAATCCTGAAAAGCCATCGTGATGCCATACATGGGTATGTATTTGAAAATAACAAAGTAAAGCACACCCGGTATTAACATGATATACAGCCACCGGTTTTTGATAATGTCCCTCCACAGCAGGTTTTTGTCACTGCGGGTAGCGGGCCGTGTTCGAGCCGCCGTTTCGGCTTTCATATTGTCTTCCTCCCCACATTGGAAACGATTACAAAATATCACTTCCTGAATTCATGTCTTCATTGTGGAGGATAAACGAATGACTGGCTATCGTCTCGTTTTAGCCTTTTGTTTTTCCTTATGTAGCAAGGGTTTAGCTCATTTACATCACAGAGTTCAAAGGCGCAATGAACTGCTTTCAACCTCTATATTCCTGTCTTAACTTCATAAAGAAAAGTGGTCTTCTTCCTTCATCCAAACATAAAAAAGCCTGCCTGCCATGGCGGGCAGAGCAGGTTTGTTTTATCGCTGCTGCTCCCGGTACTTGCCGGGGGTGGTTCCTGTGATTTTGCGAAATGTACGGATAAATGCGGTTGGGTTGGTATAGTTTAATTTCTCGGCAATCTCCGATATTTTAAGATTTGTTGTTTGCAGCCATGTCTTTGCTTTTTCCATACGATACTCTGCGAGATATTCCGTAAAATTGACTCCAGCTTCCTTCTTGAATACCCGACTTAGGTAGACAGGGTGAAAATTAAGCTCAGCGGCACAGGCTTCCAGCGACAATTCACGATCATAACGTTCCTCGATCAAACGAATCATACGTCTCGCAATATTCATGTATTGGGATTCTTCCTGCTCTCGCCAGAAACGAATGACGGGCAGGAACAGCCGCTTGCGGAACCAATTGGTCATTTCGTCCAATGTGGACAACTTCAGCAAATGTGACATGGATGCTTTTTCCCCCAGTACTTCGGCTACATCCCCGCCTTGCTCCTGCACAAGCTGATATACACGAGACAATAACTGAACCATAATGACGGGGTATTCACTGAAATGAAGCTTTTTGTCTGCAAGCAGTCCCAAATATTGCTTAAAGTAGGTGTCCGTCTTCTCTTCATCTCCTTGCTTGAGCGCAGACGCGAGCTGATCCTCGATCATACGTAACTGGGTATACAACGCGGCCTCCATCTGACCACGGGGCTGAATATCTTCGTAATGTAAAATAATACGGCTGCCCAGACTGACCCGGCCTTGCAGAGCCTCGCGGCTCTCCTGAACCGCTCTTGGCGTATCTCCGATACAAGCGTAAGAACGACTGATGCCAATACTTACGGGCAGATTCAGGTAGGTCACGACACGTTCGCGAATCCAGTCTGCCTGGGTATGCATCCATTCCTTCAGCTGCACCTCATCCGTGAGTTCGGAGGCAAGAACGGTGACCTGAGCATCATCCAGCATGACTGGGGTGAACCGAACTGCCGAAGGGAGGAGCTCACCTACCATATTATTGACAGCAAACAGCAGCAGATCGCGATCTTGTTCCTCATATCGGGTCCCTTCCAAGGTATCGATCTGGAGCATGAGTACGCCAAGACTCGCCCACCCTGTCGGGAAATCGTACAATTCTCCCTGATATCTGAAATCTTCTTCCGAGATTTTACCTGTCAGCAGTTTGGTCATAAAAAACTCCTGGAGGTGCACATGCTGCCCCTTCATCTGCTCACGCATCGTTTTCTCCGAACTGAACAAGGTTGACAATTGCTCCTCAATATAGATAAATTCATCTTGACGGCGTCCTGACGGGGCAACTGGGGAATCCAAACCCTTCGTAAATTGTAGCAGTCTGGAGATTGGTGAGTACATCCGCCGACTGCCGTATATGGCGAACAATCCCGTTACACATAACATGACCAGTGTAGCGATACCAGTAACCAATGCAATTTTCTGTGACTGGGCCGTGATCTGTCCAAGAGATACAACGGACACGTATAACCAGCCATTGAGCGGAGATTGTCTATA
Source organism: Paenibacillus sp. 10L310 (assembly GCF_056395745.1). Lineage (NCBI taxonomy): Bacteria > Bacillati > Bacillota > Bacilli > Caryophanales > Paenibacillaceae > Paenibacillus > Paenibacillus sp. 10L310. The sequence continues at coordinate 106,611 of NZ_JBFTKC010000004.1, read as the reverse complement.
GCTAACCGCCACTTGATTACCTTCCACCTCCGCACTGAAGAAACCCTCTGGCTGGCCCGTCGTTTGCACCATTTCCTGAATTTCCTTATTCAGCCCGTCATATTTCCCGCCTTGCTGCATATCGTTCAGAAAATACTTCTGCTCCCGATCCAGAACGTACATATCTCCAGAATTCGTATTTCGGCTCAAGTATGTACTCAGTTCCGTATCGGCGATATCAATTACAAGAAATCCCTTTGGTTTCACATTGGTTGGTATCATCGGGATTTTGAATACCATACTGACCACATTATCCGATGATATAAGAGCAGGTGCCTGTTCGGGTGTTAGTTCACCCATACCTGCTGACACAGGTACACTTTCTTTGGCTGAACTAGCATTCTGAGTGACCCAGAACAGGCTGTTGGTATAACTTAGGTAGGAGCCAATTCGGTCTCGAATGCTGAAATCATCCAATTTGCCAAAAGAACGCATCGAAACGACCCAATCTTCATCCAGATTGACCAGATAGGCTTGGTCAATGTTCGTAACCGCTTGCAAGTTGTTAAAACCGGAGGTCAGATCACGAATCTCCTGAAACTCGCTACTGTCTAGTGGTTTCTTCATCGCTTGTAGTACCAAGGGCGAATTAACATACTGGATGGATGATAATTGCAGGCTACGCAGAACTTGTTCTACCCTCATTTGGGTCTGATGTAATATCTGAAGATTGCTCTCACGCACTTTCTGTTCAATGTCACGTGATGCAATCGTATACGAGACCGAACCAATAACAATGACCGGAAGGGCTCCGAGGATCAGGGTAAAACAGAGCAAACGCAGTAAATACTTCGGCAAGAAGAGCATCCTCCTTTATACGTATGTTTATTAAAATAAATCGCTTTCATTGGATTAATTTACTATTGTTATTTTAAAACCCATTCTTATTCAAGTCCACTCATTTATTCTAAAGGTTGACTTCAAACCAATTTCCAGTTTATATTGGTTGCATATTCCTCAATCAAAGGAGAGATTTTTAATGTCGGTGAATGTTCTTAACTAACCAAGTTTCATATTCAGGAGTTTGGCCTTTCATTGCGCTTGTGCCCATATGGCATACGTGTATTTCATGATGCGCCAGATCCCTGTACTTAGTTAAGAACAGCGGATATCATAAATCGCCTCCGGGATTGTAATTGTCCGGGTCTATTTCCGCGCTGAGTTCAGCGCGGATTTTTTAATATAGACCTGTAGTGGACTTTGCTTTCCCATACGTTTAGGGCGGAGAATGACGTTTGTTCATTCTCCGCCCTTTTTGCGTTTTCCAGGAATATGTTTCAGCGCGTCAACTGAAATCCCAATTCAAATTCAAGGAGAGATTACGCATGAATGAGAACACATTAAACAGTTTGGGCTATCCACAAATTCAAAAAAATGTTGCAGACTGCGCCCTGTCTTATCTGGGCAAACGTTATGCGAGAGAACTAAAACCGATGGTAGATGCTCACCTGATCGAGATTCGCCTGGAAGAAACAGCAGAAGCTGCTGCATTGATTCGCTTCGGGGCCAGTATCCCCCTCCCTTCACTCGACGGAATGGAAACCATTATGGATCTGCTTGGCACCGGTTATCTATTCAGTGAACGCGACTTCAGTCATCTCGCTCAGTTCCTGCGGAGCTGTGCACAACTTATGAAATACATGGAGGGCAAATCCGGGGCCGCTCCCACCGTCAGTCGTTATGCAGCGTCCATGATCATGATCGAACCTTTGCTGAGTGAGATTGAGCGCTGCATCCATAGTGGAAGCATTCAGGATCAGGCGAGCAAGGAACTGATTCGTATTCGTAAAAAAATAACGGTGAATGCGGAACGCATGAAACGAAAACTTGATTCTCTGATGAGTAAACATCGCTCCATTATGCAGGAACATGTCATCAGCCAACGGGGAGGAAGAACGGTGCTGCCCATTAAGAAAGAGTTTCGCAAACAGGTGAAAGGCAGTGTGCTGGATGAATCGGGGAGCGGGCAAACCGTGTATATTGAACCCGTTGAATTAGTAAGTCTGCAGATGGAATTGGCTGCTCTACAAGCCGAGGAGTCCCGAGAGGAGATGAGAATTCTCGGTGATTTAACCTCTATGGCCGAATCGTATAACCGTGAAATCGCCCTCAACACCGAAACGGTAGGTGTATTGGACTTCCTGTTTGCCAAAGCCAAATATGCGGCCACCATGGATGGGCGTACCGTTCGAGTCAATACTCAGGGCCACATTAGCCTTCAACGTGCACGTCATCCGTTCATGGGTTCTTCTATGGTTCCCCTCGATTTTGCCATCGGCAGAACGTACTCGTCGCTCATTATTACGGGCCCGAATACCGGTGGTAAAACGGTCGCACTCAAAACACTTGGTTTGTTAACCCTGATGATGCAATCCGGTTTGCTTATTCCGGTAGAGGAAGGTGGCGAGATGGCTGTTTATAACGAGGTAGCGGTTGATATTGGTGACGGACAGAGTATGGAACAAGCACTCAGTACATTCTCTGCACATATTCGCAATATGATTGGCATACTGGAACAGGCCAATACGTCGACGCTGGTGCTCATTGATGAGATGGCTTCCGGCACAGATCCCGGTGAAGGTGTCGGACTGTCCATCGCCATGCTGGAGGAACTTCACAGCCGCGGAGCAACCGTTGTGGCGACAACACACTTTGGTGAAATCAAACATTTTGCAACTGCCACGCCAGGATTCGAAAATGCCCGTATGGAATTTGACACCGTTTCTCTCAAGCCGCTGTATCGATTGCGTATCGGAGAAGCTGGTGAAAGTTACGCCTATTCCATTGCATTGAAGCTGGGCATGCCACAGCGAATTATCGAGCGATCCAAGTCCCTGTCCGATCAAAGTATTTCGAGAGATCGTACATTAGGATTCACGTCACCTCCTTCGGAAACTAAGGCCCTGACGCCTGCTCGTTCTGGTACAGAATCAGTCAGCCCAGCAGAGTTATCCAGAAAGAACCAGTCGAAACAGTCAAAAGATCCAATCCGTCTCAACAAAAAGACAACAACCAGAGAGTCGGATTCTCCTGCTCCTGCCAAAACTTTTCGCAAAGGAGATCGGGTGTATGCGGCCTATCTTAATCAGTCGGGCGTCGTCTGTGATGTCGAGGATAGCCGTGGAAATATCGGGGTCATGTTACGGGGACGCAAAGTCAAAATCCATAAGAAACGCCTGACCCTGCATATATCTGCCAATGAGCTTTATCCGGGTGACGATTATGACTTGGACATTGTGCTAGAAACAAAGGAAAATCGAAAGAAGCGTAAGTTGATGGGACGCAAACATGTGGAAGGTCTACAGATCGAGTTACCGCCTGAAGAATAGCCGATGGGAGAAACAGATGTGGTGAACTGGAAGTCATATATACAGAGTGAAATCCATAATCACCAACACATTTCTGTTATACTGGGACCAGTATGTTTAACTTCAGCTCGTAGCTATTGCACAGGGAGGGAAGAACTGAATGTCTGCAGAACAAGACGATCAAGAGCACATCCATATCGATGTTCTTGTCTGCCCATTATGCGGGGAAGCTAATCGCTGTTCCTATGCCGCAGGACATCCCCATTCGGAATGCTGGTGTAACCGGGCTACTTTCCCCGAAGGTGTATTTGACCGCATTCCGGCAGAGCAGCGCCGAAAATCGTGCATATGTCAACGCTGTTTGGATGACTATGCCGATAAACACCAACCAAAAGAAGAGCCACACAGTTAACGACTGTATGGCTCTTCTTCATTATGCATCATCTATACTATTAGCTGGCTAACACTACTCTTACATTTGGTTATACTGGGCAACAGCCTGTTCAAGCACCGGATGTTGCTCATCCATGGACGTATAATGGTGGAGGGCAGCTGTAATCCCCTTCTCGCGGATCATATCCTGCAGTTCAACTGCTTCCGGATCATCGGAGACATCGAACTTGCAGGCTGCTGCCATGCCCATAGCCAGATAAGTTGTTTCGCTTCCATCCGCATAGGCCTGAAGGGCCGGACGAACCAGACGATCATTCGGAGACAACTTACGCAGCGGGGAACGACCAACACGAGTAACCTCATCGGTAAGATACGGGTTGACAAACCGTCCCAATATTTTGACAATATACTGCTCATGTTCTTCCGGGTTGAATGCAAAACGCTTCACTAGAACTTTTCCAGTTTCCTGCAAAGCGCCGTATACAATGGATTTCACCTTTTCATCAGCAATAGCCTTCTGAATCGTGTCATACCCGTGCACATTACCGATATATGCTGCAACGCAGTGTCCTGTATTAACCGTGAACAGTTTACGTTCGATATATGGCTCCAGATCATCGACATATACAATGCCCTCAACCGGTTTGAATGCAGGAGCCATCTGGGAACGATCCACCACCCACTCGTAAAAAGGCTCCACCTGTACATGAAGAGGATCTTCATGATGCTGAATAGGTACAATCCGGTCTACGGCCGAGTCGGGAAAATAAATGTACTGATCTGCAAGGGAACGTACCTTTTCATCGAGCAGACCATATACATGCTCTTTCAATTGCGTACTGGCTCCAATGGCGTTCTCGCAAGCGATAATGTGAAGCGGGTTTTGTACCGGACCCGAATTCAGTCTTTTCTCAAGTCCCCTTGCAATACCTGGTGCAATATGTTTCAGCACGCCTACGCCCACCGCGGTTGTAATCAGATCCGCTTCCACCACGGTTTGGGCAACCGTCTCCAGCTGGGTTCCATCGATTGCATTTACACCTGTGACGGTCTCCTGATCCTTGCTCTCGTTGGCCAGTTCCACCGTATATTGTCCCCGTTGCTGGAGAGCCGTTACCAAGGTCTGATTCACGTCGGAGAAAATCACCTCATACCCTGCACGGGAGAGAATCAATCCGATAAACCCGCGTCCAATGTTACCTGCGCCAAAGTGTAGGGCCTTCATAGCTCCATTTCACTTTCCAGAATAGTTATAACTTCTTCGGCTGTTTTCGCCAGACGCAAGGCCTCCATATTCTCATCCTCAGCACAGATCACCGCGATGCTAGTCAAGATCTCCATATGTTCCCCGCCTTGAGCCGCGATACCAATGACCATATAAGCCTTTTCTTCGCCAAAATCAACACCCTGTGGATACTGAATGACAGAGATACCTGTGGATAAAATGAAAGCTTTGGACTCCTTTGTACCATGCGGAATAGCCAGGCCGTTCCCTACATAGGTCGAGACAATCTCTTCACGTTCAATCATCTTCTCAATGTAATCAGCGGTAATATGTCCCGCATCCTTCAGAATCTGTCCTGCCATACGAATCGCTTCGTATTTGTCCTGAGCCGTCGCATTCATGATGACTTTATCTGTTGTTAACATACTCATAATGGTTGACCTCCAATTTCGGTTTTACTGCGATAAAATCCAACAAGTTCCTGGGACAGGTAATGAATGAGTTCATCCCTGATTCCTTTTTCCAGCAATGTAATCATTTCTTCCTGTAATAACAGGGCGCTGATCTCACTGAGAACCTCCAGGCTTTCCTTGGATAATTCTCTGGGACCAAGCATCAAGAGGACATGGGTAACTCCTGCCGGATCATCCGGCGTACAGAGGAGTGGCTCAGTGAGCTGAAACAAGCTAATAGACGGCCTGTAAATTCCCTCACTGCGTGTATGAAACAGCGCAAGTCTTGTACCGGGAATCTTCTGACTCCCCACTGCCTCACGTGCCTCCAACCGTTTCGCGACCTCCTCCGGTTCCTTCAGCACACCAGATCCATGGAGTGCGTTGCACATCGCATATACGGTTTTATAGAAACCGATATCTTGGTTATCCAACGGATACACCTGAAACTTGCCAATAATTCGGACGATTTCAACTAAAATAGCTTCCATTCCATCCGGGTCCGAGTAACGACTTGTCGTCTGAACCTCGGCTTCACGGGGCTTATTATGCTGTCGTTGTAATGTTGTTGTTCGGATAAAATGACGCAGACGCTCGCTCTCTTCTGCCGTAAGCAGTGGACTCACTTTGTAATACTGATGCTCATCCATCGGCAGATCAACAGTGGATAACACCAGATCATATTGATCTGTAGGCATCCGGGCAGCTTCATACCAGGACACGCTGTCCATGATCCGAATCTCGGGAATCTCCTTGGACAGTCGGCTGGAGAGCATACGTGATGAGCCGATTCCGCTTGTACACACGATGATCGCCCTGATCTCCCGTTTCAATGCACGTAACCTCTCGATGGAAGCCCCAAAATGCATGACCAAGAAACCAATTTCTTCATCCGGAACTTCTGTGCCTGGCCAAGCTTGATGCACGGATTGTTTGACCTCTTCGAAGAGGGAATCATAATCCTTGCGAATCTGCTGCAGTAGCGGATTACGAATCATCTGTTGCCCTTCAATTCGCTCCATGACAGGTTGCATATGACCAAGCAGACCTTCACGAAGCAAACGATCCTCATGAAAGGCGTAATGTGTTCTCGCCTGCATCTGATCAATCAGTGAATGTACCCTGTCCAGTAAAATCAAATCATCTATTGGCAACAGCCGCGAAGAATGAATCCGCTGCTCTGTCTCAACTAATAGTCTGTGAAAATAAGCTTGCTCATCTTGGGAGAATGTCAGCCCCAGCTGGGTCGATAACACACCACACAAGCGGGAAGCCATATAAGGTGGAACCTTCATCTCATCCTGCTCTGCGACTTCATCTCCCTTGTTCTCCAGGGGAGGTATACGGCCAATGCCAAAGCCTTTACGAATACGTACAACCGCTACGGATAATTGAATCAGCAACTTCATGTATTGGCGTTCCGGGATGTTCTCCAGCCATTCGATATCTGGTTGCCATAACGCATTTTCGACCGTAAGTACATCACCATGTCCAATCATATCCAACAATTTTTGGTTTACGATGGAGCCCCCTTGTTCAGGTTGTCTTCCGAACAGGTCGGATTCATCCAAAAATTCGAGAGCAAGTGCAGCTATGGCTGTGCGATGAATCGTCTCACTTCCGTTAATCTTGACGCCATATCCACGTCTGCGAACCAGCTTTAGTCCCGCCTGACGAATCCGTGACTCCAGATCGTCCAGATCAGTGGTTACGGTTGATACGGTCACTTTCAGATCCGAAGCCAAGGCGAGTAACTTTACAGGCTCCGGTTCATCCAGCAGGATGCAAAGCATGAAGAGCTTACGCTCTTCTGGCGTAAACTCTACATATTCTTTACCCTCTAGTTGCTGGCGCAATACAGCCAGATCATCGGAACTGGCATCGATTCGGATACCGGTTCCTGATTTTTTTTCCAGCTTCATGCCCAAAGGTTCAAGCCATTGTTCAATCATTTGCAGCTCCCGGTGAACCGTTCGGGTACTGACCTTTACTTCAACGGCGATTTCGCCGGCAGTGACTTCATGTGGATGCTCCAGCAGAAACTCCACGATTTCACGTTGTCTTTTGGTAATACTCATATCTCAGCCTCCGGCTCAGGGAAAACAAATGCGTGCAATTACTTTAGACGTTCAACGAGCGCATCGTATTCCGGGCTTTTTAGGAAGTTGTCGATGGATATATGTTCTGCATTCGGTGCAACGGAGCGGGCACGATCGGTCAATACTTGTTGTGTGATCACCACGTCTGCATCCGGCGGGATATCACTGATAGCCGTATTGGTCACCGTAACGTCAATCCCCTCTGCCTTCATCTTCTTGCGTAGAATGGAAGCGCCCATGGCACTCGATCCCATGCCTGCATCACAGGAGAAGACAATTTTCTTCACATCTGTTTTCACTGTAGAAGAAGCCATATCTGCAGCTCTGTCTGCTTCACGTTGATTAGCCGTAATACCAGCGTTTGGCACGGTTCCTTGACTCTTCATGTCTTTCATCCGACTGGATGCGGACTCCAGATCTTCGTCCTTTTGTTTACCCGTTTTCAGCAACACTGCTGCAACCAGGAAAGAAACGACGGCTGCTACAAGCACCCCTGCGAGCATCGGCAGGTATCCACCTTTTGGTGTTAAGAAGAAATACGCGATAATACTACCCGGTGATGGTGCTGAAACAAGTCCTGCTCCGGTGAGCATGAATGTTAATGTACCTGCGACGCCACCCGCAATTGCGGCAAGAATCAGAATCGGTCTCATCAGAATGTAAGGGAAGTAGATCTCATGAATTCCCCCGAAGAAATGAATGATAACGGCACCCGGTGCAGAAGATTTGGCCATTCCGCGTCCGAAGAAACAGTAAGCAAGTAAGATACCAAGTCCCGGACCCGGGTTCGATTCAAGCATGTATAATACGGATTTCCCTAATTCTCTCGCTTGATCTGTTGCAATCGGTGTCAGAATCCCGTGGTTGATTGCATTGTTCAGGAACAATACTTTACCTGGTTCGATGATTAGGTTGACCAGCGGCAGCAAACCAAGATTCATTAACCCTTGTACCCCGGCAGATAATACTTTGCTAATCGCTTCTACAGCAGGCCCGATGCCCAGTAGCGCAAAAATCCCCAAGATTCCGCCAATAATACCGGCTGAGAAGTTGTTAACAAGCATTTCAAATCCGGCTTTAACTTTACCTTCAATGGATTTATCAAACTTTTTAATGATCCATGCTGCCAGTGGTCCGGCAATCATGGCACCGAGGAACATCGGGATATCACTACCCACGATGACCCCGATGGTCATAATGGCACCCACGACACCACCACGCTGACCATGCACCATCGTACCTCCGGTGTAACCAATTAACAGTGGCAGCAAATATTTGATCATCGGATCAACTAGCTGTGCAAGCGTCTCGTTAGGGAACCAGCCTGTTGGAATGAACAGAGCCGTAATTAATCCCCAGGCGATGAACGCTCCCATATTTGGCATGACCATACCACTCAGGAATCGGCCAAAACGCTGAACACCAACCCGTAGCCCACCTTTGGAATTGGACGATTGGTCCAAATTACTCATTGTATTATCCTCCTTGGATCAAGTGATTATGATTTATGAAAGGGGTATCATTTCTCCCCTGCTGTAATCCTAAGCGAGAATGCTCTCCTGTTCAATGAAATGAAAGCGTACTTTCGTCATGAACAATGATGACAACATTAGGTTATGTAATCGTTTTAATTGATGCATAATGACTGAACCCATTGGTACACAAGGATTTTCTTGCCTATGACTTTTATCATTTCCAGAATCATTTTCCAACCTATAGCTTGGTCCAATCAGACGATTCACATCCACAATCTGCTCAAATCCACCTTCAAAACCATTTTTGGAAAGCACAAAAAACCTGTGCAAGCATCCGCTCACACAGGTCGAAACAATATGAAGCTCATTTCATTTGGTTATAAAATATATGTTAATAAGTACAAGTTCGTTGATACTATTCTTCCGTATGTTTCCGATATGTGTCTGCATTCATCAATGTAGACAATGCTGCTGTCAGATCTCCCTCAACACGGATCTCAATCATCCAGCCTTCCTCATAAGGAGAGCTGTTCACAAGTTCAGGGGAGTCCTGCAACGAATCATTGACTGCAATAATTGAACCTGTGACGGGAGAGAACAAGTCCGAAACCGTTTTGACCGATTCGATCGTTCCAATGCTGTCCTCTGCTTTTACATTGGTTTCAAGGTCAGGCAATTCCACAAACACAATGTCACCCAGCTGATGCTGCGCGAACTCGGTAATGCCAATACGTACAGTATCCTCCCCTACGGTTTGCACCCATTCGTGCTCTTCACTGTACAGGAAATCACTTTTCAATTCGCTCATCGATATCCGCCTCGCTTTTCATTAATGAGTAGATGCGTTCTTTGACCTTAACCTTTTTCCCAGAACATAGCGTATGATATTTTTGAATCAAATGTCAAGATACCTCACAATTTATTTGCTGAACACCTCTAAATCCTGTAACCGGATTACACTCTTTCTTCATATACTGGTGAATATTAGAATAGTAAGCGCACTCTTTATAAATACACGAACAATAAAATAAAAAATAAATTAAATATTCGGTTTTCAATCATTACCTATGATATCGTTCTTGACATCAGTAGTGGATTCACGTTTTAATGAGAGGAGTAAATGTGTTTATTGGACTATGTTATACCCGCGGATGAATGTAAAGGGAGAGATTACCCGTGACACCCGATTCGGGATGTACATGAGGTAACGCCGAAGGAGTAAACCACCGATAAGCGGGGGTGAATCTCTCAGGCAAAAGGACTTTTACGGGACGCAACTCTGGAGAGCATCTATTCGCCCTGTGCGGGCGTTATGATCACCCAAGGGGAAACCTGCTGCACATCGTAGCGGGGTAACTCTCAGGTACAAGGGACAGAGCCTTAGAATACAGCGTGCTACTTGGCATGCCGATTCTTTGGCCTGTCCTTTTCCTTTTTCCCAAAAAACGAAAAACAGGATGTAGAACGGCGCTGCCATAGCTGCCCTTACCATACTTATGTGATGAAAATATCTAGCTGAAAATTTAAAAATACCCTGGTTCATTGATCCACGATTGTATATCCGGCCGGCTGACGGCCTATGACGAGGTGATTTGATGTCCGATTTGCTTAGAACACCACTCTTCCCACTGTATCAGCAATACGAAGGCGTACGGTGCATTGATTTTGGAGGCTGGGAGCTTCCGGTACAATTTAGCGGAATCCAGAAAGAACATGAAGCGGTACGCGAGCGCGCGGGACTGTTTGATGTATCCCATATGGGCGAATTCACGGTACAAGGTGAGCAGGCTGAAGCGTTTTTGCAACAAATGATGACCAATGATGTGACCACGCTGGTTCCTGATCAAGCCCAGTACACCCTGATGTGTTATCCAGATGGCGGTGTGGTGGATGATCTGCTCGTGTATAAGCTGGAAGATCAGCATTATATGCTCGTTGTTAACGCCTCCAACATCGACAAGGATTGGGCGTGGTTGCAAGAGCACTTGATCCCCGGCGTAAGCATGACCAACGATTCGGAGCAGACGGCGCTACTCGCCTTGCAAGGTCCACTGGCTGTAGACATTATTAGAAAAGTTACAGATACGGATGTATCCACGATTGAACCGTTTCGTTTTGTGCAGGATGCCGAAGTCTGTGGAGTAAAATTACTGTTGTCCCGTACCGGTTATACCGGTGAAGATGGCTTTGAGCTATATGTTCCTGCAGATCAGGCCGCTGTGGTGTGGAATGGATTAATGCAAGCCGGTGAAGGTCACGGACTCGTACCAGCAGGACTTGGTGCCCGGGATACATTACGCTTTGAGGCGAGGCTCCCCCTGTATGGACAGGAATTGTCGGCAACTATCTCTCCACTCGAAGCTGGCGTAGATATGTTTGTGAAGCTGAATGCCGGACCTTTTATCGGACACGAAGCCTTGTTACAGCAAAAAACTGACGGGCCCGCCCGCAAACTGGTCGGCATCGAAGTGTTGGAGCGCGGTATTCCCCGCCCCCACTATCCAATTTACGCCGAAGGCGTACAGATTGGTGAAGTGACAACAGGCACACAATCACCTACATTGAAGCGTAATCTGGGGCTTGCCCTCATCGACAGCAAATACGCTGCGCTGGGAACCCCGCTTGAGATTGAGATCCGCGGCAAGAAACTAAAAGCCGAGGTCGTGAAGACCCCTTTTCATAAACGGACACGTACGTCGAAGACACCTACTCAAGGAGCTGATCAAGCATGAGCAAGCACCGTTACATTCCCATGACTGAACAAGATCAGAGCGCCATGCTCGCAACCATCGGTGTGGATACGCTGGAAGATCTGTTTCAGGACATTCCGCAGGAGATTCGTTATCAGGGCGAGCTGCCCGTATCCTCCAAACTTGATGAATATGCGCTGACACGTCATATGTCCAAACAAGCCGGCGCCAACGCCAATTTCGAAACACACGCCAGTTTCCTCGGCGCAGGCATATACGATCATCATGTTCCTTCCGTCATCAATCATGTCATTTCCCGTTCCGAGTTCTACACTGCCTACACACCTTATCAGCCTGAGATCAGCCAAGGTGAACTACAGGCCATTTTCGAATTTCAATCCTACATCTGTGAATTAACCGGTATGGCTGTAGCCAATGCCAGCATGTATGACGGCGCAACAGCTTTTGCGGAAGCCGGTAATCTCGCCGCAGCAGCAACACGTCGCAAACAACTTATCGTATCCCGTACCGTTCATCCGGAAGCCCGTCAGGTATTGCAGGCATATGCGCACGGACTCCGTCTGGAGATTGTCGAGATTGGTTATAAGGATGGCGTCACTGATTGGGATGCCCTGCAAACCGCCATATCAGACGATACCGCTGCTGTCATGATCCAGAGTCCGAACTTCTTTGGTGCCGTGGAAAATGTGAAGCAGGCTGCCGACCTCGTGCATGCGCACAAGGGCCTGCTCGTTGTAAGTGCCAACCCGCTATCGCTGGGTCTGCTGGAAGCCCCAGGCAAGTTGGGTGCCGACATCGTTGTTGGCGATGCGCAGCCCCTCGGCATCGCCGCTTCACTCGGCGGTCCGACATGCGGATATTTCGCCGTGTCCCAGCCTCATATGCGCCGAATTCCTGGCCGAATTGTAGGCCAGACCACGGATCGCAACGGCAAACGTGGTTTTGTACTCACACTGCAAGCACGTGAACAGCACATCCGCCGCGAAAAGGCGACATCCAACATCTGTTCCAACCAAGCTTTGCTTGCACTCAGCGCATCTGTGTATATGTCCATCATGGGTAAACAGGGCATGATCGATGTCGCGGATCTGAATTTGCAAAAGAGTCATTACACCCTCAATACATTAACTGCGATTCCTGGAGTTAGCCTTACTTTTAATGCACCAACATTTAATGAATTTGTGATTAAGCTTCCTGAAGGAACCGATGTGGATACACTTCAACTGAAACTGCTGGATGCCGGCTTTATTGGTGGTTACGAACTCGGACGTGATTATCCGGAGCTTGCCGGACATATGCTGATTGCTGTTACCGAACGGCGTAGTAAGGAAGAAATTGACGAATTCGCACGAGCATTGGAGGGATCGCTGTGACTCAGGAAACGACGACGACAACGACAACATCGGTACACGGACAATCAGAAACAGGCACCTCTGTCTCCACTTCGGTTCAACCTGAGACGGATACAACATTTAGTGCACAGACCTTATCTCCTGCTCCGGAACAATCATTGATTTTTGAACTCAGCAGCCCGGGGCGTGTCGCTTATTCCTTGCCAGAATGTGACGTTCCTCGTCAAGCTGCCGATACGTTGATTCCCCGGGAAATGCTCCGTTCGGAAGCAGCGGCACTGCCGGAAGTGTTCGAGGTAGATGTTATTCGACACTATACTGCGTTGTCCCGCCGCAACTTCGGCGTAGATAACGGATTCTATCCACTTGGCTCTTGTACGATGAAATACAATCCGAAGATCAATGAGGATGTTGCCCGTTATAATGGATTCGCCAAAATCCATCCGTACCAGCATGAATCCAGCATTCAAGGTGCACTTGAACTGTTATATACGTTGCAAAACGACCTTGCAGGTCTGACAGGTATGGACGCTGTGACCTTGCAACCAGCCGCTGGTGCCCATGGAGAATGGACTGGACTTATGATGATTCGTGCCTACCACGAAGGGCGTGGCGAACAACGTACCAAAGTCATCGTGCCCGATTCCTCTCATGGTACCAACCCGGCAAGTGCTACCGTTGCAGGATTTGAAACTGTGACGATTCCATCCCGCGCAGATGGACTGGTCGATCTGGACGCGCTCCGTGTAGCCGTTGGTTCCGATACAGCAGCATTGATGCTGACCAACCCGAATACACTTGGTTTGTTCGAGAAAGACATTCAGGAGATTGCATCCATCGTACACCAGGCTGGTGGCTTGTTGTATTACGATGGAGCCAACTCGAATGCCATTATGGGTATTACCCGTCCGGGTGATATGGGCTTTGATGTGGTGCATCTGAACTTGCACAAAACGATGAGCACACCGCATGGCGGTGGTGGACCAGGCGCCGGACCAGTCGGCGTGAAGAGTCGTTTAGTTCCGTTCCTGCCTAAGCCAATGGTAATCAAAAATGATGACGGTATGTATGCATTTGATCGTGAAGCCGATAAATCCATTGGCCGGGTGAAAGCCTACTACGGCAACTTCGGTATTCTGGTACGTGCCTATGCCTACATTCGCACCTATGGACCGGAAGGGTTACGCCGAGTCTCTGAATGCGCGGTACTGAATGCCAACTATATGATGGCCCGCCTCGCACCATATTACGAGATTCCGTATCCGGGTGTATGCAAACATGAATTTGTCATGTCTGGTCGGGGTTTGAAGCAGTACGGTGTGCGCACACTTGACGTTGCCAAGCGATTGCTTGATTTTGGATATCACCCACCTACGGTGTACTTCCCGCTCAACGTGGAAGAATGCATCATGATCGAACCAACGGAAACCGAGAGCAAAGAAACGCTGGATGGCTTCATTGATACGATGATACGGATTGCCAAAGAAGCGGAAGAGACACCAGAATTGGTACTCAACGCACCTTACGGAACACCGGTCACTCGTCTGGATGAAACCACCGCCGCTCGCAAACCTGTACTTAACTGCGCTTGCAGTTAATTAAATCATTGTTATCACGAAAGCTCTTGCTGATGTTCCAATCAACAAGAGCTTTTTGTGTTGCCTTCCCGGTCTACTGATGTCAATCTTACAGCTCACCATCATCCTGTTAGAACATGTCTCAATTGCAGGCAAGCTACGCTCCGATGTATGCCAGCGTCCAGATCTGAGGTCTGGAAGCCCAGACTTTGGGATGCCTGTGATGGATAGTACCAAGCTAGAAGATGTTCTAACGAATCCAGGAAGTCTTATTTGACCTCTAGGTTCACTTTTTCAATTCTTAGGAACATCAGACACGTTATTTCTCTAAATCCCTCACAAAAATGCTAAAAATGGCTGTCTACTCCGACATAGCGTGTCTCAGATTCTTTAGATTTCTGTGGGTGCTTCAAATCCCGGAATAAGATGTCTCAGATTCCTTAACACTGAGCACCTACGCCTAATGCTCAAAGTTTAACCCCCAAGTACTAATCTCTTAGCTTTCCTCTCTTGTTTCTCTTTTGTTTCTCTCTTAGTTCTCTGCACTTTCGCTTATAAAGTACGCATTCTCGTGCTGAGAACGCCATCTCGCAATTCAGAATACAGCGCTTTTGTCTGCTTTAGCCACATTCAAGCGCCCTCCAGTTCTCAGCATTACACACTAGAATCCGAATCACATTGTCCTGTTTATAACAAAAAAAGCCGATATCCACAATGAATCGCGGATACCGGCAAAATCGCTGCATCAATGCAGCTCATTATCGGAAAAAGAAAAACCTCAAATCCGGAGGAAACCCCGGCAAAATTACGCTTGAATGCTTTGAACCAATTCAACAACTTGTTCAGCTGTTTGCATATCCAGAGCTTTAGCAGCCAGTTCCTGCATATCCGCACGGGACAGCTTGGTGATCTGACTACGAGCTGGCAGAATGGAGGTTGCGCTCATGCTGAACTCATCCAATCCAAGACCAAGCAGCAATGGAATTGCTGTTTCGTCTCCTGCCATCTCACCACACATGCCAACCCATTTGCCTTCACGATGCGCTGCATCGATAACCATTTTAACCAAACGCAAAATGGCTGGGTTGTAAGGTTGATACAGGTAAGCCACTCGTTCGTTCATGCGGTCAGCAGCCATCGTGTATTGAATCAGATCGTTCGTTCCGATACTGAAGAAATCCACTTCTTTGGCAAATTGATCCGCCAGAACTGCAGTCGAAGGAATTTCGACCATGATTCCGAGTTGAATGCTGTCAGAAACAGCAATACCTTCAGCAACCAGCTTCTCTTTCTCTTCGAGCAAGACAGCTTTTGCTTCACGGAATTCACCGAGTGTTGCGATCATTGGGAACATGACACGCAGGTTTCCATGTACGCTTGCACGCAGCAATGCACGCAATTGTGTACGGAAGATATCCAGACGGTCCAAACACAGACGAACTGCGCGGAAGCCGAGGAATGGATTCATTTCTTTTGGCAGATCCAGGTATGGAAGCTCTTTGTCTCCACCGATGTCGAGTGTACGAACAACGACAGGTTTGCCTTCCATTTTTTCCAGTACCGCTTTGTAAGCATTATACTGAATGTCTTCGGAAGGAAGCTTGTCTCTGCCCATGTACAAGAACTCGGTACGGTACAGGCCTACAGCCTCGCCGCCGTTTTCCAGAACACCCGTTACGTCATTTGGTGTACCAATGTTAGCTGCAAGTTCAACATGAACGTTGTCCACCGTTACCGTTGGCTCATCACGAAGTTTTCTCCACTCTGCACGTTGTGCATCATACTGTTCCTGTTTGGCACGGTATTCAGCAATAACTTCATCAGTAGGGTTAACTAGTACGTGACCATCCAGACCGTCAACAATAATCATATCGCCTTGTTTCGCTTGAGCCAAGATGTCCTTGGTTCCAACAACAGCTGGAATCTCAAGAGAGCGAGCCATAATTGCCGAGTGAGAAGTACGTCCACCAATGTTGGTTGCAAAACCTTTAACAAATTGGCGGTTCAATTGAGCCGTGTCGGAAGGTGTTAGATCCTCCGCAAGCACAATCACTTCTTCATTGATCTCAGCCGGACTCATGAAGTCGATACCAAGCAAGTGATTTAGCACACGTTTGGTAACGTCACGCATATCTGCAGCACGTTCCTGCAGGTAAGCACTCTTCATGTTCTCAAACATGGAGATAAATTGCGATGCCGTTTCGTTCAAAGCAAATTCTGCATTGATCATGTCATCCGCAATTCTAGCTTTAACCGGATCAATTAGTTCCGGGTCATTCAAAATGAGCAAATGCGAAGCAAAAATCTCTGCTTTTTTCTCGCCAAGCTCTTGTAAAGTACGCTCTTTGATCGCCTCAAGCTCAGCCTGGGATTTACCCAGAGCTGAGTCGAGTTTCGC
This sequence comes from Paenibacillus sp. 10L310, assembly GCF_056395745.1. Taxonomy (NCBI): domain Bacteria; kingdom Bacillati; phylum Bacillota; class Bacilli; order Caryophanales; family Paenibacillaceae; genus Paenibacillus; species Paenibacillus sp. 10L310. The sequence goes on along the minus strand of NZ_JBFTKC010000004.1, from coordinate 89,582 downwards.
GATCTCTGCGTCAACGTCGTTAATTTGGCGTTTTTCTACAGAGTAGTCAGGATGCTCCAAGATAAACGCCTTGGCGATAGCAATACCCGCCGAAGCCGCGATCCCGGAGACATTAAGCATTAATTTCGCCCAACCCTTCGTTAACCATAACGTCAGTCAAAGCTTGAAGAGCTTCAGCTTCGCCTTCGCCTTCAACGATGATGCTGATAGTGTCGCCTTGTTCCAATCCGAGGGAAAGAACACCCAGGATGGATTTCAAAGTTACTTTTTTACCGTTAGCTTCTGCAAAGGATTCTGCACCTTTGAATTTGTTTGCTGTATTAACCAGGGCTGTCGCCGGACGTGCGTGGATACCATCTTCGTCTGTAATTCTGAATGTTTGTTGCATTACAATCATCTCACTTTCGGTAGTTTGGTTTAGGCATTGCATATATTTACACTTGCTTGCCATCGTCGTAACACTTCTTATTTTATCTCAATGATTGGCTGTTCGCCAACTTTCAGCACTCCACTCTTCTTCAGAGTTACCGTGGAGCCCTCTGGCAGGTTGGTGAAAATAACTGGAGAAATGATCGAAGGAGCGTTTGCTTTGACATACTCCAGATCCACTTCCATAATCGGCTGACCTGCCGATACCAGATCACCTTCCTGTACCAGTACGTTAAAGCCTTGACCTTTCAGCTTCACCGTATTAACACCTATATGAACAAGCACTTCCTTACCACCATCGGACATGATGCCCACGGCATGTTTGCTTGGAAATACATTAAACACTTTACCATACACAGGAGAAGTTATCGTACCATCATGTGGCAAAATTGCGAATCCATCACCTGTCATTTTCTCAGCAAAGACCGGATCAGGTACGTTTGTAATGTCCAGCAATTCACCATTGACTGGCATGACGATATCCTCAGCAACGATGCGCTCGCCCTGCTCACCTTGTGCCTTCTCCTCTTCAGGAGTTGGTTTGGCAGCTGCTGGCGTTGGTGCTGGAGTTCGTCCTGCAATAATATCCTGCATCTGAGATTTGATCGTGTCGGAACGTGTTCCGAAGATGGCTTGAACATTATTACCCACTTCAAGTACACCAGATGCACCCAATTGTTTCAAACGATCTTTTTTCACATTGGATTTCTCATTAACTTCGATCCGCAAACGAGTAATACAAGCGTCCAGATGTTTGATATTTTCCTTGCCACCGAAAGCTTCGAGAATGTTATGTGGCAGGTCATCCGTTGAACCAGAGCCTCCGCCAGATTCGGTTTCAGGCGTTGCATCTTCACGTCCTGGTGTTTTGAGATTGAATTTGCGAATGATAAACCGGAAACCGAAGTAATAGATCACCGCAAGAATCAATCCGACAATAATAACGTCCCACCAAGGTGTACGGTTTTGGAATACACCAAAAATCAGAAAATCAATCAACCCACCTGAAAAAGTCATACCAATTTTAACATCCAGAAGCTGCATTGTCATAAATGACAATCCTGCAAACAAACAATGAATTCCGAACAACACAGGTGCGACAAACAAGAACGAGAACTCAAGTGGTTCGGTAATTCCTGTAAGAAACGAAGTCAGTGCTGCTGAACCCATTATTCCAGCAACATATTTTTTATGCTGTGGTTTTGCTTCATGGTACATTGCAAGTGCTGCAGCTGGAAGGCCAAACATCATAAAAGGATATTTACCAACCTGGAATGTACTCCCAGTCAAGGTGACATTATCTTTCAATTGAGCAAAGAAAATATTATAATCACCTTTTACAATTTGACCTGCCTTGTTCACATATTCACCAAATTCAAACCAGAATGGTGAGTAAAAAATATGATGCAGCCCAAATGGAATCAGCGCTCTTTCAATAACACCAAAAATAAAGGTTGCCAGTGTTGGGTTTGAATCAACCATCAGATGAGAAACAGCATTCAAACCTTGTTGAATTGGTGGCCAAATGACTACCAAAATCAATCCTAAAAACATTGAAGCAACAGCCGTCACGATAGGTACGAATCTTTTCCCTGCAAAGAAACCCAAGTAAGAAGGTAATTCAATCTTAAAGAATCGATTATACATTGCGGCGGCTAAAACACCAACTATTATACCTCCAAACACTCCTGTGCTGAGTGTAGGAATACCTAGGATATTTGCATAACCGGCTCCAGAGTTAACCAGTGCAGGTGTGACACCGACAGCTGTGCCAAGAGTTACATTCATAACCAAGTAACCTATGATGGCAGCCAGTCCCGCAACCCCTTCGCCACCTGCGAGACCAATTGCCACACCAACTGCGAACAGCAAAGCAAGATTGTTAAATACAATCTGACCCGCGTTCATCATGATTGTTGCAAATCCATTCACCCAAGCATGATCTAAAATTGGCGCATACTCCAAAAAATTTGGATTAACCAGCATGTTACCGATTCCGAGCAGCAAACCTGCCGCAGGTAGAATGGCTACAGGCAACATGAGAGCTTTACCTACTCTTTGCAATACACCAAAAAGCTTTTTGAACATCGCGTCGTTTCTCCCTTTCGTCTAAGTTATATGTTGTGATTCAAGCAAGGGAACACAAAAAAAGGCATGAATTAATAAAGTAAACTGTGCCAACCTTGGGGTATAGCATACCCTGTATAAGGAAAGAACAATCACACTTTAATTAACTCATGCCTGATCGAGTCAGTAACACGTCGCTTATGCTTATTCAGTTGCTTGATTACGGAAACCATTGTAGCACCAGTTCTAATCTATTGCAAGCCTTTACACCAAAAAAATAAATTCCACATTCCATCACTGGAATGATCTCACTTATTCTCTTCTTCCTTCCGCTGATTCAGCCTTTGCAGATGAATGGTCAGATAACCTACCTCTGCAGGATAAACCGGCAGTTTCAGTCTTTTCTCCATTACTTTGGTCAGTTTCCATGCAAGCGAGTACATTTCGGGATACTCTAACTTAAGTAGGGAATCCAACTTATGAAGCTCTTCCACTTTGTCTCCACGGCGAACACGCTCAAGGGCGAACCGAAGATGCGTCAGCAAACGAGAGTAATCCAGCGATTCCGTTTCAAACGAATAATCGAGTTGATCAGACACCAGGTTCACCAAATCAGTGATCAATTGTGAATGCTCACGTACCTGGGATATATTTTGATTGGTCATTGCGCTATAGATATGGAGGGCAACAAAACCAATCTCATCCATCCCCAGATCTACACCCATTTTCTCTTTGATCAGACGAACAGCGTATTCTCCCATTCGATATTCTTCAGGATAAATCTCGCGGGTTTCATATAAAAATGGATTTTGTATGATAATGCCCTGCTCCTTGCGTTTTAACGCGAAAGAAATGTGATCGGTTAATGCAATATGGATATGTTCATTCAGAGGAACGTCCGTACGCTCTGCAATATACGTAATAACTTCGTTAATAATCTCGATCAGTGCTTCATCCACCTGTGGAAGAAGCTGTTTGTACTGCTCTTGCTCCTGCTGGTTTTTCAAAATGAACATTTTCTCCACAGCCATCAATGGAATGTGATCACTCGGTTTTCGGTTAAAGCCAATGCCTTTACCAATAACAACGACTTCCCCGTGTTCTGGATGCTGTGCAATGATTACATTATTATTTAGCGCTTTATCTACATGCAAGTTGCTCATTGTTTGCACCTCTTTTTCACACCATCTTAGGTGTGATTAAGTCACACCCTGTTACGAACGAAAAGACACCCGGAGCGGGCAAACCGCGCCGGACGTCTCGCTTAAAAAGTAACAAAAATTCGCCTTAAGGTCAATAGAGCAACCATGCAAGATTCGAAGTGCTTCTTACTCGTCAACTCCAGCTCTTTCCACAATCTTGTCGATTATAGAAGGAGTTGTAACAGCCTCGCTCTGTTGAATGGCAACTGGCGCAGGTGTTTTAGACTTCGTAAGGCCCTTAATCAGCTGCTCTACATCGATGCCGGATACACTTTTGAGCATCTCTGGAGCGGTCGCCATAAGTTCGGTAACATAGTTACTCACTCGTGCTGCACCTTCACCTTTACCTGTATCTACCACCGTCAGTTTATCAATGGATGCAATTGGCTCTGCAATTTTGCCAGCCAGTTCAGGCAGCATTTTGACAATGATATCGAGTACAGCTGCTTCGCCAAACTTCTGGAACGCTTCGGCCAGTTTTTCTTTTGCTTCTGCTTCTGCAAGACCACGCAATCGAATAACTTCTGCATCTGCTGTACCTTTGGCAAGTTCCGCATCCGCCATGGCCTGACCTTCAAGTCGCTTCTGCTCAGCTGTTGCTTTGGCATGTGTTTCGATGGAATACTGTACTGCATCGGCTTCACGCATTCTTTTGGCTTTATCCGCTTCGGCAGCCTGCTCTACCGCATAACGATCCGCTTCTGCCTTTTTCTTCACTTCGGCATCGTATTGCTTCTCACGTACGACGATTTCTTTTTCCTGGAGATCGATCTCACGTTCTTTACGAACGAGTTCAACCTTCATTTCTTCTTCCACCACGGTCTGTCTCGCACGAGCTTCATGGATATGGTAAGCCTGGTCGGCTTCCGCTTTGGCTGTATCCTGATCCCGCTTAAACGTGGCTACTTTCAGTTCTTTCTCTTTGGCTGCCTCAGCGATATTGGTATCACGCAGCAACTCTGCTTTTTGACCCTGCTCTTCCGCATTGGCCTTCTGAATACGTGCATCACGCATCGCTTCCGCTTCAGCTATCTCGGCATCACGCTTCACAGCAGCAATTCTCGGTTTACCGAGAGCATCAAGGTAACCCTGTTTGTCACGAACATCCTTGATGGTAAATGAAACAATTTGAAGGCCCATTTTCTTCAGATCTCTAGCTGCTACACCTTGAACCTCTTGCGCAAACCTATCCCGGTTCCGATATACTTCTTCCACCGTCATTGTACCGAGGATGGCCCGCAAATGCCCCTCCAGTACCTCCTGTGCTTCGCTTCTCAGCGCTTCTACAGGTTTACCGATGAATTGCTCAGCTGCCGTAGCAACGTCTTCTACAGCGCCTCCAACCTTGATAATAGCTACACCGTCAGCAATAACCGGAACCCCTTGCTCCGTGTACACTTCAGGTGTGGAGACATCCAGCTTGTGGGACAATAAGGAGATAAATTCGGATTGCTGGAATATCGGCAGGATAAATGCACCGCCACCACGAACAATCTTAATTTTTCGGCCAGAATCATCATCGGAGATATTTTTGCTACCCAGGAATGATCCCGTAACGATCATCGCCTCGTCCGGTCCAACCGTTTTGTATCTCGCCCAGAAAGCCAAACCTAAAATTAGAATGACACCGACTACAACTATAGGAATCAGCAATACATCCCAATTCAAATTCAAATTATCCATTCCACATCTCTCCCCTTATTCATTCATGATGAGTGCTTAAACTACTTAGGTGATAAGAATACTTTATAAATCTTTAAGTACATTTTCATCCCATTCCGACACACGCAGTACACCATCTACAACATCCACCACAACTACACGTGCTCCCGCCGCAATGGGGAGCTGTTCAAAGCTGGATGCCGTTTGAATCGTACTGCCGGAAGCAAAACGAATCATCACTTCGCCAAAACCTTTTTCCGGCACCGGAATGGTAATTTCCCCAATTTTCCCAGATAACTCTTTCATTGAAAATGCAATCGAGACATCGCTGTTACGCATCGGTTTGATATATGCGAAGAATACCAGCATGGCTGCAGCAATACCTATAAGCAGGGATAATATTAGACCCGACATCGCACTTAATGAACTATAGCGTGTCAGCATAATGCCTGCCCCACCGAAGGTTGTAATGGAACCAGCTAACACAACAGGTTTGAAAAAATCAAGACCTGGCATTTCGAAGGCTCCGTCCAGCAAGCCGTCAATCAAGTCACCCAGTACAAGGCTGACAACCGCAAATATTGCTCCTCCGATTAGACAACCCCAATAAATTGTCTCCATCCCCTGTTCCTCCTCTCTCTGCCGCAAATTCATCCTAACTGGGCATTCCACATGTAAATAAATACGTAGCTAACATCAAAATGTTTCAAAATCTTTCCTCAAATGTATTCTGAACCCGATAATGGGTATTATCACGACATTCTGTTCTTCTTGCTTCATGTTCCTCCATCATTCACGTGTACAGCCCGAATACATGAAAAAACCGCAAGGCCCCCATGAAGGAGACTTGCGGTTTATTGGACAACAGGATGTGTCCGTTCACTTGTCAGTGATTATAGAATTACAGAGAAGCCTTGTAGATGGATACAACATCTTCCCGTTGCAGTTTCTTGAAATTACCGAATGGGCCAAACAGCATCGCTTTGTCTGCCATTACGTCGATCTGGCTATCATCGATATCGTAATCAGCCAAACGGTTAGGTGCACCAATGGATGTCCAGAATTTGCTGAGCGCATCGATACCTTCTTCGGCAATCTGTCTGTCCGACTTGCCTTCAGGGTTCACCTCGAATACATTAATTGCCAGACGTTTGAATCGATCCACATTCACGTCCAGGTTATGTTTCATCCAGTGTGGGAACAAGATTGCAAGTCCACCGCCGTGTGGGATATCATACACTGCGGAAACCGCATGTTCAATATTATGTGTTGCCCAATCTCCTGCGAGACCCATATTCAGCACGCCATTCAGTGCCATTGTTCCGCAATACAGAATTGTTTCGCGCAGTTCATAGTTCTCCAGGTCTTCAACCAGACGTGGCGCTGCTTCCATGACAGTACACAGAATCGTCTCACAGAAGCCGAGTTGAACCGGTGTATTGGCATCCAGATGGAAGTAATGCTCCAATACGTGGGACATCATATCCACCATGCCGTATACCGTTTGGTCCAGCGGAACAGTGTATGTATTCACCGGATCCAGGATAGAGAATGCAGGGAATGAGTATGCGCTACCCCAACCCAGTTTTTCTTGTGTATCCTGATTCGTAATAACCGAACCGGAGTTCATCTCCGAACCAGTTGCCGCCATGGTCAATACGGTACCGAGTGGAAGAGCATCCTGTGCAACGGCTTTGCGCTGAGCAAAATCCCACATATCGCCATCATATTTGGCACCTACAGCGATAGCTTTGGAGCAGTCCAGTACACTACCGCCACCTACAGCGAGGATCAGGTCGATGTTATTTGTTTTACAGAGGTCTACCCCTTTATGCACCGTAGAAAGACGCGGGTTAGGTTCAACACCTGCCAGTTCAGTCACTTCTGCTCCAGCTTCCTTAAGCAAACCGATCACTTGATCGTACAGACCACTGCGTTTGATACTGCCGCCACCATATACAAGCAGAACCCGTTTACCGTATTTCGGCACTTCTGTCTTTAATGCTTCCAGTTGTCCTTTGCCGAAAATCAGCCGGGTTGGATTATAGAATTGGAAAGATCTCATATCTATTGTCGCCTCCAATGGAGTTTAGTATTTTTGTGCAACTCCAATTATAGTACCCTGTCTATAGAAAAACAAATCGATAGTCACTCACTTTATAACAACCCGTTAATCTCCAAATGAGCTCGAAACATCTCGCTAGATGAAGGCAAATTCTCAGCATCCACCCATGTTTCTGTGGCCCATAATCCAGCCTGTTTGAATGCCCGCGGACAATGGATAAAACACTCTTCCACATCTACAATGACAGCCGCACCTATGGTTTTACCACTCCAGCCCATACTGGCGATGAATTCCTCATCCTTAGTAATGGATGCTGTGCCATTAATACGCAGCACTTCATTCATACCCGGAATCAAAAAGAGCATACCAATACCAGGGTTCGACAACATGTTTAACAACGAGTCTATCCGCCGATTGCCTGGGCGTTCGGGATAAACGAGCCGATATGTATCATAGACTTTCACAAATCCTGCTCCATCACCCCGAGGTGACACATCACTTTTTCCATCACGATCGGAGGTGGAGAGGAAAAATAATGGTGACATGGATAGAAAGTTCTGAACATGTGAATCCACAAATGAAATTGCCTTGTTACGCACATGTTCATGCGGTTCACCCACCATGCCTTGCAGTTCCTCAGCATCTGTAATCAACGGAATATTCAATGCCTTCTTTTCCAATTGTTCGTCCCCGTTTCTTCATTGAGTTATGTATTCAATGGCTTTCCACCATTATACATGCGGGAACTGACATCTTCCATTTCTGAGAACGAATATGAGTGCCGTCATTCAAATACCGCGCCCCCATGTCCCCTCGGGTCACCTATTGGAGATTCAGTATTGTTAATATCATCTAACAGTTGTACTGTAACCAAAAGAACTTCAAAATTCTTAATATAAATATAAGGAGGTTATTGGATTGAAAAAAGCAAGCATCTTCGTCTTTGCTCTGCTAATGTTCCTCGTACCCTGGGGACAGATGGTTATGTATGCTGAGCCGAATAAAGAAAAAGACTTCATAACGAGCGCTAATGCTCATGGAATCACAATAAACGACTATGTGGGCACTTCGAAAGATGTCATTATTCCCGAAACCATTGGCGGTCAACCAGTTACTTCTATTGGTGAAAAAGCATTTTACAGCGATCATTTGACTTCTGTAGTTATTCCGCATACCGTCTTCACTATTGGAGAAAGGGCATTTGAAATCAATCAACTGACTTCTATCGTCATTCCAGAGACTGTCACGACTATTGGAGACTTGGCATTTGCATACAACCGGCTGACCTCTGTCGTCATTCCGGACAGTGTATCCACAATTGGGAACTCCACATTCACTAACAACCAACTGGCCTCTGTCGTTATTCCCGAGACTGTTATGTCGATCGGAAATAGTGCATTTACAAACAATAAACTGACTACTGTCGTTATCCCAGAGAATGTCTCAACTATTGGATACTGGGCGTTTGCATCTAACCAGCTGACTTCCATTGTTATTCCAAATCGTGTCTCTTCCATTGGACATGCTACATTTATGGACAATCAACTCACTTCTGTCGTCATTCCGGATAGTGTCTCCTCTATTGGGGCGATGGCATTTGCGGACAATCGGTTGGCGCCTGTCTTCATTCCAGCTAGTGTCTTGTCAATTGGTTTCTTAGCGTTTGATGGTAACTCATCCCTTATTATTACGGGTTTTGATCCTTCAGAGGCTCAAAACTTCGCTAACTTTTATAACATTCCCTTTCAAAAATTGAATATGGTCGTCTCCTTCGACTCCAATGGAGGGACCCCGGTTGCGGTCACTCAAGCCACTTATGGGCAAACCATTGTACCTCCCACTCAGCCTACCAAGGACCAGTTTTTGTTTGAAGGCTGGTACATAGATTCGGTATACTCCCTTCCCTGGGATTTTGCCAGAGATACCGTGACTGGGGACATCACGCTGTACGCCAAGTGGACGAGTTCAGTGACAACTGCGTCCAAATATACGAATAAGGAAGATCCCATTTCCGCTTTGACCGTCTCTTTTGATTCTCAAGGCGGAAGCCCCGTTTCCTCTACTATTACTAGGAATAATCAAGCAATAGCGCCTCCCACTCAGCCCAGCAAGAGCGGGTTTTCATTTCATGGATGGTACATAGATTCGGCATTATCTCTTCCCTGGAATTTTGACCGAGATACCGTAAGTCGGGACATAACACTATATGCCAAATGGGTAAAGACTGATAGCTCTGAAAACCATGGTGGCAGTCCTTCTTTCTGGACCAGTAGCTCTATTACTGACGCATCATCCCAGGAACCCGATACAGGAACGGAACTTAAAACCGAACCTAAACTTAAAGTTGAACCTAAACCTAAAGAACCAACAACACCTTGGACCCCAGTTGTGTTCAGTGATATTTCAACCCATTGGGCACGCTTGATGATTGAAAGTATCGCTGCACGTGGTCTAATAACGGGCTATCCCGATGCCACATTCAGGCCTAATCAGCCAATCTTGCGTAAACACATGGCTGGTATAATCAACGGAGCGTTTGAGCTACCAATAATCCGAAAGGCTACTCCCTTTGAAGATGTAGAGCCGACACATCCCTACTTTGATGCTATATCTCGACTACAGGAGGTTGGCCTTATTGATGGATTCCATATTTCGAACGGCTTAAATGATTTCTTCCATCCGGATGCTGTACTTACACGTGCTGAGGCAGCAAAAATTCTGGTACTCGCGCTGGACCTGCCGCTGATCCAAACGAGTTCTTTTGAGGATGTGCCCTCCTCCCACTGGGCTCACGACTACATAGCCACACTGGCCGAGACTCGAATGGTTGTGGGATATCACGGACAGTTCAGGCCGGATGACTCCCTAACCCGAGCCGAGCTGGCTGCCCTGATCTATCGTTCAATTCCAACAGAACAAACGACTGGCTCACAACTCCGTTAAAAATCATATTCAAAAAAACACCAGCCCTTGTATTATGGGCTGGTGTTCATCCTTCTACCTGTCTATTCAGTGTATCCCATGCTGCTCACAAAACGACGGAAAGCCTGGCGTCCTGCTTCATCATATTTGTAGACCCCTGCATGTTCCAGAATCTCGGCAAATTTCAAGCCAACTTCCTGCTGTACAATGGCAACGGCTTGTTCTTTGTCCAGTTTAGGACCAAACCGTTCAATCAATTCTTCCGCCCAGCCCAGATGTTTGTTCAACACATGATCAGAAGCTTTGGCAACTTCAGCAAGTTTAGCATCTCCAGCAAGGATATCCGCGATACTGTCCAGTTCTTCTTTCAAACGACCTGGCAGGATGGCAAGCCCCATCACTTCGATCAGACCAATGTTTTCTTTCTTCAGATGGTGCATTTCACGGTGCGGATGGAAAATGCCTTCTGGATGCACATCATTTGTGCGGTTGTTACGCAATACAAGATCCATCTCATAACCACCATCTGCACTACGACGAACGATTGGTGTTACCGTATTGTGTGGTACTTGTTCCCCGTCTACTTCACTGAATGCTTCGATATCCACAGCAGAATCACTGTAGACCTTCCACGCTTCATATACGGCGTTACCCGCTTCTAGCAACTCTGCAGGATCGTGTGAAGCCAGACGCATCACAGACATTGGCCATTTCACAAGACTCAATGTAAGTCCAGGTGCATCCGCATGGCGGAAGACCGCCTCTGGCTGTGCATTTTGAATAGCGAATGTATGACGTCCACCCTGGAAATGGTCATGTGTCAGAATCGACCCACCTACAATCGGCAGATCCGCGTTAGATCCGATAAAGTAATGCGGGTACTCCCCGACAAACGCAAGTAGTCTGCGCAGTGTATCCTTCGTCAGCTTCATCGGTACATGATCATGATGGAAAATGATGCAGTGCTCGTTGTAGTACACATACGGCGAGTATTGGAACAACCAAGGCTCGTTGTTAAGCTCCAACGGAATAACTCTCAGATTCTGGCGGGCCGGGTGATTCACCCGACCAGCGTAACCTACATTTTCACGACACAGCTGGCATTTAGGATATACCGGCGGCGGAAGCAATTTCGCCATGGCAATTTCCTTTGGACTTTTCTCCGGTTTTGACAGGTTGATAGTAATCTCCATGTCTCCATAGGCCGTGTCCTGTGTCCAGTAGACGTTCTTCGAGATCCGATCCATCCGAATGTAGTTGGAGTTAATCGACAAGTCATAGAATTGAGATGTGGCCGCCTCAATGCCTTCCGTCTGCTCCGTGTGGCGGAATGCGCGTACCACCTCGGATGGGCGTGCCATCAGATGACCCATGATTTTGGCATCCAGCAAGTCACGGAACGTATCGCTATTTTCAGGAATAAGTCCAATGGAAAATCCATAATCGATCAACGTATCCAGCATAGCCTGTGGGCCATCGGGCACATTCGTGTCCAACTCGCCGGCATAAGGCTCTGAGAATCCGAATTGTTCCAGCAAGAGGTTGCGGCTATAATCCCAATCCGCTTCCTCGATTAATTGTTTCTGCAAGGCAAATGCAACCAGACGTTCAATGGCATGCAGTGCTTCCTGCTGCTCCGGTGTCCGCTCTGTGGCACCTGCTGCAATATGAGTCTGTGACATAAGGTGTTCGCCTCCTAGTTTTTTCCGTAGCCGTCAGGACGTGATTGGTGCCAGCTCCAAGCGCTTTGAATAACATCTTCCAGATTGGTCCATTTTGGATTCCAGCCCAGGACAGATCTCGCTTTTGCAGATGAAGCTACCAGCACAGCCGGGTCACCTGCACGACGTGGTTCCTGTACAACCGGAATATCAAGGCCAGTCACTTTTTTGGCTGTTTCGATCACTTGTTTTACCGAGAATCCTGTGCCGTTACCTAGGTTGAACACATTACTGTTCTCACCTTTGCGAAGATAATCTACTGCACGCAGATGTGCATCAGCCAAGTCGCTCACGTGGATATAGTCACGGATACATGTCCCATCTTCTGTTGCATAGTCGTCACCAAACACGGCGATGTGCGGGCGTTGTTTCAATGCTGTTTGCAATACAAGTGGAATCAAGTGACTCTCTGGTTGGTGATCTTCACCAATTTTGCCGCTGTCATGAGCACCGGCCGCATTGAAGTAACGCAGGGAAACGTATTTGATATCCTGAACTTTATCGAACCATGACATCATGCGTTCCATCATCAACTTTGTTTCGCCGTATACGTTGGTTGGTTCTGTACGATCGCTCTCTTCGATTGGCACTTTCTCAGGCTCACCATAGGTAGCTGCTGTAGAGGAGAAGACGATGCGGCGTACGTTCGCTGCATTCATCGCTTCCAACAGACAGAGTGTACCAAACACGTTGTTGTCATAATATTTAACCGGGTCTTTCATACTCTCGCCTACGAGTGAGTTGGCTGCAAAGTGAATGACTGCATCGATTGAATTCTCAGCGAACAGCTTCGCCAGAATTTCTTTGTCACGCAGATCCCCTTCATACAACTTACCGCCGAGCAACGCTTCACGATGCCCTGTCTGCAAGTTATCCAGTACAACAACCTCTTCCCCACGTTCCAACAATGCTGCTACCGTATGAGATCCAATATACCCTGCTCCACCTGTCACCAAAATTGCCATTTTACTTCGCCTCCTTCAATTCTTTGACACCATCACCTACACCGCATACATAGAAATCACCTTTGAGACGGGTACGCGCTTCATATGCAGCGCCCACTTCACTTACAAAACGCTCGACATCATTCTCATGCACAAGTGATACGGTACAACCGCCAAATCCTGCGCCAGTCATCCGAGCACCAAGCGTGCCTGGAATCCGCTGAGCTTCTTCAACCATAACGTCCAGCTCATCACAGCTTACTTCGTACAAGTCACGAAGCGATTCATGAGAAGCGTTCATCAGCTTACCGAAGGTTTCCAGATCGTTACCCTGCAATGCTTCGACTGATGCGAGAACACGTGCGTTCTCTTCCACGACATGTTGCGCACGCTGCCTTACTTTCTCATCCTTGATCTGATCCTGTAGTGTTACGAACTGCTCTGGCGTCAATTGAGCCAGATAATTCAGTGCAGGCAGCTGTTCCTTCAAGATGGCAAGTGCCTGCTCGCATTGGGAGCGACGTTCATTGTAAGCCGAATCCACCAGACCGCGGCGTTTGTTTGTGTTACCGATGACCAATTTGTAGGAGCCTGTACGGAAAGGAACCTTTTCGTACTCCAGTGTGTCACACATCAGCAGGATCGCGTGATCCTGTGCACCGTTTGCGACAGCGAACTGATCCATGATTCCACAGTTGACGCCTACGAACTCATTTTCCGCTTTCTGGGACAAAAGCGCCAGTTGAACCGTGTCAATATCCGATACACCCTCCAGAGACTGAATCGCAAATCCGGTAAGTACCTCCAGTGATGCAGACGATGAAAGTCCTGCCCCGTTCGGAATCTCCCCGTGGTACAGGAAGTCATACCCTTTTGTTACATTCACGCCCTTGCCTTGCAGTTCAACCATGACACCAACAGGATAGTCGGTCCATTCTCCGGATTTTTCCTTACCGATGGAGGAAGTGTCTAGTCCCCCTTCATAAGACATGTTCGTGGAAGCCAGTTGCAACTTGTTGTCCTCACGCTCACGAATGATCAATGTTGTTCCGAATTCAAGTGCTGCCGGAAGCACGTATCCACCGTTATAGTCAATGTGCTCACCGATCAGATTCACACGCCCAGGGGCATGAAATACACGGATGTCCGCTCCACTCTCTCCATACTTCTCAATAAACTTTTGTTTCAATTCAGTTACGTTCACTGCTGGTGCACCTCGCCTCGTTGTTGTGGTTTTCTTAATGTTATTATATAAGAAAGCGGTGCCTCTTGTAATGCAACCATGTGTGTTTCATATGGATAAATGTGACCTTAAGGCGTATAATGATCGGAGCATCCCGGAAAGAAGGAAACGACCATGTCAGATCAATCCAACCCCAAGAAAGAATCCCTTGCATCTTCTAACGAAAAAATACAGGAATCACCTTCCGGTAAAAGCGGAGCACTCAGTTATTCGGTTGCCTCCAATCCGGTCTATTATGAACAAGGCGCACTGCATGTCCTGTTTGCCGGAGCAAGCCAGACCCTTCCGGGTCACGCCCTCGGTCCTAAATTGTTTGATTATTATCTGCTGCATTATGTAGAAAAAGGGGCGGGTACGTTCCGTACCGAACTGCACACCTACGAGTTATCCGCAGGTGATTGTTTCCTCATTCATCCTGGGCAACTGGTAAGTTACCAGTCTCACGCCCGCAACCCATGGCAATATCGCTGGATTGCCTTCACAGGCAGCCAGGCGGGCCAACATACCGAGGAAGCCGGGTTCCGCCCGGAGAAGTCCGTTTTTCATGCTGGACCATCCTGTGGGATATCCGATTGGCTATCCGTGATGCAGGATGCTTTTGCCGAGCGCAAAGAAAGCTCCCATTTCACATCACTGGGTACGTTATATATGATTCTAGCCGAAGCACAGAATCACCTTTCGCAGGGCCAAACCTTAATTCCAGGTGAATCCTCCATCCGACGTACGGTGAAACAGATGATTCAATATATGTCTACCCAATATGCCTATCCTGTCTCCATTGAACAAATGTCTGCGAGTCTTGGATACAACCGCGCGTATTTATCCCGTATTTTCAAACAGGAAACCGGCCTTTCACCAGTCACCTATCTGCTAAAACTACGGATCGACAAGTCGCGCCAACTCCTGAGAGAACGCCCGGATCTGTCCATCGAACAGGTATCTGCATCGGTTGGACTGCCAGACGCGCTATATTTCTCCAAACAGTTCAAACGATTTCACGGTGAAGCGCCTAGCTTGTATCGAGAGAAAATATTGTCCCGTCCACTACATCAGGGGTTACAGCAGAATGCTCAACAAATCAAACGGTGAGCAACACAACGGACGGAACACGTATGACAAAAAAAGGTGCATTCCGCCATTATGGCTAAGATGCACCTTTTGCACTTTATTTATTTGTCATCAGGCTCTGGAGACAGGATGGATTCAATCCGTTCCAATTCCTCTGTAGAGAAATCCAATTGGCTCAGTGTAGCCACATTCTCTTCAATCTGGGAAGGACGACTTGCGCCAATCAGCGCAGAAGTTACCCTGCCATTACGCAGCACCCATGAGAGTGAAAATTGGGCCAAACTCTGACCACGGGCTGCTGCAATCTGGTTCAGCGCACGCACTTTGCGGAGCGTCTCTGGAGAGATGTTGTTTTCATTCAGGAATACCGACGGTCCTTTGGCACGTGAGTCTTCCGGGATACCATTCAAGTATTTGTTCGTGAGCACACCTTGTGCCAATGGACAGAATGCAATACTACCTGTTCCATACTCATCCAGCACGTCCTGCAAACCATCTTCAATCCAGCGGTCCAGCAGCGAGTATTTCGGTTGATGGATTAACAGAGGCGTACCCAGACCTTTCAGAATTTCGGCAGCCTGTCTTGTCTGCTCTGCGGGATAGTTGGATATCCCCACATAAAGGGCTTTGCCCGAGCGAACAATATGATCCAGTGCCATCATCGTTTCTTCCAAAGGTGTTTCGGGATCATAACGATGTGAATAGAAAATATCTACATAATCCAGGCCCATACGCTTCAAGCTCTGATTCAGACTGGATACCAGATTTTTGCGTGAACCCCACTCGCCATACGGTCCGGGCCACATATGATACCCCGCTTTGGTGGAGATCACCAGTTCATCACGATAAGGTTTCAGATCCTGGGCCAGTACCTGTCCAAATAACTGCTCTGCCGAACCTGCCGGTGGGCCATAATTGTTGGCAAGATCAAAATGTGTAATACCCAGATCAAATGATCGGGTAATCATATTACGGCCATTCTCAGCGTTATTAATACCGCCAAAATTATGCCACAGCCCCAGTGAAATCGCTGGCAGTTTCAAACCTGAACGTCCAACGCGGTTATATTTCATCGTTTCATAGCGAGTATCGCTTGCTACGTAGACCATTATGAATCCCTTCTTTCCCCAGGTTCCGCCTCTTGTATCCGGTCTATACCGGAGAATGCGGTTATTCAGTCCATACGTTCAACCAAGAAGCTGGTCCACATTATTCATTACCTCACCAATCGGCTCTGTAATCAGCAAATCAGCCCTGCTGTCGTAAGCGGTAGGTGTAGCGTTGAGCAGAACGGTATGTTTTCCCTGAAAATACGTAATTAACTGGGCCGCCGGATATACCGTCAGTGACGTGCCTCCCACGAGTAACAGATCTGCAGAAGACAGTGCATCAATGGAACGATACAATGTCGTCTGATCCAGCTCCTCTTCGTACAGCACCACATCCGGTTTGATCACACCACCACATGTGTTACAGCGAGGCACGGTATCTTGGGACTGTATAATATCATTCAGCGTATAAAACTGCTTGCAATCCATGCAGGCATTACGATGAATTGAACCGTGAAGCTCAAAAACATTGCTACTGCCTGCCTTCTGATGTAGTCCGTCGATATTTTGCGTGATCACTGCCTGAAGTTTTCCCTCCTGCTCCAAACGGGCCAATAGTCGATGGCACCCATTCGGTTCCGCATCTGGATGAAGCATTTTGCCACGATAAAAATCA
Source organism: Paenibacillus sp. 10L310 (assembly GCF_056395745.1). Taxonomy (NCBI): domain Bacteria; kingdom Bacillati; phylum Bacillota; class Bacilli; order Caryophanales; family Paenibacillaceae; genus Paenibacillus; species Paenibacillus sp. 10L310. The sequence continues at coordinate 72,534 of NZ_JBFTKC010000004.1, read as the reverse complement.
TAAAAAATATCGGCATGTTGATCAAAAAAATGTCGGCTTAATAACTCTTCCGGTGGATAAGGCGAATGTTGCTCCGTCTGATACAGACCCGCAGCCGAGCGGAAGTCGGGAATCCCGCTTTCCGTTGAAGTTCCGGCCCCTCCGAAAAAAACAATCCGGGAGCTTTCCTGAATCCAGGCAGCCAGTTGTTCTGTTGCGTTCATCCTCTCTCCTCCTTTTGTTTACTATATAAATTGAACTAAATAATATTTACACTGGCCACTACGATGACAGAACAACCTTCCGATCGCTGTTATCCACAGATTTTTTTGATTCCTTTCTAAAGGAAAAAATCCGAGGATAAAGGCGACCACTCTGTTTCTTCAGGTTATTTCTGTCCTCTCCGTTTTGTGTAAATGTTTAGTTCAATTTATATAGTTTAATTAGACCAGGGTGACTTATATAATCACGCTTATCTCATTATAATGACGAATAATGGCATGGGCATCAACCAGGTGAGATCCTTGATCTAACTGCGGACAGTAACCGAGCGTATAGGATACTTCTGCGTGCCGCCCCATCTGCATATCCCCATTGCTGTCTCCAATTACAACTGCCTCCGCAGGATCGATATGTAATTCACGGCAAGCCAAGAGTGCTGCTTCTCCATCCGGTTTGCCCTGGGTCACCCGATCACAGCCCACAATGGAGGTGAAAAAGGAACGTATCCCCATCCAACCCAGATGTGTTTCTGCTGCCGCTGTACTGTCTGAAGTGACGACTGCCAGAGGTATGTCTGCTGCCCTGCAACTTTGTAAGAAAGCAAGTAATCCTGGCATCGGTTCAGCCGATTTGCGCTCTCTTACCGATTTCATGGCCTCGCTTGAAAATTGGCGTATCGTTGTGATCGCTTCATTCCATGGTATGCCTGCTGCATATAGTTGCCCGGCAAGCAATCCCGTACACTCATCCACAGTCGCAATGGCCAGCGGGCCTTGCGGATCATAGCCGACAATGTGACCTTCTGCATTATGAATGGTGCCTAAGACGTGCTCCCGTTCAACCGTAAATGAAGCTCCAAGCTCATTCATACGTGCTTGTAACTGACTCAGCAACGTCTCTGCCCACGGCCCCCATAGCTGAAGGAATTCCAGCAGTGTTCCATCTTTATCGAACAGGATCCCTTTACATGGGATCTGCACTCCATTCACTTGAAGCATGGTCATCCATATCACCTCCATTAAGTTATGCTATAAATGCATTCAACCCTTAATGCAGAATAATCAAAACCTACTTCATGGTACTTAACCAAGCGAGTACAGTCTTGACCGTCTGATTCAGCTGTTCTTCCCCGCTCACTTCCGGCTCGCCATCTCCTTTTTGATGACCATAATCACCAAACTGGGCGTGGTTACCACCTTCAATGGTGTAATATACCGTGTCTTCTGGAAGATACATCCGTCCACTCTGATACTTCGTAGCATTCACGACTTCATCTTTAGTACCCAGAATAGATAAAGCAGGTATTCCAAGTGACTTTACGCTTCCTTTTTCATCCGGGTAAGATGCCAAGAAGAAGATCCCGTGAAGTGCATCAGGATGTGCGGCTACATAACGTGCAGCCATCGACCCGCCGAGAGAGTGTCCACCCATAACAAATTGTTCGTCCGGATATGCGGCCAGAATCTCATCTGCCAAGTTTGGCTTAAGCACTGCCAGGTTAACTGGCATCTTGGCAATAATCGTGTGATGACCCGCAGCAGCCAGCTCATGCGCAAGTGGTGCATAACTTTCCGGTTTTACCAGTCCACCAGGGTAGAAAAGCACACTTTTCCCCGTCGGTTTATCTGGCACAAAATCAATCCAGTTCTCTTGTTCACTCACCGTCACCGGATTGGCTGTTTCCATAGCTGTTTGAGCTGTTTCCTGTGGACCGTATGGTGTGAATAATTTCCATGCAACAAATCCACATCCAATGACAATGAGCGCCAGAAGTACGAGCAGGAATTTCCCGATGCCCCTCTTCTTGCGCCCTGTATTATACCGATTTCTCAACGTTAATCACCTTTCTTCACTTCCGCAGGTGCCGCGGCTCACAGAATTGGGAGCCTTTGTTTATCAGGCTCCCCTTCTACGAATTGAAAAAATATTATTCAGCCTTGGCCTTGCGGTAAGCATCCATATATTGTTCCGCTTTGCGACGGACATGACTCAGGTCACCCGTCTTCACAGCTTCCGATGTCAAGTCGGAGCCGATCCCTACAGCCACTGCCCCACCCTTGATCCAATCCCCCAGATTAGACAAGGATACCCCGCCAGTTGGCATAAAATTCGCCTGTGGCATAGGGCCCTTCATCGTTTTGATAATCGAAGGATCATACAGATTACCCGGGAACAACTTCACAATGTCCACGCCAAGTTCCAATGCGCGTTGAACGTCAGCAATCGTCATCACACCAGGCAGAATCGGAATTCGATACAGGTTGCAGATCTGAACCGTATCCGGATTCAGGGAAGGCCCAACTACAAACTCGGCACCCGACATGATGGCCGCTCTCGCCGTTTGCGGTTCAAGCACCGTTCCCGCACCAATAATCGCGAATTTCTCTGGATCTTGTGTGTTCCAATGATATACACGGCTTAATTTTTCAATGGCTTTGAGTGCACTGGGTACTGTCATCGTAATCTCGATAACTTTAATGCCACCCGCAATCGCTTGCTCGGCCATGGCAATGACTTGATCCGCAGAATCTGCACGCAGAACTGCAACAACCCCATTGTCCGTAATCTTTTGCAACAGCTGAAGCTTCTTCATTTCATTCTCTCCCTTGTCAATGTGGTGGTTGTGTATACAAGCCTTACATTTAAGAACGAAGATGAGCCATATATGATTTCAGCAGCGACTAACGCTCAACATGGGCAACGTTGTTCAGCTTGGCCTCGACCTGCCCCCACGTCGGGAGCGCCTCCCAATCGCCAACAGCCTGTATAACCATGGAACCGGTCAAATTGCCGAGACGGGTTGCTTCCTGCGGGGAGTATCCTTTTAATAAACCCGATAAAAATCCCGCACAGAATCCGTCTCCTGCTCCTACCGTATCCAGAACATTATCCGCCTTAAAGTACGGAACTTCAGTTAGGGTACCATTCGCCAATACGTAGGTCAAATCAGGGCCACCCTTCACGATGCACACAGCATTCATGGCAGATAAACGCTCAAGTACTTTTTGATCATTTTCTTCGTTATATAGAAGTTTCATCTCGTCCAGACCCGGTAAAAAGTAGTCCGCCAGTTCAGCTAAACGCAGTATAACCGGACGGGCCTCATCCGCAGACCATAGTTTGAGACGCAAATTTGGATCAAAGCTTACTTTCACACCTGCCTGTTTGGCAATATGTATGGCAGCCTCTACCGTAGCAAGTCCGGACGGGCTTATCGCTGCCGTTATACCCGTAACGTGCAATATCTTCGCCCCGGCAATATAATCAGGATCCAGATCATCAGGTGTGATCGCACTTGCAGCAGATAGCTTCCTATAATAATGCACCGAGGCTTTCCCGGAAGCGTTCTCACGAATCATCAAACCAGTTGGCTCGTGATCACTCAACCTTACCCGGGATACATCTACGCCTTCACCGCGAATGGCTTTCAGAATCATCCTGCCGATCGGATCATTGCCCAAGCGTCCAAACCAACCACTGGTATGCCCCAGGCGGGATACGCCAATAGCCAGATTGCTCTCAGCACCCCCGAAAGACTTGTCCAGTGTGGTTGCATATTCCAGCCCTCTTGTATCCTTGGCAGTCAGCAAACCCATACTCTCCCCAAACGTAATAATTTCCGGGCTTGGATAGGGACTCGTTGACATGATTTCTTCCCTCCTTATAGTTACATTCCCTCATCTTCTTTTTCTATTGTCATCCTCTATGCAACCGTTGTCAATCCCGTTGCGTTCATTTTGTTGTCACAGCTTTGATAAAAGATAACGCTTACTAATGTGAATTAAATCACAATGGATAATAAACATCCATATTACCCTTATTACAGATGCAAATGACCTTGCAAACAGGGTCTATAAGGGGGCTACACCATGAAAAATCAGACACTGATCCGGAATGATCAGGAATCTTTCTTTTACAATCTGCGCTTTATGCTTATCGTCTGTGTCCTAGCTGGTAATGCACTTGAACCACTCATTACACGTTTTGCAGGAGCGGAAGCTCTGTTCCTGTGGATATATACGTTTCACATGCCACTCTTTGTATGGGTAACCGGGTATTTTGCGACACACTCACTCCAAGGTGAATCTGGACGAAACGTCCTGAAGCAGATTGCACTACAGTATGTACTGTTTCAGTCCTTATACGCATTGATGGACTTTACCGTATTCCACACACCCCATATGCGGCTATCCTTCTTTGCACCTTACTTGCTGTTATGGTTTCTCGCGAGTCATTTCTGTTGGCGACTGTTGCTTCGTCTGACGATTTCCTGGAAACCGATATATCGGCTGATTGGATCGATTGCGCTTGGTGTAATTGCCGGGTATTTGCCCATCGACGGGTTCTGGCTCAGCTTCAGCCGTACGTTTGTATTTTTGCCGTTTTTTGTCATCGGTTATGACTATGGAGCAACCATCCGTTCACATTTATTATCCGGTTGGGGGCGAAAAACCGCAGCCATCCTATCTGCTGCACTGTTGGTATGGATCGGGTATGGTGGTTTGAACATTTCATCCGGATGGTTACTCGGCAGCATGACGTACGCCGAACTGGGTCACCACGAATGGTATGCCGGCATCTTCCGGGTGGGTGTCTACTTGCTGGAAATCGCATCGGCAGCACTGTTCTTGGCTTGGGTACCTTCCTTGACTTCCAGACTGACGGACCTTGGACGACGCACACTCTATGTGTTCCTGCTGCATGGGTTTCTCGTTCGTCTCGCAATCTGGTCCGGAGTCTACAGTTATATGGGAAGCTCGGCGTATATTCCAGTCATACTTGTCATTGCCATACTCTTCGCAGTCACACTGGCTCTGCCGGCTGTACGTCACACGTTCAAACCCGTAATTGAACCAGATATATCCCGCTTTTCTTTCAATCGTCATGAGGTGTTTAAACGGTCGGCCTAATTCTCTGACGGATCTCTTCACCATCGATTCTATCCTAGTGAATTGTTTCAGGCTGGAAATAAGGTGGTAAATTAGGGTTACGCGCTACAAAAAACAACTTATCGTTGTAAGGAGTGATTTGTAATGGCACGTCAACAGACGTCAGAACACAAGATGAGCCGTGAGGAAGCTGGCAGATTAGGTGGCAAAGCGACTTCCAAGAACCATGACCGAAGCTTCTACCAGATGATTGGAAAAAAAGGTGGAGAAGCGACTTCAGATGCCCATGACACTGACTTTTACAAGCAGATTGGTCGCAAGGGCGGCGAAGCAACCTCCGAAACTCATAATAAGGAATTCTATCGTGAGATTGGACGCAAAGGCGGAAGCAACTAATTAATTCCGCTCGCCACATCGAAACATGATCATAGCTTTCCCGTAAATCAAGAAGTCTAATTCCATGAAAATGGTTTGAGGCTTCTTTCTATTGATTGTAGAAATATGACGACGGTTGTGATAGACTCAATAGAAAAACCGGGTGTTCACGGGTTTAAAGCAGCAAAGAATTTCACAAACTACGGGGAGCTCGACACCGGCATGCCGGTCCTTTTTTTTAGAGTACGGATGAAATTAAACGACAGATGCACTGCCATTTACTTTTCCATTCATGTTGCTCAATATTATATATTTGGGGGGAATACACCATGTCAGCCAAGAAGATGCGTTCCGATATGATCAAAAAAGGTTTTGACCGTGCACCACACCGGAGTTTGCTCCGCGCAGCGGGCGTTAAAGAAGAGGATTTCGGCAAGCCGTTTATTGCCGTATGTAACTCATACATCGATATCGTGCCCGGCCACGTCCACCTTCAGGAATTCGGTAAAATTGTAAAGGATGCTATTCGTGAAGCCGGTGGCGTTCCATTCGAATTCAACACCATCGGAGTAGATGATGGTATTGCCATGGGACACATTGGTATGCGTTACTCGCTGCCAAGCCGTGACATTATCGCGGATTCCGTGGAAACCGTTGTATCTGCACACTGGTTCGACGGCATGGTATGTATCCCGAACTGTGACAAAATCACACCAGGCATGATGATGGGTGCACTTCGTGTAAACATCCCTACCCTGTTCGTAAGTGGTGGACCAATGAAAGCTGGTCGTGACAGCAATGGTAAAGCTCTTTCCCTGACATCCGTATTTGAAGGTGTAGGTGCTTACCAAGCAGGTAAAATCGATGATAAGAGCTTGCTTGAACTTGAACAGTTCGGCTGTCCAACATGTGGATCATGTTCCGGTATGTTTACGGCAAACTCCATGAACTGTCTGGCAGAAGCGATGGGACTGGCTATGCCAGGTAACGGAACCATCCTTGCCGTTGCTCCTGAGCGTCGTGAGTTTGTTAAACAATCCGCTACCCAATTGATGGAACTCATCAAAATGGACTTGAAACCACGTGATATCGTAACTGTAGAAGCGATCGATAATGCGTTTGCACTGGATATGGCGATGGGTGGATCTACGAATACAGTACTGCACACGTTGGCACTGGCTCATGAAGCAGGTATCGAGTATCCAATCGAACGTATTAATGAAGTAGCGAACCGCGTTCCGCATCTGGCGAAACTTGCACCTGCTTCCGATCTTCACATCGAAGACGTTCACAATGCAGGCGGCGTAAGCGCAGTGCTGAACGAATTGCTCAAGAAACCAGGCGCAATTCATGGTGACTGCATTACAGTAACAGGTAAAACAATCCGTGAGAACGTTGAAGGAAAAGAAATTCAGGATACAAATGTCATTCACCACCTGGATAACCCGCATTCCGAAAAAGGTGGCCTGGCTGTATTGTTTGGTAACCTTGCACCACAAGGCGCTATCATCAAAGTTGGTGCAGTTGATGCTTCGGTTGGCGGATACCATAAAGGTCCTGCCATCTGCTTTGACTCACAGGAGCAAGCGCTCGAAGGTATTGCTAACGGCAAAGTAAAAGAAGGACATGTTGTTGTTATCCGTTATGAAGGACCAAAAGGTGGACCAGGTATGCCTGAGATGCTGGCTCCTACTTCCCAGATCGTAGGTATGGGATTGGGTGCCAAAGTTGGTCTGATCACCGATGGACGCTTCTCTGGCGCATCCCGCGGAATCAGTATCGGACATATCTCTCCGGAAGCAGCTGAGGGTGGTCCAATCGCCTTTGTTGAAGAAGGAGACATCATCGAGCTGGATCTGAACAACCGTATCATCGAATTGCACATCAGTGACGAAGAGTTTGAACGTCGTCGCGCAGGTTGGAAAGGCTTTGAACCGAAAGTAAAAACCGGTTACCTGGCTCGTTATTCCAAACTGGTTACCAATGCAAGCAACGGTGGCGTACTGAGTATCTAATTCACTAATAAATAAAGGGTTGCTCTTCTGCCAAATCTGGCGAAGGGCAACCCTTTTCTTTTGCTGGTTGGTGTGATCAGTCCGTTTAGTTCCGCTCTGGCAGTATATCTTGTTCAATTAACAACGATTCATCTCTGGATTCTTCTACCGTTGCTGCTACCTGCATCGTATGTTGACCGTAACGTTCCAATAATAGATCCAGCGGCATGGCAATCATCTTGGGTACCAGTTGTTCAGTACGCTGTTTCAAACGTTTGGTTCCTGCCGGGTGGATTACACTTAACAGCAGCTTCAAGTATACTTTGGATGCAGCACTGAACGGTCCAGGAGGCAATTCTTGTATGGTAAATCCGAATTTTTCTGGGCCTCTGTTAATCATACTCACACCGTATATGGCCTTGGCAGAGCGTAACTCAGGTTCGAGTGCCACCATGCGTGCCAAATCCGGCAATTGCTGTTCCATGGTCCGAATCATGCGAATAGCCAAATGCATACTGGAACGTGACGTCACTCCAAGTTCAAACAACTTCTGATTGTCAAAATGTAGTTCTATCACCGGATCTCCATTTTGAATGACATGGCCATCATTCATCTCCACCCGTGCTCCGTGATATACACGTGATCTGAAGTGCAGCATTGGGTCCTCTGGCGAAGCCGTCCGTAGATGGTATACCCAGTGGAACAACTTCTCCCAGCCCAACCATAAGGCAACAACGATTCGTTTCCATAGCTTCAATGGTGTCTGTAATTGCGTTTTGTTCTGAGATTCGCTCACTATGATACCTCCCATCAACGTATCAACGCGTACGCTTTGAAGGCCTAGCCGTTCAGCTTCCTGTAATACGACTTCCAGCGCCTGAAGCATCTGCTCCGGCGCGTGTGCATCAGCACCAAGGGTCGTCCCTCGATCATGCAGCAGCATGACCTCTCCGCCTCTCAGTTCCTTCAGCATCCGTTCAGTCAATCTCTGGGCACCTACTCGGCTTCTCCAATCTTCAAACATGGAAGACCACAGTACAATCTTTCGTTCTTTCTTGCTGAAAAAATCAAACAAATTCATAATCCCCCACGGTGGACGATAATAACAAGTCTTCACTCCGGTTACTTTATGAATAATCTGACCTGTTCGCTGAATCTGATCTCGAACGGTACGTGGCCGCATGAGCCAGTTCGTCTTGTGAATATAATTATGAATGCCAATAAGATGACCTTCCTCATGTATGCGCTGTATGAGTTCAGGATGACTCGCTGCATGTTCTCCAACGACAAAAAATGTGGCTTTTGCTTGATGCTGACGAAGCAGATCGAGCAGTCTTGGCGTATAATGTGGATCTGGCCCATCGTCAAACGTTAATGCAAATTGTGTATCACTTCTTCCCCGTCGAAATACACGAAAACCAAAAAGCCTGCTGATCAAACTTGGAATAAAGGCGTAAAAAGATGAAAGATACAATAACCACAGTAAGATACTATGAAGTATCGTTGTCATGTTGCGAGCTCCCCACTTCTCCTGCTGAATTACGGTGCACTATGGCACTATCTAAAATAAACCGCCTTTAATTTTATCATAGTTCAGACTTTTCTTGAATCCTGTTTTCCCAAAAAGATAGCTATCGTGTACAATAAATACAATCTAATTATTGCCATCAAAGGAGCCATGTCCATGCTACCGCTTTACAAAAAATACGGGCGAACTGTCTTTGACATCGCATTGCTCGTATTAACCGTGTATGTGATCATGTACGGTTTCAGTCAATTATACCATGTGGCTGCACCGGTCTTTCTATCATTCATTGTGTATTGGATGATTGAACCGCTGGCCAAATTTTTACATCGCAAAGGATTGCCCAAGACACTTGGAGCAGCCATCTCCGTCTTGTTGTTTCTTGCATTAATTGTCGCTGCCTTTTTTGGGGTAGGCTTGATTATCATTTCACAAATTTCCAATCTTCAAGATAATTTCCCCGTATACATTGAAATGATACAACGTGAATTCACCAATCTGGTGTTATTCATTCAGGACAAGTCAGACGCTCTCCCTGATGGAGTTATGGAAAAAGCGAATGATTATTTTGCAACACTGACCGGGTTCCTGTCCAAATGGGTAACTAGCGGAGCGCAATTCGTAGTAGGTTTCCTCAGTTCATTCTCTTCGTTTATTACGAACTTCGGAATTGCGATTATTCTGGCATTTTTCCTCAGTATCGAGATTGAGTCCTGGCGCAAGTTCGCCCGTGCGAAAACGCCCAAAACATTAAAGTTAGCTATTGAATTCATGCGTAATCACGTGTTCAAGACAATCCGCTCGTATCTGAAGGCACAGATGATCATGATGCTCATTACGTTTGTATTGATTTATGCAGGTTTGTTGATTTTGGGAACCTCTAACGCCTTTACCATTGCAGCAGTCTGTGCGGTTTTTGATCTGGTACCCTTGCTTGGCGTTCCTGTTGTATTTATTCCATGGATCGTCTACTTATTCATTATTGGCAATAGTAGCCTGGCGATTGGCCTGATTGTGATTCTGGCAGTAACGATGCTGACACGGCAGTTGCTGGAACCAAAAATATCGGGTAACTCGATTGGTGTATCTTCGGCGTACTTGATGCTTTCGTTTATGCTGATCTCCCTTTCGATCTTTGGCCTGGCTGGTGTAGTGTTATCTCCAGTGCTTCTGATCCTTCTGAAAGAACTGTTACAACAAGGATACCTGCAAAAGTGGATTCACCTGCCAAAAGATGAATTTGAATCCTCTCCATTGGTCATGGACCCACCCGTTAGTAAGGCTTCAGCGAATTCTGCCGAGTCTACTGTACAACGTCCCGTTCCTGCGAAGGATCATGAGGACTCCGCCAGATAGTCCATCACCTTCCTGAAGAGAGCCGTCGCCTGATGTTGGCTGTCAGGAGAGACATTTTGGACAAGAACAGCTACAGCATATTTGGGTTGTTCGACCGGTCCATAACCAATGAACCATTGATTGTTGCGCTTCTCTCCATGTTTCTGTACTTGAGCTGTACCTGATTTCCCTGCAACATGCCACCGTGCACGCTGCAGGGATTTTCCTGTTCCCTCACGGACTACCTTATTCATCCAGGATAACAGTTTATGCGCTGTTGCGGGAGCAATCTGTCCTGATGCTGAAGGTGAATCATGCAAGGGCATCTCCAGCATGGTGCCACCATCCGCATATCGAATGCGCTTAACGAGACGTGGGGCACTAACTTTTCCATCATGTAACAGTGTAACGATCAGATTGGCAGCTTGCAGCGGCGTGACCAAGACATCGCGCTGGCCGATTGCTGTCTGTATTTTCGCACCTTCATCAGCAGAAGAAACAGCCTCTGTTCTCACACGCCCGTGATCCTCATGATCAAAATGTCGTAACACGGGCATTCCTGCCATCTGCTTCCCCTCCCAGCCAATCGGACGCGCGAGTCCCAGACGATCAGCCATGTTCTCCAGTTGTTCCATACTAAGCCTGCGCGCCGTTTCCGCGAATACGATGTTGCAAGACTCAGCGAATGCTTGCTCCAGATTCAGTTCTCCATGCCCATGCTCCTTCCAGCAAGACAACCCATATCTTCCGTACTCACCACCGCAATGGAATTCTTCTCCGTTAGAAACCGCATGATACTCCAATGCGGCAGCCGCAGTGACAATTTTGAAAATAGAACCCGGTACGGCTCCCTGTATTGCACGATTCCCCCAGGCCGATTTTTTAGGGTCCACATGTTGTGGCTGATAGAAAGGGCGGGAGATCATGGCGCGAACATCTGCGTTAGCGGCATCTAACACAACAATGGCCCCTTCTTGTAATCCAGATTCTTGCGTCAACCCCTCCAACCCACGCTGTAACTCAGCATCCACTGTGGTTTCTACACGTAAAGGATAATGGCTATTGGCTGGTGCAATGACGTGCGGCTGAATATCAGGGATAATCTCCCCACCACCCGAGACCATACGTGATACAAGCGTAGGGCCAATTCCCCTTAACAGCGGTTCAAGTGTCCTCTCCAGTCCCGCTGCCCCTGATTTCATGGCAAATGGCTGTTTTACTTCATCCTGATGCCCAGTTAGAACTTTGGAGGACTCAGGCTGTTCAGCCAGATAACCCATCCACTGCATTCCTGTATGCCCCTGAAGGTATCTTGTCATCATCGGATAGATGCCAGCTCCTTGCAGGTGCAAACTACGTAGGCGCTCCACCTGGGCAGCGTTCAAATGAACAGGCTGATGTGTACCTGCTGTCCAGAAATGAGGTATACTTTCCTGATTCCATTCCTTCTTCAATTGATCCGGATCGGTATGTAATATAGCTGCCAACTGTATCATCTCGGAGCCTTCTAATACCCTTTGCTTGCGTAATTTCTCTAATGGACTTGCCTGTGGAAAAAAAACCAGTCCCCATTGCAGCTTACCGGTCAACGCCTCACCCTTGTAATCCGTAAATTGTCCCCGCCCCGGGTCAAGCATCACCCCGCGTTCACGCTGCAATACAGACATTTCACGTACCGTTCGGTGAAATCCAGGCATCGTCTGATTCACCAGAACGATCTGAACCCATCCCAATCGTAATATAAGCAATCCAAAGACAAGAGTTAGAAGAATACAAGTTATATAGATTCGCCGTTTCGCAAGGAGATGCATCCCAATCTCACCTTTTGTCGTTTTGACATATTATTGCTGATATGGATTGGAATTATCCGGTAAACAAAAAGAAAACCTGTCCCATGTGCGGGACAGGTTCTCCTCATTTCAACCTTGGCTTGTTACACCGTAAAGCGTGACAAGGTTTCTTTCAGTTCAGTAGACACATTCTCCAGTTTGCCAGACAGATTGACCAGCTGGTTACTGATATTTTGCTGTTCACTGCTCAAGGAAGCTACTTCTTGGGACGTTGCAGAAGATTCTTCAGCTACAGCGCTGACATTGCTCATGGCTTCAGACAACGTACCTTGAGATTTGTTCAAATCCCCAATAGAACCCGTCACCATGCCCAGACGTTCCACAAAGGCACCCATCTGTTCCTGTACGGAAGCAAAGATGACGTTGGTGTCTTTAACCGCATCCATCTGTTCCTTGAATAACGGATAAGCTGCCGACAAAGCATCCACGGTCTCATTCATTTCAGTCATGATTTTGTCTGTAATCTCTCCAACCATCTCAATGGATTGTCTCGATTGAGCCGCGAGCTGACGAACCTCATCAGCCACCACCATGAATCCGCGTCCGGCTGCACCGGCACGTGCTGCTTCAATGGTTGCATTCAGGGAAAGGATATTTGTCTGTTTCGTTATGTTTTGCAGCACTTCAAGCACTTTCAGAACAGAAGACGTACTCTCTTTCAACGAATCAACCTTATTCACCAGTGCACCAATCATTTCTTCTGTCTTCTGGGTTTTGGTCATCAACTGATTCAGATGTTGTGTTCCTGTCTGACTGGACTTCTCTACATGACGAGCAGAATCACCCATCTGTTCATTAGCAGCGATTACACTCTGCATCTGACGAGAGATATTGTCAGTTAATTCATTGCCACGTTCCGCTTCAGTTGCCAAACTGCCTGCACCGCCCGCGATCTCTTCTGTAGCTACGGCAATCTCCGAAGCAGACACAGCCGTTTTCTTGGATGCACTGCTCAGCTCAGAGGCCGTATCCAATACTTCCTGCGCAGAACGATTGGTTTGTTCAACCAGCTTAGTGATCTGCTCCATCATCAGATTGAAGGCAGTCGAGAGCTGACCAATTTCATCCTGGGAGCTATATGGTGTACGAACTTTAAGATTACCTTTCGCACCTTCCTGCATCAGGTCTTTCAATTTGCCAAGTGGACGAGCGATCATACGCACCATCCAGATCCCGATCAATACTGCAATCCCCGCATCAATCAGCGCCATCCACAGGGTCAGAGTCAGAATGCCTTTTGCGTCCTGAACCAAAACAGAGGTAGGTATCATACCAACCAGTTTCCAATTGGATGTATCCATCGTACTGTATACAGCCAGCATTTCCGTAGATTTGCCATCTACTGTATACTCCGTATTCGTACTACCTGCTGGTTCGGTCAACTCTTTGACAAATGCAAGCTCTGTATCTTGTCCTGTACGATCCGAGATGGAAGATGCAACCACTTTATTATCCGGAGCAATTAGTTGAAGAATAGCTCCTGGCCCCAGATCAAGCGATTTCAATTGTTCCTCCAAAACTTCCAGTTTCAGTTCAATAACCAGAACATACGACTGAGTAGTCCCCTGCAAGTTTTTCATGGAACGTGCAATTTTAAACGTTGGCGTTGAGCCACCTTCTTTGACCTCAGTTGGAAGCCAGCGATAACCGCCCGCCTCAATTAACTCACTGTACCATGCTTCCTGGCGAATGCTGCCCATGGATGAACTGTTGCTGCCGGTACCCATAATGGACTTTGTATCGTCCGTAGGTACCAAATAAATCGCTTCCATAGATTTATTTGTAAATGCAACATTGGACAGTTGCTTGTTGATTGAACTTGAGTTCACGAATGTATCATACGCAGTCAAATTCGTATCTGACATTTTTTGTAGCAAGGACTGCATTTCCGGATCAAAGAAAATCTGTGTGGATGTATCGACAAACCGCTCCAAAATGATGTCCATTTTTTGCTTGGTCTGATCAATGGTCTCCTGATTGGCACGCGAGGCATTTTTCTCTATCGTACCTTTGGCCTTCGAATAGGATAATAGACCTAAACTCACTACAAAAATCATAATCCCCGCAAAAAAGATCAAGAACAGTTTAACCCCTACGGATTTAACCGGATTTGCCTTCTTAATCTGTTGGAAAGAGGAACCTCCAATGTTTTTCCAATCCCGGTTTTTAAATTGTTTCTTCACCCAATCAGTCTTGATCCAGCCCAGGTTGAGCTTGCTGCGGTCAATCTTAAACATTTTTTTGCCACTGCCTGTTGTTTTGCTTTTGACTACTTTTTCTTTCTTCATTTTCTGAACCTTCTCAGGATTAACCTGCTCGGCTTTTGTCACTTGCTCCCCACTGTCTTCCTGCTTCTTTTGAACCAATCCCATTCACCTGCCAGTAATTTACTTGTTAGATTTTTCTTTCTCTCCCCTATAAATATGTAGTATTCGACAGCTTTCTTCGTTCCCCTTTCACTTCCCAGAAATATTTTACAACTTTATTCCTATTTTTCTATAAAAAAAAGACCCCCATCTGCCGATAAACGGAGGTCCCCATGTAAATTTCATAACACTATGTTGTTAAATTATAATACAATATTGACACATTGTAGGTATTTGAGCCTACTTCTTTTTTCTCATCATATCGAAGTACGAAACCGGTTGATCTACCTTCATTTTAATCAGTTGCAACGGGTGACGAGCAGCATCTAGAACATTGCCTTCTTCATCCTGTATTTCACCGACGACCTGTTTGAAAAAGTGACCTCCCGGGCCGAAAAATTCAATTTCCTGTCCTGGTTTGAAGTGATTGCGCTGTTGAATGGTTGCCATTCCTGTTTCAGCATCATACCCCATGACCAATCCAGCGAAGTCAAAAGGTACAGCCTTTTCTTCCGGTTCATAGATATGATCTTCATGGTCTGGTGTATCATAGAAAAATCCGGTATTCAGCGGGCGATTCGCCGCTTTGTTCATTTCTTCAACCCATTCAGGTTTCAGAACATAATTTTCCGGGTCTGCCATATAGGCATCAATAGCTTGACGGTATACGTTAACCACAGTTGCCACGTAGTGGATCGATTTCATACGCCCTTCGATCTTGAAACTGTCCACGCCCACATCAATCAACTCGGGAATATGGCCAATCATGCACAGATCCTTAGATCCCATGGAGAATGAATTATCCTGTTCCTGGAACAGAGGAAGCTGATTCTCACCCAGTTTGAATGGTGCAGGTGCCTTCATCTGCATGTCCTCTTCGCTGACCCACACCGTATCTTCTCTCGCATCCTCGAACAGATCATACTTCCAGCGACAAGACTGGCAACAGCCGCCCCGGTTGGAGTCACGATCCGTAAAGTGATTGGAGAGCACACAACGTCCGGAATACGACGAACACATCGCCCCATGAATAAAGGCTTCAATTTCAATATCCACATTGGCCTTGATTTCTTCAATCTCTTCAAAGCTGGTCTCACGTCCGAGAACAACACGTGGAAGTCCTTCATCTTTCCAGAACTTCACGGCTTGCCAGTTGAGTGTGGATTGTTGAGTACTTAGATGTACCTCAAGGCCTGGCACAGCACGAAGGGCTACTTCAATAATAGCTGGATCAGCTACGATGATCGCAGAGATTCCCGCATTATAGAGGTTTTGCAGGTACGTTTCGATACCCTCAACATCCTCATTATGTGCATAGATGTTTGTCGCTACGAACACCTTGGCTCCATACTTTTTGGCAAACTCCACACCTTCACGCATCTCTTCAAAGCTGAAGTTATCCGCGTTGGAACGCAGTCCATAGGCCTGTCCACCAATATATACGGCATCTGCACCGTAATGGATCGCAAATTTCAGTTTTTCCAGATTACCCGCCGGAGCTAGCAGCTCCGGTTTGTCCAGACGGTTACGTTTCCCCGAAAACTTCCGCTGTACCGCCACTGTTTCCATTCTGTTCACCTCGTCTATTAATACACTTGTTCTTTATAGAAAAATCCAAACGACAATTCACGTTCAGGGTCCTGTAACTTCCGCACCTCAGCGAGCCACTCTTCAGAGAACGCATATGCATCAGCATCGGCTACATAACTGTCAATCGCTGTCCGATATGCACGTACAACAGCTTCATTGTAGGTGAGTGATTTTAACATACCTTCAATTTTGAAACTGTGCACACCCGCCTCCATCAACAGATGAAGATCTTCGAGGATACATATATCCTCTGAGCTCATAATGTGTGTACCGTTAATATCCTCATAGATCGGGAATTTCTCATCCCGGCGTTCAGCCTCGATCAGGAACAATCCCCGTTCTTTGCCCAGATGTCCCTCAACCGGCCGTCCTTGATGAGCCATATAACTTTGCACCAGACTGCGCTTGGAATGATAAATATTCGTCATGCCATGCACCTGAACCTGAGCCTCGACCTTCAGAAAAGGAACCATTTCCGTCAACTCGTCCATATTCAACTCTCGGGCAAGTACAACGCGACTCGCTCCCTTGGTTCCCCAATAGTTGGCCGTCGCATAGTTCGTTGAAGTCATCTCCGCATTCCAGTGCAGCTTCACATGTGGAGCGTATTCCTTCATGGTGGCCAGCACGGATGGGTCATTAAACTCCACACCATCAATACCGATTCTGCCAAGTGCTTGAACATATTCAGGCAATTCTTTCAACAGTTCGTTGGACATCAGATTAGTCATGGATACATACACACGCGCCTGATGTTTGGCTGCAATGGCAACCACCTCTGCTGTCTCTTCCACGCTAAAGCTGCCTGGAAGACGCATGCCGAATCGATCATCTCCAATGACCAGAGCATCTGCTCCAGCCTGGAGAAGCACTTCTGCCTCTTTCACATTCGCTGCTGTAACGAGCAGTTCATGTTTCTTACTCATATAATCCCCTCCGCTTATTGCGCAGCCTTACTTTTGGCTATATTTTGCTGGTGTTCCTTATACGTTTTGGCAAATAGATGTCCAGACGAGCCATCCTTTTTTGTCACATAGAACAGATACTCCGAAGCTTCCGGATTTAGCGCTGCCTCAATGGACGGAAGACTTGGACTGGCAATTGGACCTGGTGGCAAGCCTTTGTTCAGATACGTATTATAGGGACTTTTCACCTTTAGATCCTTGAAAAACAATCGTTCCTTCGGTCTGTCGAGCAGATATTGCACGGTAGCATCAATCTCCAGCTTCATATCCTGATTGATCCGATTGTAGATTACACCTGCAACCAGAGCACGTTCCTCGTCCACTACAACTTCTTTCTCCACGAGTGACGCGATCGTCAGCAGTTCATGCAGGGAAAGGTTCTTTTCCTGGAGCTTGGCTTCCAAATCAGGAATGGAATTAATCTTGGTCTGGAATTCTTCCAGCATCCGTTGCATCACATCATGCGTGGAACTTCCCTTTTTCAGCTCATACGTCTCCGGGAATAGATACCCTTCCAATACGTAGCGAAGTTCTTCATCCACTGGAATATCTTTGATGATATCTACATCAAAGGCCGAAGGATCATTGGCCAGCTTGATGAATTCATCCCGATCTACTACATGCTCATAAGAAAGCTTACCCGCCATTTGCAGAACGTTATAACCCTCCGGAATCGTAAATTTCACCATTTCTTCCGGTACAACTTCGCCACTACTCAGCTTGCTAACAATCTCATCATATGTCACGCCAGGATTCATTGAATATGTACCCGCCATGAAATTAGAACCTAGTTTCTTCCACTTTAAATACCCTTTGAAGGTTAACCCACTTCGAATGAGGCCTTCTTCTTGAAGCTGATCCGCGATTTTCGAAGTTCCCGATCCGCTCTTAATCTCGAATACGACCGGTTCTGTAGAAGCTTCCACAGGACGCATCATACTCCATACGTAACCGCCTGCGCCTCCGGCAAGAACTACAATGATAAGCAGTATGACTACAATTGCTTTCCCTTTCAAAAAAGAAACAACTCCTTTACACAACCAAAAAGAGCGGACTTCTCCGCCCTCCCGGTTTCTTCAATTTGAAGCTGATTTAATCTTCGTCAATGGGGAGTGTACACTCATCATACAGTTCCGAGATGTTCTCCCACTCATCGTCATCGTCGATCGTAACTAACTCTGGAATGATCTGGTCTTCACTTCCAGGTGATACCCGCAGAAGTTCAACCTCGTCATAAGGTCGCAACGAACTGCGGAGCACCGCGTACTGTTGACCGTTCACTTCGAACTCAGCCAACAAGTCATACGGTTGTGATTTACCGTTCTCTTCTTCGAGCTCAACATGAGCACCGAATGCCAGACGCAGTGAATCTGTCCATTTCAGGTCTTTGCGGCTATATTCCGTCATTTAGTTCGCTTCCTCTTCATCTTCAGCAAGAAATGTATTAAACGTCTCCTCAACGATATCCCATTCGGCATCATCTTGGATGACGAAAAGTTTAATATCGTCGCCCTCTTCTTCATAACGGAATGCATATACATCCGTTTCGCCATCTTCAGGTTCAACCGGAGCAACCATCATGTACTTGGCCTCCGAACCATCTACTTCAAACTTCATAATGACTTCGAATTCCTCTTCATTACCCTCGTCATCCGCAATGTAAATAATTTCCGCTTCTTCTTCCATACCCAGTTGATCTTCAGCCATTGTTGATCCCCCTCACCTTCTACTATTGGCATCCAAATAATTTTGCAAAATCAAGCTTGCGGCCATTTTGTCCACAACCTGTTTGCGTTTTTTCCGACTGACATCCGCTTCAATCAGCGTACGTTCTGCTGCCATGGTTGTCAGCCGTTCATCCCAAAGGTGAACAGGTAAATTCAGTTCATCCCGCAGGCGATCGGCAAAAGCAATGCATATCTCACCGCGCGGTCCTACGGTGCCGTTCATGTTTTTGGGAAGTCCGACTACGATCTCACTAATCTCATGCTCACGCACAAGTTCGGCAATCCGAGCGAACTCGCCTTCATCACGGCGGCGTTCTAGCACTTCCAATCCCTGGGCAGTCCAACCGAAGGCGTCACTCGCGGCAACTCCGATTCTTCGGTCCCCATAGTCCAAACCTAATATTTTCATCCATGCTCTCCCATCCTGGGGCCTGCTCAGGTCGATTACAAATAATCGCCTTCTCAAGCTTCAGGCTGTCTTCTGTCGGTTCATTTCCCGCTGCCTGCAAGGCTGCAACACAGCGGAAGCGGCGTACATTACCGGTGATTGGCCAGATAGGAACGTACAAGCTCTTCAATCAGCTCATCGCGCTCCTTTTTACGGACCAGACTACGTGCGTTGTTGTGACGAGGAATGTATGCCGGGTCTCCAGAAATCAGATACCCAACAATTTGGTTGATCGGATTATACTCCTTATCGACCAATGCATCATATACCGTGAGAAGAATCTCTTTGGATGATGCTTCCTGTTCGTCACCTTTCACATTAAATTTAACCGTCTTATCCATGGAGTCCATTGATGACACCTCGCTCCTGCATGAACATGGGGACCATGTCCTGCCGAATTGATTTCTGTTTATATAATAACATATTCTGACTGCCACAAGTAAACAAAGGATAAGGCAATTGTGTTTTTTGCTTGTCCTTTACTGGCTTCAGCATATTGCATCATTCGATTCCACACGCTCTCGGGTACAAAAAATAAACGAACAGAACCATTTCGATTTATTTTTTGACGATTGAAAGCCGCTCAATGGATTTATGCATTATGCCCGCTAACCAGCGAAACCGCCAGTTTCAGCGCTTCATCCAGCTTGGTCGCATCCTTACCTCCGGCTTGCGCCATATCTGGACGTCCACCGCCACCGCCGCCGCATACTGCTGCGACTTCTTTGACGATTTTGCCTGCGTGTAATCCTTGTTTTACTTGTTCAGCAGGTACTGCTACAACAAAATTCACTTTGCCGTCCGCTGGAGCACCCAATACGAGTACCGCGTTAGGCAATTTTACTTTCAACTCATCTGCCACTGTACGCAGCGCATCCATGTTCGGAGCATCTACGCGTGCTGCCAGCAATTGTGTATTTCCTGCTTGTACCACTTGATCGGTCAATTGACCCGCTTCCATAGCACTCAGCTTGCTTTGCAGGGATTCAGTCTCTCTGGCTGCTTCTTTCAGTTGTTGGTTCAGACCTTCAATCCGTTTAGGTACATCAGCCACATTTGCTTTGAGCAGTGCTGCTGATTGTTTAAGCAGTTCCAACTGGCTTTCCACATACAGATATGCGCCGCGGCCAGTTACAGCTTCGATCCGGCGTACGCCGGAGCCAATTCCACTCTCGCTCACCAGTTTGAAGATTCCAATCTCTGAAGTATTATTTACGTGACAGCCGCCACAAAGTTCCACACTGTAGTCTCCTACTTGAACAACACGTACAATATCTCCATATTTTTCGCCAAACAGGGCCATTGCACCCATTTCTTTAGCTTCATCAATAGCTTTCAGCTCGATGTTCACGTTCAGACGATTCCAGATCTGTTCATTCACCTGACGTTCAATCTCTGTCAACTCTTCCGGCGTAATACTACCGAAGTGAGAGAAGTCAAACCGCAGACGTTGTGGCTCTACGAGCGATCCTGCCTGGTTTACATGTGTTCCGAGCACATCTTTGAGTGCCTTGTGCAGCAAGTGGGTAGCCGTATGGTTTTTGATAATGTCGCCACGTTTCGCTGAGTCTACTTCGGCATTAATCACATCGCCTACACGCAGTTCACCAGACTCCACATTCACCAGATGTACATGTTGTCCAAGTGGAGCTTTGAACAAACCTTGTACTTTCGCTGATACACCAGCACCTCGCAGCAAGCCCTGATCACTCACTTGACCGCCACTTTCCGCGTAGAACGGAGTCTTGTCCAGAACAACCTGACACATCTGTCCTTCGCCTACAGATTCAACAAGGGCATCACCGGCTACGATGGCTACCACTTTTGCTTCCGTCAACAGGTCAGTATAACCAACAAACTCGCTTTTAACCTCCAGATCAGCAAGTGGTCCGCCTTGAACTTTCATGCTCTCGTTCTCTTGACGCCCAGCACGTCCAAGCTCACGTTGTTTCTGCATGGAAGCATCAAATCCTTCTCGGTCCACAGTCAGACCATGCTCTGCTGCATAATCTTCTGTCAGGTCAAACGGGAAACCGTACGTATCATACAGCTTGAAAGCTTCAGGTCCGCTAATAACGGTGCGTCCTTCGGATTTGGCTGTGCCGCTGATATCAGCCAGAATAGCCAGACCATCTGTTAGTGTTTCGTGGAAACGCTCTTCCTCGGTTTTGATTACTTTGGCGATGAACTCCTGTTTGTCTACTACCTCAGGGTAGTACATGCCCATCACTTCACCAACGGTTGTTGTCAATTCATACAGGAATGGACGGTCAAGTCCAAGCACTTTTCCATAACGAACTGCACGGCGAAGCAAGCGACGGATGACATATCCACGTCCTTCATTACTTGGCAGAACGCCATCACCTACTGCAAAAGCAACCGTACGGATATGATCGGCAATGACTTTCAATGCAACATCAATCTCTACGCTGTCGTTATATTTCACACCCGCAAGAGCGGCTGTTCTTTGAATCATCGGTTGGAACAGGTCTGTGTCGAAGTTGGAATCCACATTTTGCAGAATGGAAGCAAAACGCTCCAAACCTGCACCTGTATCAATGTTTTTGTTAGGAAGCGGTGTGTAGCTGCCGTCCTTGTTATGGTTGAACTGGGAGAATACCAGATTCCATACTTCCAGGTAACGTTCGTTTTCCCCACCTGGATACATTTCAGGATCGCTCATGTCGTTTCCGTAAGCTTCGCCGCGGTCATAGAAGATCTCGGTACAAGGTCCACATGGGCCTTCGCCGATATCCCAGAAGTTTTCATCCAATTTAATGATACGCTCAGCAGGCAGTCCTACTTTTTCGTTCCACAGTTTGAAAGCTTCTTCATCTTCCGGATATACCGTTACGGAAAGACGTTCCGGATCGAATCCGATCCACTCTTTGCTGGTCAAGAATTCCCAAGCCCATGTTACGGTCTCTTCCTTGAAGTAATCTCCAATAGAGAAGTTGCCGAGCATTTCGAAGAACGTATGGTGACGACGTGTTTTACCAACATTCTCGATATCATTGGTACGGATACATTTTTGGGAGTTCGCAAGACGCGGGTTCTCCGGCTTCTCACGTCCGTCAAAATATGGTTTGAGCGGTGCCATACCTGCATTGATCCACAAAAGAGAAGGATCGTTGTGAGGCACGAGCGATGCGCTCGGCTCGATTTTGTGACCTTTACTTGCAAAAAACTCTATCCATTTGGACCGGATTTCACTGGCTTTCATACTGGATGCCCCCATTAAATTATAATAGTCCGTTGCGTATTCGCTCCGGTTGGTCAACATTGTTTTTGTAAAAATAAACACAAAAAACGCCCCTGAATAATCAGGGACGATGTTATCGCGGTACCACCCTGGTTATTGCTGTTCATCCCTTGCTGCCCGGACAAACAAACAATCTCCTCGTTCATGCGAAATAACGGTCGCTCCCGGCAGGGTTGTCCTGCACTCCGAAATTAGCTTTCCGCCGCTTCATCTTTCAAGACTCTTCCAGCCATCAGTTCAGGCTCACCCTGATCCGATGAAGTCTATTCTCTGAGGAAAGGAACCCTCGACGTACTTTATTTCATCATCGATTTCATGTTCTCAACATACACACTCATTATATCGGTAGCACAAGCGGGTGTCAACGCGGTCTCGTTGATGTTTTAACCCTGCTATTTAGTCGGTCCTTCGTTTGATGTAATAGGCGAAAAAGTGTTGCACAATCACCTTCAGCACGGCAAAAACAGGTACTGCCAGAATTAAACCTACAATGCCTGCCAGTTCACCTCCGACGAGCAGTGCAAATATAATCGACAGTGGATGCAGATGCAACGTACGTCCCACCACCTGAGGAGAAATAACGTTACTCTCCAACACCTGGCACAGTGTGTTCACAATGACAACAAGTAGTACCATTTTAAACGATACGGTTGATGCCATGACCACAGCAGGAGCAGCTCCAAGGAACGGCCCCAAGTAGGGCACAATGTTAAACACAGCTACAATGCTTGCAAGTAGCAGGGCATACGGCATATCAATGACGATATAACCAATGTAGGCAAAGATACCAACAATGACACAGACAATAAACTGTCCCCGAATGTAGTTCCCCAGTGCAGTATCGATCTCTTTCATCACCGAGACAATCGCTTTCCGACGTGAACGCGGAAGATACGCCACAATGGTGCGCTCAAACACCTCAAAGTCTTTTAACATATAAAAGATCAGAAATGGCACGATAAACACATTGAATAACACATTAATGGTCGCCCCGATATTGTCCATAAGCACAGTAATTCCCTGAGTTAGTCGATCCTCCATCTGAAAAAACCAACTGTTCATGCCTGTTCGCACACTTGGCGGCATTAATTTGTGATCCATATTGTTCATCAGGCTCTGGGCACGCATGGACAGTTCCGGCATATGCTCGTTGAGTTCCCCTAGCTGTTCAATCAATACCGGAATGACATTCATCAGAATGACACCGAGGCAGGTCAGGAAAAAGGCATATATGAGTAGTACCGCAATCGTACGCGGCACCTTGCGCCCTCCCAGCATGCTGACAATCGGATTAAGTACATAGGATATGATAAGGGCTACGATAAAGGGTGCCAGCACTGTTTTCAGGAACGCATATATGTGAAGTAGTAAAGGCCGCAGCAGCCAGATAAAATATAAAATGATCAATCCGAGCAGCAGCCAGATCGCGTAACGGAACAGCTTGTTTTTGGTTAATTGCTCCACTTGCATCTCTCCTTTTGGACTGGCTCTGAGAGTCAGTATATGTAGGAAAGGTAATATTTATTAACACAGCGCAGAAGTGGAAAAGAGTAATCCGAACATTTTTTCTTAAACCCAAAAAAAACGCCTCCTTCATCAGAGAAGGAAGCGCATTTTGCAGTACGGGTTAGCATATAATCAACCATACACCAGCCGAACCACTATGTAACCGCATCTATATACATCTGCCAACAATTAGCGACAGCCTCCCATGACAGACATTGTCATGAAACCGCATATAGAGGAAGTTATTCAGCTTATTAAGAAGAAGCGTGAAGATGAGGGAAGTCTTGTGGCAGCTCGTCCCCGAAAAACAGATCATCCAGGGAACTCAGCGTACCGTCTTCTTCCACCTGATATACAGACATTTTCTCACCGTTCACCGTTAATTCAATAAAGCATCCCCAGCAATAAAACTGGTGGGAACCAATTTTCCCGATATCTTTGGAACTACAGTTTGGACATTTCATATTCATTCACCTATCCATTAACAGAATGAATGGCATTTTCCAAGCGTTGTTCACTCAGAGACGGCACCATAATGGCACTTTCCCCGATGGACATATCGCTTGTACATGGCAGCCATTTGCGGCCCTCGATCAGATCGGACACAAAACCGTCCGTAATTTCAATCCCTATTATTGTATTTCCCAACTCTTGGTCAAAATAAACATCGGAGACACGCCCGAGCAGCAAACCTTCTTCGGTGAGCACGGACATCTCCTTCAATTTAGACCGACCGAGGAGGTACGTGTATTTTATGTCGTCGGCTCCCGTCTTGCGGACAGCCTGTTGATTACGGATCATGACGGCATCTTCGCCGTAGGCAACGATATCTTGCCACTGCACGATTTTGACATGATTGGTAAACAGACCTTTGTTCTCAAGCTCAATGCCTTCGATCTCCCAATCATCATTCACAATGAAATCCTGGATTTTACCGACCTGCTTCCCGTCCTCAACATCAAAAACGGCAAGTCCGATCATTTCCTGAAGCTTCATCGCTGGGTCCCCCTCATCTTCTTATCATTAAATAGGCGCGGCGCTATTGCTAGGTATGCCCAAAGTTGATGAGTGGCAATCAGACGCCGATCATCAAAACCGCTTCTATCCAACCGATGAAATGGAACTTCTTCCCTCCTTCTGTTCCATGTGTAAAGTTCCCCTTAGGGTCTATTACGCAGTCGTCCAAGAATGGTTCCAATTTTTTCGGCGGTTATCATGATTTCTTCCGTAGTATTACCCAATCCCCAGCTAAATCGAATCGCAGAGTGTAAAAATGTTTCAGGCAATTTCATCGCTTTGAGCACATGAGAGACTTCAAGTGAACCGGAAGTGCAGGCAGAACCGCTTGCAACAGCAATTCCTTCCATATCCAGATTCATTAACATCGTCTCTGTGGACACTTCCGGAAAGCTGATATTCAGGATGTTTGGCAGCGTATGCTCCAGGTGTCCATTCACGTGAAAGTGCTCCGTACCCACATGAATTTCAAGCTGTTCCAACAAAAGTTTACGCAATTCCAAATCATGCTGACGATGCACTTCCGTCTGTGCTGATGCAATCTTGAGAGCCTCTGCAAATCCGGTAATACCTGCGATATTTTCCGTACCAGCCCGACGCTGACGCTCTTGCAACCCACCGTGAGCTCTTGCTTCCAGCACAATTCCTCGCCGTACATAGAGTGCACCCACACCCTGAGGTCCGTTGATTTTATGCGCAGAGAAGCTGATCAGATCCACAGGCAGTTCCTTACAGGAAATATTCTGGCTGCCCAGAGCCTGAACCGCATCGGTATGGAAAAGGATATTATGCTGACGTGCAAGCTCACCCACCTCACGGATCGGCTGAATCGTGCCTACTTCATTGTTGGCATACATCATGGTAATCAGCACCGTATCCGGCCGAATGGCCTCTTGCAACTCATCCAGATTTATTCGTCCATGACGATCCACAGATAGATAGGTTACTTCATAACCTTGCCTCTCCAATTCCTGACACGTATGCAAGACAGCATGGTGCTCAATTGCGGTCGTAATGACGTGTTTCCCCTTATCCTGCCTGGATGCCACTGCTCCAAAGATTGCCAGATTGTCGCTCTCCGTGCCACCTCCGGTGAATACCAATTCGTCCGGGAAACAGCCCAAAGACGCCGCAATGACATCCCTTGCTCCGCTGACAGTCCGTTTGGCCTCACGCCCAAAGGCATGGATACTTGATGCATTGCCAAATTGTCCTGTCATGACGTTCATCATCGCTTCTGCGACTTGTGGATGCATAGGTGTCGATGCGGCGTGATCCAAATAAATTCGTTTCATTTATCTTCACCCCGTTATATGTTAAATTTCTATCTCATGGCAAACTATTAAAATTGGAAATTGAAACGGATGCTCTATTGTCACATCTTCGTGTATAATGTTATATATCCATTTCAAAAAGGAGAGAGAGACATGAGTGATCCCATTCTCGGGCAGATTCTGAATCAGCTTCAACAAATGGACAAACGATTCGACAGTATTGATGGACATCTTGGAAAAATAAACCACCGACTCGATGTTATGGAAGAGAGGCTCGGTGCCGTAGAGAACAGACTAGACACTGTCGATGACAGACTGAATACCATGGATGGCAGATTGGACACCATAGAGGAACAAACTAAAAACATTCCGCTTCTTCAACAAGCTGTTCTGGAAACATTGACTATTACGAAACGTCTTGACGCTTCCCACTCCGCCTCTGAACGCAAAGTAACTACCGAATTGAATACCCAGCAGCACAGCATTGATATTTTGAATCGCCGCCAGTTACGCATGGAAGCTGATATAGAAACCTTAAAAGGTCGCTGATTTACAAGTGATCCAGTTAAGTTCACACTTGACCATCTTGTAAATCCCACGGCTGAATACATAGCCCTACTCAATTAAAATAATCCGTAGAAATTGAAGAACAGAACAAAGTACCCATTGGCATGTCTAAAGCCCCCAAGTTGGGGGCTTTATTGTGTCTTCTGTGATGCGAATTAGTGACCTTAAATATAGAACATGTAGCTGTCTTTTTTGTCCTGATCCTGGAAGGTAATCAGGTCTTTCAGTGTTGTGGAATCCAATACTTCCGCAATCCCGTCACGAATACGCAACCACAGATCACGTTTCGCCGGATCATCTTCCTCCGTGAAGTCTACTGGAGAGATTGGCCCTTCCAGTACACGGATTACATCGCCTGCAGTCACGGTTGCAGGATCACCCGCAAGGATATAACCGCCGTAAGCACCTCTAATGCTTTTCACCAGTCCTGCATTACGCAGTGGAGCAATCAGTTGCTCCAAGTAATGCTCCGAGAGCTGGTTGCGCTCAGCAATGCTTTTAAGTGATGTAGGGCCTTCGCCTATTCTGGCAGCAAGCTCCATCATGATTGTGAGGCCGTAACGGCCTTTTGTCGATATTTTCAAAGGAGTCACCTCTTTCAATTTTCAGAAACGATTGGAAACTTTATATTTAATCCTATGGTCCATGACCGTCTGTTTCACGATCTGTCCACAGCGGAGATGCATTGAGATTAGCATAAACCTTCTAATCCTCCGTATTCCGATCATAACCCTCAGCTAATGTTAACATATCTGCATGCTTTATGGAAAAGAAAGATTGACGATATTCCAAAATGTGCGTCTGTGGTGGACACTATCCAAAATTGGCCGGGTGTATCGTATCTTGAGTCCGGTTATGCTAGAATAAGAAACGAAACACATTTATATATAGAAATGGTGATAACGATGTCCAAAACAATTGAAAATACACGGGTCGTCGTTGGCATGTCCGGAGGTGTCGATTCTTCCGTTACCGCACTGCTGCTGAAAGAGCAAGGGTACGATGTCATCGGCATTTTCATGAAAAACTGGGATGACACCGACGAGTTCGGCCACTGTACCGCTGAAGAAGATTCAGAGGATGTACGCCGCGTATGTGAACAGATCGGCATTCCTTACTACACTGTCAACTTCGAGAAAGAATATTTTGATAAAGTATTTAC
Source organism: Paenibacillus sp. 10L310 (assembly GCF_056395745.1). Classification (NCBI taxonomy): domain Bacteria; kingdom Bacillati; phylum Bacillota; class Bacilli; order Caryophanales; family Paenibacillaceae; genus Paenibacillus; species Paenibacillus sp. 10L310. The sequence continues at coordinate 44,481 of NZ_JBFTKC010000004.1, read as the reverse complement.
CTATTTCCTTGATGAATATAAGTCGGGCCGCACGCCAAATCCGGATGTCATGTGTAATCGTGAGATCAAATTTGGTGAATTCCTGAACAAAGCTCTGGATCTCGGCGCAGATTATGTAGCCACAGGACACTATGCTCGTCTGATTGAAGAAGATGGCACACTCAAGTTGCTTCGTGGTGTGGACAACAATAAGGATCAAACGTATTTCCTTAACGCACTCAATCAGAACCAGCTGTCCAAAGCCATGTTCCCGATTGGTCATCTGCCCAAACCGGAAGTACGCAAAATCGCAGAAGCGGCTGGTTTGTATACTGCCAAGAAAAAAGACAGCACAGGTGTCTGCTTTATCGGTGAGCGTAATTTCAAAGAGTTCCTGAGTAACTATCTGCCTGCCAAAGGTGGAGACATGGTTGATATCGCAACCGGTGAAGTCAAAGGTCGCCACGACGGTCTGATGTACTACACACTTGGACAGCGCCAAGGTCTTGGCATTGGTGGTTCCGGCAATGGTGAACCCTGGTTCGTTGCAGACAAGAACCTGGAGAAGAATCAACTACTTGTTGTTCAGGGCGATGCCCATGCAAGCCTGTACTCTACTGGTCTTACCGCAACGGGTGTGAACTGGATTGCTGGTGCAGAGCACATGCCTAATGTGCCATACCGTTGTACTGCCAAATTCCGCTATCGTCAGCCGGATCAAGGTGTAACATTGACCTGGCAGGAAGATGGAAGTGTGGATGTACAATTTGACCAGCAGCAAAAAGCCATCACGCCAGGACAAGCCGTTGTTTTCTACGACGGAGAGGTCTGCCTGGGTGGGGGTACGATCGATCAGGTGCAAAAAGTACCTGTACCCGCAATGCAATAATAGAGCTTGTCCATTAAAATGCGGATTATACACAATACCGTGTATCCCTATAAAAAAAGCCGTCTTTCATGTATACCATGAAGGATGGCTTTTTTCCTGCTTATTTTTGCAAAAAAATAAAAAATAGTTCGTTATGCAGTCAACCAGACTCCTGCCCAGGCGGCCAACACCCCAACTAGAACCGAACTGACAACGTAGAGCGCCGCGCTTGCGTATCGTTGTCGACCCATAAGTCCTAACGTCTCATAACCAAAGGTAGAGAACGTGGTGTACGCACCGCAAAATCCGGTTCCCCACATCACCCAGATTCCATCTGAGATCATTGCAGATACATGCCACCCATATAACAACCCAAGCAGCAGTGAACCACTGACGTTGATGATCCATGTTCCCCACGGAAAAGCCGGTCCCAGCAAGCCAGAGACCCATTTTCCCAGACTGTAACGCAGTACTGCACCCAACACACCTGCAAAACCAATCCACAGGATCATGAGGCATCACCCTCTTGTCTTTGTGCTCCCAACATACGCTTTCCAAGGCTCATTCCCAGCGCACAGAGCAACAATCCTGCCAACAGACTCACGATCAAATAAATAGCGGCACTGATCCATTCGCCCCCTTCGGATAAACGAACAATATCCAGTGTAAACGTGGAAAATGTCGTAAATGCGCCAGTAAAACCTGTACCAATCGCCAGTCGAAGTTGTGGTGTTATTTTGCCTGGAACAGCTATGGTAAAGAACCAACCCAAAAAAAGGCTGCCAATCGCATTGATTAACAGCACTGCCCATGGGAACCCCCCATGGACAGTTGGTATCCCTAACTGTATGGCATATCGGGTCAATGTACCGAGAAACCCACCCGCCCCTATATACAAAAGCTCTTTCATGTTGTGTGCATCTCCCGAGTGATCTGACTGATCTTATAGATCTCTGCGCCGCTGTTGGTTCAGCCTGATCTTCGATTCGTTACCCTGCTCCGTTGCCTCATAGAATACTCTCCGTGAGAGCTGCTTTGGCAAATATTCTTGTTTCACGTAATGCCCCGGATAGTTGTGTGGATATTGATAACCCTCATGTCCAAGCTTCACGGCACCCGAGTAATGCGTATCTCGCAAGTGAAGCGGAACTTCTGCCGATTTCACCTCATCAATCGCGTTCATGGCTTTGGAAATGGCGGTGTACACCGCATTGGATTTTGGACTTTCGACCGCGAACAGAATCGCTTGTGCAATGTTCAGCTTGGCTTCGGGCCAGCCGTTATTTCGGTACGCATCAAGTGCTCCAATCGCCTGAGTCATGGCTTGCGGGTTCGCAAGTCCAATATCTTCACTGCTCGCTGCAATCAGACGCCGAATGAAGGTCATCGGGTCCATGCCGAGCTTCTCCACCGCGTATAGAAACCAAAACAACGCCGCATCACTGGAACCCCGAATACTCTTGTGAAATGCAGACAGCACATCATACTGTGTGGATTCATCTGCCTTCACAATGGGGCGCCGAATAGACTCTTCAGCTACACCAAGCGTGATATGAATGGACCCATCCTTCTCCGGTGGCGTGGTCAACGCAGCCAGTTCAAGTGCATTAAGCGCACGCCGAATATCTCCGTTGGCCATCGTGGCAATATGCTCTAGCGCCTCATCGTCCGCCTGTAGTTCCATGAACCCCAGACCTTTGTCCACATCACTCAATGCTCTGCGCATTGCAATTAGGGAATGATCCTTGTTCAACGATTCCAGCTGGAACAGGGTGGAGCGACTCATCAAGGCTCCATTGACATAATGAAAGGGATTCTCTGTTGTTGCGCCGATAAAAATAATCGTACCCTTCTCTACCGCTGGCAATAGCGCATCCTGACGTGAACTGTTAAACCGATGTACCTCGTCGAGGAACAAAATGGTTTTTGTTCCATACAGCTGTTTGTTCGTTTGGGCCTGTTCGATGACTTCACGCACATCCTTGACGGAAGCTTCCACTGCATTCAGACGTACGAACTGTCCTTGCGTTTGCTGGGAAATAATATGTGCCAATGTTGTCTTGCCACATCCCGGAGGGCCGTATAACAAGATGGACGAAATCTGATCAGCCTCGATGGCGCGCCGGAGTAATTTCCCCGGTCCAATAATATGTTCCTGTCCAATATATTCATCCAGATGCTCTGGCCGCAAGCGGTCCGCGAGCAGTCTAGCTTGTGGTTTTGAGTCCTGTTGAAACGAAAATAAATCCATTGCTCATCACTTCCTTAACGGATTGCCTTGCCTTGATTACAATTACACTTCTGATGGTTCTCCACTCTCTATCATATCATACTCTCGCGGTAACATAGCCATAAATGCATGAAGTGCACTGCTGACAAAGGCATCCTTGCGAGTAATAAAATGAGTCATCATGCGATTCATACCTACGGGGAGTGTATGCGTGCGCAATAATCCATTTTTGATCTGATGCCTAATCACAATCTCTGGTAATAAGGAAATTCCCATACCGGACGTAACTCCACTAATAATCGCTTCAAGGGTTCCGAATTCCATAATTACTGGACGGGTAACACCACCCACCTCTAACCATTCCTCCAAAACCTGACGATAGGAACACCCCATGCTGTAGACAAGAATAGGTTTACTCTTAAGATCTTCATCCGTAGGACCCATACCAGAATAGACAACAAATAGTTCCTCATCAAATACGGGAATAGAAACGATATCAGGATGATCACAGGGACAGCCTATAAATGCTCCCTCCAATTCATACCCAATAACCTGATCCATAAGCATCTGCGAATTGCCAGTAACCAGTGACAAGGAGACATCTGGATACTGTTTGTAATATCTGACGAAAAGTTCAGGTAGCCGCACGGCCGCTGAGGTTTGTGTAGAACCTATTCGCATTGGACCCGATGGTGTGCTCGTCGCCCGAAGCGCCTTGGAAGCATCATTCAGCAAGCCAATAATTTTATCTGCATAGGTCAGCAACATTTCTCCGGCTGGAGATAACGTCATACCTCGGTTATGACGAATGAACAACGTTGTACCTACTTCTGCTTCCAGATGCCGGATTCGTGCCGTTACGTTGGATTGAACATACCCCAGTTTAGTAGCAGCTTTGGTCAGATTCCCTTCCTGTGCAACACACTGAAATATTCTAAGATCCCCGCTCTCCATAGTCCCCCCCACTCTGACATCATTCAAAATGATATCCGCTTCATTACCAATCATTATACTTCATGTGTAAACCGGACTACAATTCATGTAGATCCCAAACCAGTCATCTGACTGGATGATGATAAGGAGTGTTCAGCATGACATACTGGAAAAATAGAGTTGCTCTGATCACAGGTGGTGGAACAGGTATAGGCCGTGCTGTAAGTGAGATGCTCGCTGAACGCGGAGCCTTAGTCGCTGTCAACTATTCCCGCTCACAAGATGCAGCAAGAGAGACTGTTCAACACATTTTGGATACGGGAGGCCATGCATTCGCCGTTCAAGCTAATGTTGCCAAGGATCTTGATGTCCGGCGGATGGTCACTACAATAACTGAAACCTACGGCCCGATCACTGCACTTGTAAATAACGCCGGAATCACGCGTCATATCCCCATGCACGATCTGGAGTCTGTTACAGATGACGTCTGGAATGAGCTACTTGATGTGAATGTGAAAGGCATGTTTCATTGCGCTCGTGCAGTGACGGAAGGCATGAGACAGGCTGGCGGTGGTTCTATCGTGAATTTGGGCAGCATCGCAGGCAGTACGGGCTCGGGCTCCTGCCTCCCTTACGCCGTCTCCAAAGCGGCCGTTCACGGTCTAACTTTATCACTTGCGCACGCACTCTCACCACACATTCGGGTGAATGCTATCGTCCCTGGCGCAGTTGCTACAAGGTGGTGGGCTGGAAACGAGGAGCGAATGTATCGTCTTGGTGGAGAAGTGTTATTACAGCATATTGCCTCACCTGAAGATATCGCACACATGATCTGTGCTGCGCTGGAACAGCAATCCATGACCGGGCAACTAATTACTGTAGATAGCGGACAGACGTTATGAGCTCCAGTCATGATAAAGATACCCGGATCATCAAACCATTGAAATATACATTATTGATCATTTTGACAACGTTAATCATGGGCACTTCTTTTCCAGTTGGCAAGATCGGCATGTTATATGCCCCACCTTTCCTGCTCATGGGCATACGTTATATACTGGCAGGTGGCTTGATGGCCTTGTTCCTTCGCAAACGTCCTTTGCCTACTGGATGGCAGTCTTGGTTGAAAATAATCCTCATTGGCCTGTTCCATCCGCAGGAGTGATGGGCTGCGCCTACTACAGCATGAACTGGATTACATCCGGTGAATCCGCCATTATTACGTTTACCAATCCGCTACTGGTCATTATCCTCAGTGCTCTCTTATATAGAGTGACCTACCGTTTCAGTCAGTGGATCGGTGTTATACTCGGTTTCATCGGGATTATGTTAACTTTTGGAATGCAGATGAGCTTTAGCCCCGGAACCTGGATTGGATTTGGTGGTGCGATCTCCTTTGCCGTGTCCACATTGCTCATCAAACGCTGGGGTAATGGTTACGATACTTTTGTCTTAACAGCCTATCAGATGCTCGCGGGAGGTGCTGCGTTGCTTCTACTGAGCGTATGGACTGAACAGCCTCACTTTATGGTCAATACCACTTCGGTTATGGCGCTGCTCTGGTTAACGCTTGTTTGCTCCATCATTCAGTTTTCACTCTGGTTTTATTTGCTTCAGAATAGTGACCCAGCCCAAACCAGTTCGTATCTGTTTCTGGCGCCGTTCTTTGGTGTACTATCGAGTTGGATTTTACTAGGAGAGCACGTTCAGTGGTTTGCATTAGCAGGCGGTTTATTTATTGGTGTTGGCATATTCCTGGTGAACCGTCGCTCATCCAGAATGAGAAATAGCGTAACATAAACTTGAACTCCCCAATCGTTCTTCCTTGGAAGATTAATCATTTCTCGCACAAAAGCAAAAAAGGCATGCGCTTATGGGACTCTCCATAAACGTCATGCCTTTTTCTGTATAAATAAACTTTATCTAGCCAAGCTCTGGCCAACCCTGAATGGTTACGGACTCGCCATCGGGATTATGTGTTGCAGCCGCATAGATCGGCAGTTCACCGTCATGGAACAACCACAATTCGTGCAAGGCCCGTGTACAACCAACGTACAACAGCTTTGCATCACCTGCATTTGGCAAATAATGCTTCTGATCTACGTCTGCCACAATAACGGCATCAAACTCCAACCCTTTAGACAGATAGACCGGTAAAACGGAGTGCCCACCTGTGTACTGCTTTTTGCCACCATCGATCAAGTTTAGATCCCAGCCTGCGGCCTGTAGGTCACGGTGAAGTTCCTCTGCTTCATGCAGTGTACGAGTCAGGATGGAGACCGTTCGGTAGTCTTTGACCGTTAACAGCTTCAAAGCCTGCTCCAGACTCGCCGTCCGCCCTTCGCCTCCATAAGCCAACGTCCGAACCGGATCACCACTACGGAAAACAGGAATCGCCGTAATCCCGCTCTTGACACCACGTTCCAGAATCGTGTTGGCATAATCGATAATTTCCATCGTTGAACGATAACTTCGGGTCAATGCAAAGTATGCATTCTGTTCCTCAGGAAATAAAGAACTCATCTCTTCCCACGCATGAACACCACGGTACTCATGAATGCCTTGAGACAAGTCACCCAGTATGGTGAAGGAATGCCCTTTGACGAACTGATCCAATAACGCCACATGAAAAGGGGAAAAGTCCTGCGCTTCATCGATCACAATATGATCAAACCGCTCCGAGCCCTCGATATCATGGACCAATGTATGAATGTATACCAATGCAGGCAGATCCTCTTCACGGACGATATCCTGTTTCAGATCTGTTGCCGTTTGTTTCATGACTAGTTTTGGAATCAGCCCGCTGAGCGAGGCTGGCACAGAGCCGCCCTTTCCAGCTTTGAACAGCTGTTTGTATAACGTAAGCGGCTCGTATTGAGGCCATTTTTTGGCATAGGCTTTCTCACGAGTAGACGCTTTTTTCTTGCGTTCTTTGCGCACAGCTTCTGGCATCGGTTTCTTAAGTTCCATCTCAATCCAGCGGTGAACCCGCGCCATGACCCGTTCTTTGCGTTTGGCTAGTGGATAATGTTTGTATTCCTCACCGAACCAGTTCTCGATCTCCGTCTTGCTGAGCACCTTACCATCCCATGGACTGAAGTCCATATCCGGTACGGAATCCGCTTCCATCCCCGACAACCATTCTCGAATAAGCTCCATGAAACGGATGGATCCTTTGTAACGCCCAGGTACATCATCATTCAATTCAGGTCGTGCATCAGGTTTTTCGAACCAGGTGTTCAATGTATCCGACGTATTCGCCAAAGGCATATCCAGCCCCAGCAGGTTCATCGCCCAATCCGGGAATGTCCGCTGTTGAATGTCCCCTACTCCAAGTTCCGGAAGCACATCCGAGATGTAATCCAGAAACATGTGGTTGGGCGCAAAAATAACCATTTTCTCTGCAGATACCTGCTCCTTGTACTGATATAGCAAAAAGGCAAGCCGATGCAGGGCAACCGTCGTTTTCCCGGATCCAGCTACACCCTGAATGATCAATGCAGTGTTTCTCGCCGCACGAATAATCAGATCCTGCTCCGCTTGAATCGTAGATACGATATCACGCAGTTTGTTATCCTTGTTCTCTCCCAAACGATAAACGAGGAATTCATCAGATACCGCTGGCTGGTCGCTGTCACGGTTATATGTATCCGCCACACGTTCCAATATCCGCTGCCGAATGACAACGTTTCGTTTCAGATATACGAGACCTTCAATAAGCCCTTCCGGGGCTTCATACGTAGCGGAGGCTTCCCCTCCCGTAAATGAGTAAAACAGGCTTGCGACAGGAGCACGCCAGTCGATGACGAGCGGATGCTCTCCCACCTCTTCGCGGTCTACGCCAATTTTGCCAATATACAGCGGTTTCCGTGCACCACTGCCCTGTTCTTCGAAATCCAAGCGTCCGAAATAGGGTTGCTGCGCGCTCTTGGACAAGGCGGTGCGGCGCTCTTCGCGTCCAGCTTCCAGCACTTGTTCTGTGAAGTCGTGGCCGGTGTATACCGGAATGTTCTGCAGTCGTTCCAGCTGACTATCCACTTCCTCCATCGTTCGCTCTAACCTGTACTCTTCTTCTTGATAGGCACTTTGAAAGCTGTCTGACATGTTTCAGTTACCTCCTAAGAATATGTTTTGCTCTGCATCGCCTAGATCTGGCAATACAAAAGGATACTTACTATATCACATAGGGCAATTGAAAGCCACATCCGTTTTTGTAGGCTTACTTTTGTAATATATGAGGCTCATCTGAATTGATAATTAATGATGGCACTGACAAGCGCACAACAACCAAACAGAATAAACCACCAGGCCCACTTGTTTCTGGCCAGCCTGCGCCTGCTGTTTAATGCGCCGTAAATCCCGATTAGCAGTACGATGGTGGAAAAACTAATCCCTACAATCCAACCAGCCATTATACCTACCGCCCCCCTTTGTTTTCAGTACACACGAACAGTCTCTCATTTCCTGGATTTTAGATGAAAAACTCCTCCTCGAATATCCACTTGGAATTCACTTTTTCCACTTTTGTGTATTAGACAGTTGCTGTCCCCATGAAGGGGAGTCAAATCAAATTCGCTTTTTAACGCTCCTGATCTTCTTTTAAGTAAAATTCGGAAACCTTCGTTATCTGGAATGGAAACCACTACTTTTGATCCTGTGGATACGGAATGCAAGCTCTCCGGCATCTTGAGACAATCCATATTCAATCCTCTGCCTGTAGTTGTATACTGCAAGTGACGGAATTCCCCTGATATGTCGATCTTGGCTGAACTGGATTGAAGATTGAATTTATCTGCACTAAGGTGCTGCCCTTTCACTATCGATGCCAATGCGCACAGTTCAAGCTCATCCATCCTCCCTGATAGGTCTACACTACCTGAGGTGATCTTACATTGACAGCGAGTGGCCAGAAGCCGATTCAACCGGAGTTGTCCTCCTGTGGAGTTTAGTAAAATACGATCAAAAACCCGATCAGGAAGCTGAATCTCCAATGCTGTTCTAGCAATATTTATTCCAACGAGGCCTCTCCTTTTTCTCCCGTCTACAATGCTTAAGGTATCCCCTCGTATGTTAACTTGCATCAGCCTTCGCTTAGAAAAGCACGCATCCGCATATTGCATAACGTGAATCAGTTCATCCACACTCGGAAGAACTCTGATATCTCCTGACAACCAATTTAACTGTATATCATGAATGGGTTGATCAATGTCTATGCTCTTGCATATGGCAAGCTCACTACTTTTCAACATCTTTTCCCTCTCCATTTCAAACAATCAGGTATATGTTTATTCCGCCTCCGCATAGCCTCCTGTGCTGGCATGGCGATTCGTAATTCGCTGAATGAGCTGTTCGCTAACGATATCTGCTCCCAAGAGCTTCATCATGTGTTGCAAAAACTTAAGCCTTTCCAATGTCTGCTCCTGATCTCTGCCAAAAAGAAGAGGGTTAATCCAGATATTAACGAGCAACATGAAGATTTCAGCACACTCCAGCGGATATTCGACTGAAATGGACCCATCTTCCTTGCCTTGTTCCATAATATTGGAAATAATTCGTGCATCCTTCAGAACACCTTTTCTGATCCCTCCAAGAACAAACTGCGGATTCTTGATCTGAGTGCTTAGAACCTGATCAATTGAGTTGGACTGGATTCCAGGATCAACGATAATATTTTCCAAAATACTGATGAGCTTCTGCCTGGCATTCGGAGCATGCGTGTTCTGGATGAGTTCCATAAACATGTCTTCTGCGCGCCCAAGCTCCTTCTCCATCACAGCACTAAGGATATCCTCCTTGGATTTGAAATGATGATATATTGCACCTTTGGACATACCTAATTCATCTATAATGTCTTGAATACTGGTCTTTTCATATCCCTTTTCGGTAAACATTTGAGTTGAGACAGTCAGAATCAGGTCCAGTGTCTGCTCAGGATATTTATTTCTGGCCATAAGTTCCTCCTTATACATACCAACGGTCGGTATCTATAATATAGAGTATGTTGGTCTTATTGTAAATATGAGGAATTTAAAGGATGAGCAAAAAGGATCTCCGTTGAAATACCTCATGGGTATTACGGAGACCCTGCATTAATGAGAATTACTCTTCGTTTTGTACTGTAGTTGCATTGCCTTCCTGTGCCACAAACTGTTTCTGCGCTAATTCACGGTATACCGGATGATTGCTAATTAATTCCGTATGAGTTCCTGTTCCGGTAACATGCCCATGCTCCAATACAACAATCTGATCGGAATCCACCACTGTGGACAATCGGTGCGCGATCACGATCGTAGTTCTTCCTTCCATCAGATTGGACAATGCTTGCTGTACTTCATACTCCGAGGTGCTGTCCAGACTGGATGTCGCTTCATCCAACATAAGAATATCCGGACTGCGCAGTAAGGCACGAGCAATAGCAATCCGCTGACGTTGGCCCCCGGATAACTTGATTCCCCTCTCGCCCACTTCCGTGTCATAGCCCTGTGGCAGCTTGTCGATAAAGTCGGCAGAATAGGCCATCTCAGCAGCTCGCCGGATCTCATCCATCGTGGCCTCACGACCTAATCCGTACGTGATGTTGTCTTTGATCGTACCCGCCATAAGTGGACTTTCCTGAGATACATACCCAATCTTGCTGCGCCAGGAGGCCAAAGAATAATCTGTTATGGCTTGTCCCCCATATGAAATATGGCCTGAATCGGGCATATAAAACTGCTCCATCAAAGAGAACAGTGTTGATTTGCCGCTACCGCTTGGACCGACAATGGCTGTCACTTTTTGTGTAGGTACCGTCAAATTGATTCCGTGCAACACTTCCTCACCTGTAACATAGGAAAAATGTACATCATGGAATGCAATCGTCTCATTTCCTTTTGGCGCTACCTTAGTGCTGTCATGTGGCTCTTCCTCATCGGCAAGGATCGCTTGTATGCGCTCCGTTGCACCTACGACTTTTTGCAAACGAGAGTATAACGTCGTGAATTGTCCCATTGGCATAATGACCTGGAACAACAGTAAAATGAACGCAACCAGTTCACCAGGCGACAACAGTCCAGACGCTACGCGCATTCCCCCCACACCCAGAATAACGACTAGAACGGCAGTCATGACAAATGTAAACAAAGGACCGATCAGAGCAAGAATGCGCGCTTCCTGCAAGCCAAAAGCAAACATTTTACGAATCCGGGAATCTCCTGCTTCCACTTCCTGTTTCTCCGTTCCGTAAGCTTTCACCAAGCGGATCTCGCCAATAACCTGACTGAGCACGGACGTAAGACCAGCCATCTCATCCTGCTGCTTCTTGGAGATCTTGTACATTTTCTTCCCGACCGGCAACAGAATCAACAGCGTAAGCGGCACCAGACTCAGAATAATGAGCGACATCACCCAATCCAAGTAAAATAGTAATGCCACGCCACCCACAACAGCAACGATGTTGGATACAAAGGAAACCAGATAATCCGCGATCAACGTCATGATCTGGCTTGTATCATTCGTAATCCGGCTCATCGTATCGCCTGTACGATTCCGATCGAAATATGGCATTCGCAGCGACAATACCTTGTTCCACAGCTTGGTGCGAAGTGTTGCGACCACCCGTTGTCCGGCGTAATTTAACATATAAATGCTAATACCCGAGGCAATCGCCTGAATCACAAATGCCCCAAGCAATAACAAAATAACAGATTTGTTCAATGCCGAAGTGGTTAATCCATCAATCAGACCTTTGGTCATCAATGGCACGATCAGTCCGGCTGTAGTTTGAATCAGGGTTAAGATGAGGGCCAGAATCAAGATCAGTTTTGGCGGGTTCGTGGAGGCGATAAGCTTGACGAAATCCTTAAATCCCTTTTTTCCTACCTTCGGTTCATTCTGCCCTGCTTGTTGCTGCTCTTCCATTCCCGTTCCTCCCGTTCTCCATCTGCTCACCAGAGATCATACGTATGAACTTACATGACGTTGCCTTTTGTTATTACAAAACTCCATGCAACACAAAGTTGGCTAAAAAGAGGATGGAAATGCCATACATGACCACAGGCACCTGTTTACCTTGACCTGCTGCCAGCTTCGCTAATGGATAGGCAATAAATCCAAACGCCATACCGTCCACGATGCTATATGTAAATGGAATCATGACCATGATCAGAAATGCTGGAAATGCCTCTGTGAAGTCACCAAAATCCATATCTTTCACACCTTGTACCATCAGGCCACCAATAATGATCAAAATGGGCGCAATTGCACTGTCCGGAATGTAACCGAGGAGCGGGATGAAGAAAAAAGTAGCTCCGAATAACACGGCTGTAACGAGCGGAGTCAAACCTGTGCGACCGCCTGCTGCAATTCCGGCTGTAGTCTCGGCTGCAGCAACTGGAGGGCTGCTTCCGAATACGCCTGCCAGTACGGTACTAATGGATAGTGCGCGTAGACTTCCTTTGAACCGCTCTGGACGACCAATCATCTGTGTCTGAGCGGTAATTAATCCGATATTTTCGAACACCACAATTAGCAGTAGCAAAAATACAGCGATCCAGAATGCAACATCAGCCAGTTTCATCAAAGATAATTCGCCAAACAAGCCGCCGTATTGACGCAGCGCATCCATAGCTGATACGGACTCACCCGGGTTCACTGCACCAAGTACATAGGCAAGGCCTGTCCCGACCAGAATACTGATCAGAAGTCCACCCTGTACGTTACGTATAAATAAAATCAAGGCAAGCACCAGCGTAACGCAGGCTGTAATGACATTGGGATCATTGAAATGCCCAATCGCAACAAACGTGGTCTGATGTGCGATAACGATTCCACTTTTTTGCAAACCGATAAATGTCAGAAACAAACCAATCCCGACCGTAATGCCATGCTGCAGATTTTTCGGGATTGCTTCGCTGATCATTTTGTATAGTGACGTAAACGCAACAATGGCAAACAGTACACCTGTAACGGTTACAACGGCCAGCGCTTCTTGCCAGCTTAATTTCATGGAATGTACAAGTGTATACGTGAAAAATGCATTAATCCCCATTCCGGGTACTACGATAATCGGTGATTTTCCGCCAAATGCCATGAGCAAACATCCTGCAATGGACGTCAGCAGTGTTCCAACCATAGCTGCCTGCAAAGGCATCCCGGCATCGGAAAGAATTGTAGCATTGACCATAACGATATAGACCACGGCAAAATAGGAAATGGCTCCCGCCACAACTTCCTTCTTCCACTGGTCTCCTGGCTCCATGCCAAGACGTCTGGTCATCCATCCGTGTTTCATTTCGTTCTATTCCCCTCTCTGTAGCCGCAAATTCATTATGTATGTATCATCATTTCGCGCAGCAGTGAATATCATACACGGTTTTGACTTTGAAGTACATGACGTAACTCTGACATTTATCTAGGAATACAGTTCGGCTATCATAGACGATTGACGTCCCATCCGCTCCTCTCTTGCGAAGTATGATCACACAAAAAGCGCAGATGCCTTATCAGCATCCACGCTTCTTCAGTTGGAAACAAGTTACAGCTGCTTGTTCTCTGCAATTTCTAACAAATCCTTAATCGCAACACTGACCATAATCAGTCCGGCTACCGGAGGCACAAATGAGTTACTCGCAGGTGGCTGTTTAGCCTTGCGAATTTCCGGAGCATTCTCGGGAACGATTTTTTGTGTTACATCCTCACGCGGTTTCATCGGCTTTTCAGTCGAGAAGACCACTTTCACACCTTTTTTGATGCCGTCTTTACGAAGTGTCGTACGCACAACACGGGCAATCGGGTCCATGGTCGTTTTCGAAATATCTGCAACCTGGAATTTCGTCGGGTCCATTTTATTCGCCGCACCCATACTCGAAATCATCGGAATTTTACGTTTCAGGCACTCTTTAATGAGATGGATTTTGTAGATAATCGTGTCGGATGCATCCAGCACATAATCCAGATCATATTTGAACAATTCCTCATATGTTTCTTCCGTGTAAAACATATTCAGGGCAATTGCATCACATTCCGGATTGATCAGTTTCACACGTTCCACCATCAGATCCGCTTTTTTCTGCCCCACTGTCGTAGTCAGAGCATGAATCTGGCGGTTAATATTGGTGATGTCCACGACGTCCTTATCAATCAGGATGATACGCCCAACGCCGCTACGGGCAAGAGCTTCTACAGCAATACCACCTACGCCGCCAATACCGAGCACAGCGACTGTACTATTCTTCAACGTGTCCAGACCTTCAGGTCCGATCGCAAGTTCTGTTCTTGAAAATTGATGGAGCATTGAGAATCGATGCCTCCTTTATTTCTTTTCCGCTACCGGTTTACGGGCTACGCGGATATGCAGTTGTTCCAATTGTGAGTCATCCACTTCGGATGGTGCATTCATGAGCAGATCCGTTGCACTTGCCGTTTTCGGGAAGGCAATCGTTTCACGCAGATTCGTGCGGCCCGCCAGCAACATCACGAGGCGGTCCAGACCAAAGGCAATACCACCATGCGGTGGAGTTCCATATTCGAAAGCTTCCAACAGATAGCCGAATTTCTCATTCGCTACTTCTGTAGAGAGTCCAAGGGCAGCAAACATTTTCTCCTGAACATCACGTTTGTAGATACGCATCGAACCGCCACCTACTTCATAACCATTGAGAACAAGGTCATAGGCTTGAGCGCGGATTGCACCTGGATCTGTGTCAAACAGATGTACATCTTCGTCTTTTGGACGAGTGAACGGATGGTGTTCTGCCACATAACGTTTCGCATCTTCATCATATCCGAGGAGTGGGAAGTCCACAACCCAAGCAAATTTGAATTTGCTGTCATCAATCAGACCCAGTTGACGGCCGATTTTCAGACGCAGTGCGCCCAGAACGTCAGCAACCACTTTTTTCGTGTCTGCGGAGAAGAGCAACAAGTCTCCATCTTCAGCACCAGTGCGCTCTTTGACAGCTTCGATTTCTTCAGGCGTGAAGAACTTCACGATTGGCCCTTTGAACTCGCCGTCTTTCACTTGAATCCAAGCCAGACCTTTCGCACCGTAACGTGCAGCAAATGGTCCGAGATCATCGATCTCTTTACGACTCCATGTACCACAGCCTTTAGCGTTCAGCACTTTCACTTCTCCACCTTTTTCGATGACAGAAGCAAATACTTTCACACCACTGTTTGCTACGATATCGTTCATTTCAACCAGTTCCATACCAAAGCGCAGATCTGGTTTGTCTGAACCGTATTTACCCATTGCATCTGCATACGTAATCCGTTGGAAAGGCAGTTCCAGCTCAATTCCTTTGGTTTCACGCAGCAATTTGGCCATCAGTTCTTCCATCATTGGCAGCAGGTCATCCTGTTGCAAGAAAGAAGTCTCGATGTCGACTTGAGTGAATTCTGGTTGACGGTCTGCACGCAGATCCTCATCCCGGAAACAACGAGCGATCTGATAATAACGCTCAACGCCACCCACCATCAGCAACTGTTTGTAGATTTGTGGGGATTGTGGCAAGGCGAAGAATTCACCTTCATGCACACGGCTCGGTACGAGATAATCACGTGCACCTTCCGGGGAGCTCTTAGTCAGGATTGGTGTTTCCACTTCAACGAACTCTTCTCCATCCAGGTAGTCACGGAACACTTTGGATGCTTTGGAACGCAGTTTCAATGTTTCGAACATTTCCGGACGACGCAGGTCCAGGTAACGATATTTCAAACGAAGGGATTCATCAACTTCGACACCATCTTCAATGAAGAATGGAGGTGTTTTAGCTGCGTTCAGCACTTCGATTTCTGTAATTTGAACTTCAATTTCGCCAGTAGGCAGGTTTTTGTTAACTGTTTCAGCATCACGTTTAACGACTTTACCCGTTACAGCGATAACATACTCGCTACGTACGCGATCTGCGATTTGCAGAGCTTCACCGGAATAAGCCGGGTTAAAGACAACTTGTACAATCCCGCTGCGATCACGCAGGTCGATGAAGAGTACGCCCCCCAAGTCACGGCGGGTCTGAACCCAACCGTTCAATGTTACTGTTTCACCGATGTGTGCGGGTGTTAATGCGCCGCAATGATGACTTCTTTTCATAACCAAACTCCTCATTATGTGAATTTCCGTTCTGTATGGGCAGTTAGTGCCTGCTCTTCAACAGTCCGGTTACGTGTAGACCATGTATTCGAAAAGGCATGTTACCTCTGGCTCGCCAACTTCCGCTTAATTGGAATCGTTGGTGAACCTCAGTAATTTTGCCGGATCAATTGTTTTACTCGAAAGTTTTGATCTTAATGTAACACTTCGTGCTTATTTACCTTCGCGAATTGCCTCTACCAGATCATCAAGCTTCACGGTTTGTTGCTCACCCGTATCCATCGACTTGAGGGCGATCTCACCACGCTCCAGCTCGTCATCACCAAGGATGGCAGTGTAGCGGGATTTGAAACGGTCAGCTGATTTCATCTGTGCTTTCATCTTGCGGCCCAGATAATCACGTTCCCCAGACAGTCCAGACTGACGAAGTTTGAACAACAGACGGTTCACTTCACGATCAGCTGCCTCTCCCAGAGCAACAAAGTACACATCCAGTGGAGCCAGCGTAGTGACCTCAATATTTTGGTGCTCCAGAATCAGTTGGATGCGCTCCAGACCAATACCGAAGCCGATGCCTGGCTGATCAGGTCCGCCGATATCTCCAACCAGACCATTGTAACGACCACCGCCGCCAACCGTATCTATTGCTCCAATACCTTGGGCTTTTAATTCAAACGCAGTTAGCGTGTAATAATCCAAGCCCCGTACCAGACGATTGTTCACAGCATAATCTACTCCGAAATCATCCAGGTATGCCTGCAGCTTGGCAAAGTGATTCAAAGACTCTTCATCCAGGCTATCCAGTATAGATGGTGCCCCAACGAATTTGTCCTGATCGACCTTACAGTCGAGTACACGTAGCGGATTACGCTCCATGCGGGACTGGCAGTCCTTGCACAGGCTGTCTTTCATCGGTCTGAGGAACCCAAGTAACGTCTCGCGGTATTCTGCACGGCTGGTTGAGTTACCAACGGAGTTGATCTCCACTTTGACATCCTTCAAGCCGAGCTCCACACACAACTGGTAGCCCAGTGCAATCACTTCCGCATCAATCGCAGGGTCTAGCGCACCGATGGCTTCTACACCAAACTGGTGAAATTGACGCTGACGACCTGCCTGCGGACGCTCATACCGGAACATCGGACCGATGTAATAGAGCTTGCTCACATCCGGTTCACCGTAAATTTTATTCTCTACATACGCACGGACAACACCTGCTGTTCCCTCTGGACGAAGAGTCATGCTGCGATTGCCTTTGTCATCAAAGGTATACATTTCTTTCTCAACGATATCGGTAGTCTCTCCTACACCGCGTACAAATAAAGAAGTCTGTTCGAAGATCGGTGTACGAATCTCACGGTAATTAAACCGTCGACACAGATCTCGTGCTTTTTCTTCTACATACTGCCATTTCTCGACAACTCCAGGCAGTAAGTCCTGCGTTCCAGTCGGTTTTTGAAAAGCCATCTTGATCCCTCCAGCATTGATTTTTTTCTCTAAAAGTTAAAAAATTCTACACGTGATCACTGCGCGGGCAGAACAACCTTACAATCGCTGTTATCCCCAGATTTTTTGAATTAATTTTATAATGTGGAAATCTGGTGATAGCATATGCTTCCGATGCAGCTTTCTTTCAGAAATCTTTTAGGCGAACGCTTCGCTTCTACAGCTTGGTTCTACAATCTCCGTTTTCGTGTATTTCTTTTAAATCAACTTATATAACAAAAAAATCCCTCGCCCTGTCGCTGTGTATACAGCAAACAAAGGGACGAGAGATTGTGTAATATACATTCACCCGTGGTACCACCCACATTTCGGAAACCTGACACTTTAGCCGTTCAGGTGATCTCTGATGATTCAGGATTGCACAGAGCACCCTGACCAAGCAGATATTCCGCTCTACGTGTAACGCACGTCCTGCGCAGGCCAGCTACTGGTCACCAGATCATCTCTGCTGTGTTCGCCGTCTGTTCTCGGGGAAGTCATTCGTCCGCTCATCAAGAGAATCCTTACAGCCTTGGGATTCCTCTCTGGTCATGTGGGCACGGAGTACTTAGTCCCGTCATCAAATCAGTAATATAGTTCAAAAATCGACTTGTATTGACTATAGTCAACGTATTATTTTCTGATTGTAATGAACCGCAGTGCTAAAGTCAAGGGTTAACACGAAAAGATAGCTCTAAAAAATTTTACTCACACGCTGCACCGGATGGGGGAGTGACAGTAATCACGGATAATAGAAGCTGGATTCATCATATGAATTCCAACTTCTATTCGCTTCTAATTCCTCTATTGTTGCAGCATCCACTTCAACAGATCCGGCGCGCTCGCCCATAAACGGGAATGCATAATGACATATTCAATCGCTTCGTCGGAGTCGCCCATGCCGACAAAATCAGGGAGGTTATGCGGCAACCGCTTTAAACCCAACAGGTAATCAGGCACATGTTTGTTCACACCCCGGGCTACACGGTACAGCATTTTGAGCTGGGATGTGATTCCGTTTTTCTTATACTCCAGAATGATCTTGTCATAGGCAAAGGCCGTTGCGGCGTCACCTCTTCCATACTCCTCCAGCAATTGCTCTGCCTGATCCAATTGGTTGCTGTACAAATACACAGCAGCGAGCAGGTAACGTGCTCCGGTATTGTCTTCCGTATTAAGCTCTAGCATATGCTCCAGGATCTGTGCTGCTTCTTTGGTATCTCCACCAAACCAGCAGGATTCGGCATAACTTTTGCATATCCGGATATAGGGACGAGTCTCATGAAGCCCCCAGAAGTCCCCTTTGTTCTCCTCAAAGAACAGTTCGCCCAGTTCACGTTTGCCAGCAGCGATTCCTTCCTTGAGGTAAGATCGTGCATCATTCTCATTGTCCGATTCCTCAGCTAGAATAAGATATGCATCAGAGCTGTCGGGATACATCTCCAGCGCTGTTTCCGCCAGATGTACTCTCCGTTTGGAAGAGCTCGTTTCCCTCGCCTTAGACAGCAGAGCCTGTGCTTTGTCTTTCGATGTGCCTGGACCGTTCAGCATCAATAGCTCGTCCGTTTCACCGCCCATGCCGTATTCTTCGATGTAACTATTCATCTCCTTAACCTTCCGGGAGATCGTGCCTGTCGTTACCTCATATTTATCAGCCAGCTCAGCCTTTGAGACATGGAAGCCGTATTCCTCGGACAGCAAATACTCAATTGCAGCAGAGAACGAGCCTGTCTTCTTCACAGTAGGGCGGGTCTGACGGGAGTAGCCGTTCCATAACACCAGAGCTTCCAAAATTACCTCGGGCTCGTATTGGTTCCTCATGTTCTCAATAGTCTGCAGGGCCAGCTGTTCGTGAGCCGGGTGCTCCCATTTCAAATCGCTTGCCACCATCTTTTTCAGCTTGGTCAAGGTCAGTTTGCTCTCAGGCTGCATGGAGGCTTCCCGAACCGGTTGCTCCGTTGATATTATCCCCAGTATGGATTCTACTGCAGAGGACTCCTTGTTCAGACAACATTTCTTATATTTTTTCCCACTACCGCATGGGCATAAATCATTTCTTCCAACCTTACTCAAAACTAATTCCCCCTTAAATCTGTCTCTAGCCATTCGCATGAGAACTCTGTTGCTTTAGCATTGTAGGTGTCAATTCTCAAACGAGGCATTCTATATAACTTTCAAATTCCATCGATCAAGCAGAAACGGTTGCCCCGTACTTATATAAAAAAGGTGGGGCCGTTTCAGCGAGTATATGTTCATCTGGAATATGACGGATCACTCTGGCGATGAGTTCCTCATACTCTCTGTCATAGGATTGGATTCGTCTGAACCCAATCGCTGGAGCTAGATTTACCGTCCAATGTAGCCCAACTATGAAAACAATTCGCTGTAGAATATATAAACCCATCTCTCTATTCTAGCAAAAATTGAATAAAGGGGTAAGCTCTGCCCAAAACATACATATTCACATCTCAAAAAAAATAGCCTGCACACACGGTGTGCAGGCTCAAAGGATATATAAAAAAAGGGGGTCATGTGTGTTATTATAAGCCCACTATGTTAAAGGCTTATGTATCTAATATTACAGTAATATTACAAAAATGATAGCGCTTTATAAATTAGCTTTTTAATATCCTCCTGATTAAAAAGCCCTTGCACATCACTCGACTGTGTGGTCGAGCAGTGCAAGGGCCAAGAAGTATCTACACGTTAATTCAAATCTTCCACATAGGCATGGTTGGAACGAAGCTTATGAACAATCTCGTCATAATCTTCATCTCTTACTTTGGCAGACAGAACATAATGCAGATCATCATAATCGGCCGAAGACACATCTGCAGCATTCAGCAGGTCTCCATCCTCATTCACTCTGTCACGAGTATCCCGTTCTGCATCACGATCCACATTGGCTACTACAGGGATCACATTTTCGCTAGCTGGAACACCAGGGGCTGCACCTACACCCATTGCTCCGTTGGTGCCTACGCCACCTGCTGTATTATAAGGCACCAGTGGCACCATAACACGCGTGTCTCTACCTACCGCACTGTCCAGTTGACCTACTTCCAAATGCTCTGTACGGAACGTCTGAAGTGAAGTTCTTGCTCCCTCTGCCTCGTCCTCGGTTCGAAAATACGCCTGAATATGTTTTGTCATGTCAAACCCTCCTTTTTCGGAATGAAATGCAACGTGAAGTTTCGTAACCCCACGATGTAACGTAGTTAAGATACATCAATATATGTCAGTTGCACTAGCTGAAGTTATATAACTTTTAGCAGTTCACGTACAAACGCTGGCTCATCTTCAGGTGTTCGGGATGTAATATAGTTTCCATCCACAACGGCCTCATGATCCTTGAACTCTGCTCCTGCGTTTACCATATCATCCTTAAGTGGTGGATAGGATGTAATGGTACGGCCTTTCAACAGACCGGCACTAGCCAAAATTTGCGGGCCATGACAGATCGCAGCAATTGGTTTCTTCGCACTGTTGATCTCGGTGACAAACTTCAAGATATGCGCATCACTTCGCAAATTCTCAGGGGATGATCCACCAGGAATCACGACTGCATCATAATCTGAAGCGGAAGCATCACCAATCGCCTTATCTGTGGTATAGGAGGCCTTTCCTCCTTTACCTTTAAGGGTCTCACCGGCTTTTAATCCGATAATCTCCACTTCATGTCCAGCTTTTTTTACTTCGTCATACGGGACCTGCATCTCCGAATCTTCAAAGTCATTCGCCAATAAAAAAGCAACTTTACTCATAACGTATGTTCTCCTTTCCGTGTTCGAACTTTCTTTATAAAATCGGGTCTTGCAGTACATTGGCACTTCGTTGTGCCTCGTTTTGTTATTACCCTCACCAGAGCAATTTATAACAATTCAATGTAATTTCATTTTGTAACGAAGTCTTCAAACGAATAGTTAAAAAGATCAACTCACGACAAAAAGTCCTGATTCGGGAAGGAATCAGGACTTTTTCAAAATCTGTATAATCCAAATATCGGAT
Source organism: Paenibacillus sp. 10L310 (assembly GCF_056395745.1). Taxonomy (NCBI): domain Bacteria; kingdom Bacillati; phylum Bacillota; class Bacilli; order Caryophanales; family Paenibacillaceae; genus Paenibacillus; species Paenibacillus sp. 10L310. The sequence continues at coordinate 22,908 of NZ_JBFTKC010000004.1, read as the reverse complement.
GTTTATATCCCTGTGTAGACATTCAAGATCGCGGAAGATGACTCTGCTTCCCTTTGTCCGAATCCTGAAGTGCCCAGATCGTTGCAACATACTCAGCAGCCGAACGGGCAAGGTGCAATGATTCATACAGGTTGCCAGGGAGTAACAAAGGTTCTGAACGGGTACGTGTTTCTTTCGCAGATTGGCGCATAATTGGATGGATACTCCTTTGATCATGAAATGGTCATCAACGAATTATCCCTTATTATGGCCTGAACCCCATGGAATTATGCACGTGGTTCCTGACGAACCGGACTTTCAAGCATCAAAGTCACGGGTCCCCAGTTGGTAAATGTTACATCCATCATCGCTCCGAAACGCCCGGTTTCAACCTGGATACCTTTATCCCGTAGCAGTTGATTAAACGTTTCATATAACAGTTCTGCCGCTTCAGGTCGGGCCGCAGCCGCAAAGCTCGGACGCTTTCCTTTGCGACAATCTCCGTACAGGGTGAACTGGGAAACAGACAATACAGCACCGCCTACATCAAGCAGACTGAGATTCATCTTCTCCTGATCATCCTCAAATATCCGCAACCCACTAACTTTGTCAGCCAGATACTGGGCATCCTTCTCGGTGTCCTCATGGGTAATGCCCACGAGTAGCATTAATCCGGATTCGATCTTACCTGTCAGCTCGTCTCCCACAGTCACCTGAGCCTCTTTACAACGTTGTACAAGCACCCTCATCTTACAGGCTCCTTACTGCATAATCCGATGCACTGAATAGACATCTTTCACACGTTTGATCCGTTCTACAACGGATTGCAGATGATCCGTATTACGAATCAGAATTGTGACGTGCACCAATGCTAATTTATTTTTATCTGTCCGTCCTGTAACGGCAGATATATTGGTTTTACTTTCAGATACAGCCTGAAGTACCTCGTTGAGCAAGCCATTCCGATCATGGCCTGTAATCTCAATATCCACACTGTAACTTGCTTCGATATTCTCTTCCCACTCGACCTCAATAACACGTGCTGCTTCTTCACCGTCTGCACTTGTCGGGATATTCGGACAGTCACTACGGTGTACGGAAACGCCGCGTCCACGTGTAACGTATCCGATAATGTCATCTCCAGGTACAGGATTACAGCATCGTGCGAATCGAACAAGCAGATTATCGATGCCTTTGACACGAATACCGTTGGTTGGTCGATTTCTGCGCTCAGGCGCAGGTTTAAGCTCGCGCATCTCGGAATTTAATTCCAGCAAACTGGACTCTTCCTGCTCTTTACGCAGTTTTTCGGTTGCTTTGGTTACAATCTGTGCAGCAGTAATCCCACCGAATCCAACAGCCGCAAGCATGTCATCAATATCGTTAAAGGCATATTTTTTGGCAGCTTCCATCAACTTGTCATCCGTCATCCACGCAGAAGGATCAAGCCCCATGCGCTTCAGTTCACGCTCACAGCTCTCCCGACCTTTTTCAACGTTTTCTTCACGGCGTTCCTTCTTGAACCATTGCTTGATCTTCGCTCGTGCATGAGAAGATTTCGCAATTTTCATCCAGTCCTGGCTCGGTCCGTAAGAATGTTTGGACGTCAAAATTTCGATTATATCACCTGTCTTCAGATGATAATCGAGCGGAACAATCCGACCGTTTACTTTGGCACCAATGGTCCGATTACCCACCTCCGTATGGATTCGATAAGCAAAATCCAAAGGAACAGAGCCGATCGGCAATTCGATGACTTCTCCTTTTGGCGTAAATACAAATACCAGATCCGAGAAGAAATCCATTTTGAGTGACTCTACGAATTCTGATGCATCCTGTGCTTCGTTTTGAAGTTCAAGAATTTCACGGAAGAAGGTAATCTTGTCTTCAAAATGATTTCCGTTCGCAGCGCCTTCTTTGTAGGCCCAGTGGGCAGCAATACCAAATTCAGCAGTCCGGTGCATATCCCATGTCCGGATCTGTACTTCCGTTGGTTCGCCATTGGGACCAACTACCGTTGTATGCAGCGATTGATACATATTCGCCTTTGGCATCGCAATGTAGTCTTTGAAGCGTCCAGGCATCGGTTTCCATAGCGTGTGTATAATTCCCAAGGTAGCATAACAATCCTTGATATTATCCACAATAATACGAATGGCAAGCAGATCATAAATTTCGTTAAACTGCTTGTTTTTGGTGGTCATTTTCTTGAACACGCTGTAGATATGTTTCGGGCGGCCCGAAAGGTCTGCCTGAATTCCCATCTCATCGAGCTTGTTCGTAATTCCATCCATAACCGTATCAATATATTGCTCCCGTTCCGCACGTTTTTTGTGCATTAGGTTAGCAATTCGGTAATACTGCTGCGGATTCAAATAACGGAGGGCGATGTCCTCCATTTCCCATTTGATTGCAGAGATACCCAAACGGTTTGCAATCGGACAGAAAATTTCCAGCGTCTCATATGAAATCCGGCGCTGGCTTTCTTCCGACTGAAACTTGAGTGTCCGCATATTATGCAGACGGTCAGCCAATTTAATCACGATGACACGGATGTCCTGCGCCATGGCGATGAACATTTTGCGGTAGTTCTCGTTCTGCTGTTCTTCCTTGGAGCGAAACTGAATACGTTCCAGCTTCGTCAAGCCGTCAACAAGCATGGCACACGTATTGCCGAAATGATTGCGGATCTCTTCAAGTGAGACCGTAGTATCCTCTACTACATCATGAAGAAGCGCTGCTATTATGGAGATGGTGTCCATCTGCATGTTCACAACAATGTCGGCAACCGCAAGCGGATGCAGAATATACGGTTCTCCCGATTTTCGCGTCTGTCCATGGTGGGCCTGATCAGCAAATTCGTAAGCTTCTCGTATGCGCACCAGATCGGGTTCTTTGATATATGCCCCGGCCTTCTCGAGTAATTGCTCTATGCCCATTCTGATCTGTTCCGTGTCCTTTCTATACCAAATGGAACCCGTGACAGTGCTGCAACACAGGTTCCCCGTAAAAGTAATTTCCTATAATTATGACGCTTCGCCCGTTTCCCGTCAACTGCTGACGAATAAGAGCGCTTATCCAATTTTTATATTGGTGATCTGAATTACTTCTATCTCGTTTCCCTATGACTCACAGGGGATTGGATGTATTTCTTATTTCTTATGTATTATTGCCGTTATTTGCTGAAATAGAAGGAAAATTCATGAAAATATAAATTCCATCGCTTTGCTACGTCAAAAATGTTATTGATTAATTAAGAGAAACTCTGTAATCTATTGAAAGTTTGTGTTTCGGAAAAGGAGATGAAATTCATTGCAACGCGAAATTCAGGTTAATCAAAAGATGCCACTTGGCTCAGGTTCACTGCTTAGCCTTCAGCATTTGTTCGCCATGTTTGGCAGTACGGTACTTGTACCAAACCTGTTCGGTGTTGATCCAAGTATGATCCTGCTGATGAACGGAATTGGAACATTGTTGTACATACTGATGTGTAAAGGAAAGATTCCAGCATATCTCGGATCAAGCTTTGCCTTTATTGCACCTGTCACAATGGTATTAAAACAACATCCTGAGAATGGCTACTCCATGGCACTTGGAGCTTTTATCATAACAGGACTTGTTTTCTGTTTCGTGGCCCTCATTATTAAATTTGCGGGTACCGGATGGATCAATGTCGTCTTCCCACCAGCGGTTATGGGTGCCATCGTTGCTCTGATCGGACTGGAGCTTGTACCCGTGGCTGCCGGAATGGCAGGTCTGATTAATCCCGATATCCTTAAATATCCCAACTGGGCACCTCAAGCCAAACCAATCATTTTATCCATGGCCACGCTTGGTATCACTGTCATTGGTGCCGTAACGTTCCGTGGATTCCCCAAAATCATTCATATTCTAATCGGTATTGTAGTCGGTTATATCCTTGGCTATTCTATGGGTCTGGTTGATAAACAGGCTATTGGAAACGCTGATTTCATCTCACTACCAACCGTAACAACGCCTACATTTGACTGGTCCGTTATTTTCACCATTTTACCTGTAGCGCTTGTGGTTATCGTTGAACATATTGGACATTTGCTTGTAACGAGCAGCATTGTAGGCAAAGATCTCTCGAAAGACCCTGGGCTTCATCGTTCCCTGCTTGGTAATGGGGTCTCCACCATTCTGTCCGGGTTTGTAGGATCTACTCCCAATACAACCTATGGTGAGAACATCGGTGTAATGGCCCTGACTCGCGTATACTCCACATATGTCATTGGTGGCGCAGCAGTCATTGCAATCGTACTCTCCTTCTCAGGAACATTCTCGGCGCTTGTAGCCAATATTCCTGTGCCAGTTATGGGTGGCGTATCCCTGCTTCTGTTCGGGGTTATTGCAGCATCTGGTCTGCGTATTTTGGTTGAACAGAAAGTCGATTTTGCCAAACCGACCAATCTGCTGCTTACTACACTTGTATTGGTCATTGGACTGAGTGGTACAGAAGTTACCTTCTATGGCGTTCATCTGAAAGGGATGGCATTGGCAACCATCGTCGGAATTGCCATGAGCTTGCTATTCAAATTGTTTGAAGTACTGGGCTGGTTGAATGACGATTCGCGTAAACAGCCTATCACTGAAAAAACGCCCGATTAATTTCCATCGTATACACATCAAAAAGCCTGTTCTCCCTAACCTTACGGTTGGAAGAACAGGCTTTTTGATAATCATTAATGCTGTATATTATTTCCCGGGAAACGGAAAAAACAATTCATGTTTCATCACAGCGGTACATGTGGAGATTTCAGCTTAATAATTCATCAATGTGAATACATCGATTTCTGGCAATTTGGCACGACCATTTAGATCAGACAGCTCAATCAGGAAGGCAGCTCCGACAACTTTCCCACCCAATTGTTCAATCAAGTTGATGGAAGTTGCAATCGTTCCACCCGTTGCGAGCAGATCATCTGCGATCAGGACATTTTGACCTTTTTCAATCGCATCTGTGTGCATCGCGAGTGTATCCTTGCCATACTCGAGATCATAACCAACTTCAATCGTCTCTCCAGGCAGTTTTCCACTTTTGCGAATCGGAGCAAAACCGACACCAAGAGCGTATGCCAGAGGGGCGCCCACAACGAAACCACGTGCTTCAGGTCCAGCAATAACGTCAATTTTGAGATCAGAAACCATCACTTTCAGTTCATTGATCGCATTGCGGTACATTTCTCCATCCTTCAACAATGTTGTAATGTCCTTAAAGCTGATTCCCGGTTGTGGAAAGTCAGGAATGACACGAATATAATCTTTAAAATCCAAAATAATCTCCTCCTAAAATAAATACACAAACTTCCATCTAAGATACGCCCTTCATCCGGGATATCATCCATTGTGTCAGTTGCGGTGTGGCTGCATCCAGCATCACCTGTTCTATTTCGGCCATATTTTCGAGCGCCTGATAGTGACGTGAAGCGGTTAGTTCACGCTTAGGCGGGTTATCCACAAACGCAATTTTGCCGTTATCACGGGTAATGAAGGATAACTCTTCGAATACATCCAACATCATCGTAATCATGCGCGGCGAACAACCACACTGACGACTGAGCACAGGAGTAATCTCTTGTTCCTCCACGGGTTCAGCTTTCCATTTCAACACCTGCATATAAATACGCTTAAAGAGTTCTCTGGAAGGCATCTGAAGGCGATCTCGGCGGTTGCCTGATCCGTGCAGAAGGATGATATTCTCAGCTCCACTGAACAAAGCCAGCATGGCATTAAGTTGTTCCGGGGTTTCCGGCGTATCAAACACAAATAACGTCCGGACTTGTTCCTGTCCATAATGCTGTGCGGCAGCATTACACGGAAATAACCCGACCTTTCTATCATATACCCAAAGGCAAGGTTCATACAATGAATTTCCCTCGGAAACATCTGTTTCTTTCCGAACAATAGCACCAACAGAACCAGATTTATATCGCAGATGCACCTCAAGTGAGCTCAAGAAATGTTTCATCGCATTTAATGGCTCGGCATTACCGCGCAAATCAAACACTTGGACCTGAGGAACATGAATGTCCTGAAGCATCAATTGAGGTTTTCTCATCCCATTCCATTCATTGATGGACAGTTCTCCCATCACATCAATAACGGAACCTGGGAGAAGAAACTCTGCTAACGCTCCCTTGCCAAAAGCGACGGTTTCCAGTTGCTGACCATCCTGTTCCAGAACCAGTTTCAGATGGCGTTTCTCTCGTCCCATCGTTCTGGTTTCCTTCACAGTCACACTTCTCAATACAAACCGTGGCGAAGGATTGCTCATTCCAAAAGGCTGCAATCTGTCGATCTCCTGGATCACTTTCAGCGGAACATCACTGATTCTGCATTCATCATCCGCAAGACGTTGAGGTACAAAGTCCTCTTCAGTTAATACAGATGCAGCAAACTCATTCAAACCAGCCTCAAGTTCTTCCAACTGTTCCCGATGCAAGGTCATACCTGCTGCTGCAGGGTGTCCCCCGTAATGGTCCATAGTGTGTTTATTGACTGTGAGTGCCTGATAGATATCCAAGCCCTCAATGGAGCGCGCAGAGCCCTTGCAGACACCGCTCTCTGGATCGATCCCAAGAATAAGTGTAGGTCGGTAATAACGCTCCAGCAATTTAGAAGCCACAATACCAACCACTCCAACGTTCCAGCCCTCACCAGCCAATACGATTACATCTGGAACGGATCCTGAACGAAGCTGTATCTTTTGTTCCAACTGTGCCGTTGCTTCTTGTAATATGCCCTCTACGACTTGCTGCCGCTCCCGATTCAATAGATCAAGCTGGCCCGCAAGCGTATGAGCTTCATCCAGATTCTCGGTGGTGAGAAGCGATACCGCTCTCCCGGCGTGATCCAAACGTCCACTGGCATTAATACGAGGTGCCATGGCAAAGGCAATATTAATCGAAGTCACCTGACTCTGATCCACACCACTGATTTCCAGCAATGCACTTACACCAGGAAGACGTGAACCACGCATCGATTCTATTCCATAACTGACAATAACCCGGTTCTCCCCTTCCAAAGGCATCAGATCGGCAACGGTGCCGATGGCGGCAATCTCCATCCATTCACCGGGCACTTCCCCGATTAATGCCTGAGCGAGCTTCAAGGCTACTCCCGCTCCTGCCAAACCTTTAAAAGGATACGGGCATCCCGGAAGTTTTGGATTAATAAGTGTAAAGGCTTCGGGCAAAATTTCAGGCGGCTCGTGGTGATCTGTCACAATGACTTCGATGCCCAGCGTTGCCGCATAGGCAATCTGTTCAACAGCACTGATTCCGGTGTCCACGGTAATAATCAATGAAACGCCTTGTTGATGGGCCCAATCCAATGCATGGTTGTGCAATCCATACCCTTCATTCGAGCGATGAGGGATATATATATCGTACGAAGCCCCAAGATGACGCATCAAATGGATCATGAGCGATGTGCTGGATACGCCATCAGCGTCATAATCCCCGTAGATCAAAATATGTTCTTCCCGCTCCAATGCCAGCTTGATACGTGGCACAGCTTCATTCATGCCGAGGAGCAGATAGGGATCATGCATCTGATTCAGGTCAGGATGCAAAAAACGTTCGGCCTCCTTCTCATTGTGCACTCCTCGACTCACAAGCAAACGTCCAACAAGGGGTGAAACGGAAAGCGCCTGCGAGAGTCCCGCAGCCGCCTCCAAATCGATATTCGGTGTATTCCACCGGTATTGCGAATAAAGCAATGATAACGCTCCTTTCCTGATCTACTGGACCCACGCTTCACTACTGAATTAATGTCGCTTCGTGATCGGGCAGTTCATGATTGGATTTATAGGGATAACCTGGATCATAAGGTATCGCTTGAATCTGTACTTCTTTCACATGACTGAAACGGGTGAGCAGTAATGTCTTGGCACGATTTGCAATCTCCTGTGCTTCCAGTATCGAGATCCTCGGATTCACACTAATGACCAGCTCAATCGTAACGTCATGTTCCTGTTCACGTGCAACCAAATGCTCAATGGTAATGATGCCATATACCCGCTGTACGGTCTCTTTGAAATCTGACGCTTCTTCCTGCTCCAGTTCCTGAACGAGTGAACCATATACCGTGTCCACAATCATTCGGTAACCCTTGTGAAGCACAAAACAGGAAGCAATCAACGCAGCCGTGGGGTCCAGGTAGAGCAGCATGCTCAAACCCGTCTCTTCACCAGCCATCGATCCTATAATGCCGATTAACACGGTGAGCGAGCAATAGAGTGCACGGCGATGTTGTTGTGCATAGGCCAGCGCCTGAGACTGGTTTCGTTTACGGAAATATCTGTACTGAAATTGAAAAATCGCTTCTTTCACAGCCAGAGCCGCAACAGCCACCAAAAGTACCGACTTGCCGGGTGCTTCCGGTTCACTTCCGGAGAGACTACCCAATGCGGAGATCGCAAGCTGTAATCCACCCATGAGAATCAGCACAGATAACAATACTGAGATTCCGGGTCTAGCAACACGTGAATGTTCTTTAAACCGTCCCCTGCGAGCCTTGCTCTTATCGCGTACAGACTTGGAGGGAAAGAGACCAGCCAGGGCAGAACCAGCTTCAGAAGCAGAATACAAGCCGTCAGCGAGCAATGATTTGCTGTTTGCCATATAACCGACTCCCGCTTTGATCACCGCAAGTCCCATATTACCGGCAATACCGCTCCATGTGGCAGCCTGAACAGATGGGATATGTTCTCTGGTCATGAATATTCCCCCTTAATTCTGTACATAAAGTTGCAAAACCGCGCCTGGCAGACGCGGCTTCACAATAAGATGTTTAGTTAGATTCTTTAGCTACTGTTTTTGGCTTATCCACTTGTTTACCTTTGAGCATCAGCCATAGTGGAGCGGCGATATAGATTGAAGAATATGCACCGAACAGTGTTCCGATAACCATCGCAAGCGAGAACATGCGAATGGATTCTCCACCAAATATGAACAAACAGATTGAAGCTGCAAACACGGTGAATGTTGTATTCAGGGAACGTGTCATCGTTTGAGCCAAACTGCGATTGACTACCTCGCGTAGGTCGGCTTTGGTTGTCTTTTTGGCAAAACGCAGATTCTCACGAATCCGGTCAAAGATAACAATCGTATCGTTGATCGAGAACCCGACAATGGTCAATACTGCAGTTATAAAGGTCAGATCGACTTCCAAACGGAAGATGGAGAACACACTTATTACGACAAATGCGTCATGGAAGAGTGCGATAACCGCAGCCAAACCAAAGCGCCACTCAAACCGGATCGCAACATAGATCATGATCCCGATACTTGCAATGAGTACCGCGTAGATCGCGTTGCGCTCCAATTCTTTGGCCATCTCTGGATCAACGGTATTTACTTCATAGGAAGCCGATGCATCCAGTTTGCTAAATTCCTGTTTAAATTTGCTCTCTTGGGTCTCATCCAGTTCATTGGAGAAACGAACATTTACACGGTCAGCCCCCGGTGTAATGGTAACATCACCCTCATCAACACCGATGTCCTTAACGATAGGTTTAATCTGCTCCGCTGTGATTGCTTTGGATACCGAAATATCCACATTCGATCCAGCACGGAAATCAACCGCATAATTCAAACCCAAAGCCAGAATGCTGATAATCCCCGTAATCGTAAGAATAATCGAGAAGATATAGGCAATCTTACTACCTTTAACATAATCAAAATTCCAATTAAAGCGCACGAATTTCACTCTCCTTCACTCCGAAGTACTTAGGCTTCTTCAACACGTTAGCCCGTACGAGCAGGGTCAACAGGAAGCGGGAGAAGAAAATATTCGTGATGATACTGGTGACAATATCAAAGATCAGCACGAGTGCAAAACCTTTAACCGCACCTGTACCCAGGAAGAACATAACAGCGGCCGCAATAATGGTAGTGACATTGGAGTCAATGATTGTACGGAAGGAATGTTTGCTCCCCGCTTTAACCGATGACAAAATCGACTTACCACTTCGCATCTCTTCTTTAATCCGTTCGTACGTGATGATATTGGCATCGACCGCCATCCCTATACCCAGGATAAACGCCGCAATACCTGGAAGGGTAAGCACGAATTCTCCTAAATAGAAGATTGCAAGTACCAGCCACGTATGTGTGATCAAGGCAAAACTCGCAATAATACCAGGAATGCGATAAAGCCCAATCATGAACACAAGAATAATAACGGAACCAATCAATCCTGCTTTAATGGTCTGATCCAGCGAAAGCTTACCAAGTGTTGCACCAACACTTTGTGAATACTTCTCTGTAAGTTTCAGTGGCAATGCACCCAGGTTAATGGTGTCACGAAGCTGGTTTGCTTCGTCACGTGTGTAAGCACCCGAAATCTGAGCGGAACCATCTGTCAACTGTTGTCTAACGGTTGGAGCAGATAGAAGCTCATCGTCCAAATAAATAGCGAGAGGTTGTCCGATCAAACGTTTGGTAATCTCGGAAAATTTGGCTTTGTCTTTCACTTGAATGTCAATCATCGGCTCATTCAATTGAGTGAACACAACTTTGGCTGCATTCTCAACAAATTCATTTCCGCGAAGCTCAATTTTGGTGTATTCGCCTTCCTTGTCGTTCTGAGCTTTACTACGGAAGGTCAAAACAGCCGGTTCTTTCATTTTGGCTCTAACTTCAGCCTCATCCGTAACCCCTGCCAACTTCAATCGAATCCGGTTGCTTCCTTCAGTGGTTACCTCCGGTTCGCTTGTTCCGAGCGCATTGGCGCGGCTTTCAAGACTTTTGGCCGTTTGCACCAAAGATGCTTTGGTGACTTGTTGACCTGCTTCGAGCGGCTCTGCTTCATATAAGATCTCGTAGCCTCCCTTTAAATCAAGGCCCAAGCGTATATTTTTGAGCAGTTCCGGGCTTGTTCCCACCATTACCCCTGTGGTGACAAGCACGACCAGAATGAAACTGATAATTCTTTTCATGCCGTTCCTAGATCCCCTTTCGTTCTCAATATTCCTATTATAGCGATGCCGTAAAAAGCAGTCAATTTTCAACAAAAAAGATCCCTTTCGTCTAGAAAGAGGACCCCCGGTATGCAGACACGGTCATAAAGTTCATAAAGCTTGTTGCTTTCAGTGACAAAATGTCGTTCACCAGCTGGTGAAGCGGTGGAATGCCCTGTTTTTCATATTTATGACTGACGCAATTCCAGACATCTTTGCTGGTGACATATTCGTAACCGACAAGCCTTAATTCCTCCGCTTTGCTACGGCAGAGCATCTCTATTGACTGTTCCAACTCCACATCATTCATTTCTTCCAACGGGGAGCCTCCCTTCGTACATCCAAGCCTTTATGCGGCATCAATATTACATGATTCGACTTCGCCTGATCATATTCCTTCTTGCTGAATATGGTTCTTTTTGTTAATCGTGTCCAAGTTGTCATGAGAAGATAAAGGACTGGCATAGGATGAAGAACAACGGCTTTGTCCCGTTTATGTTGATAGCCTGTACTTTCAACCGGGAAAGAGGGGTAGTCTTGAAGAAACAGACATTTATCCAGGGGGCCATGATCCTGCTCGCGGCAGGCATAATTAATCGAATACTTGGTTTCATCCCGCGCATTGCGCTGCCACGAGTCATCGGTGCAGAAGGTGTTGGCATCTACCAATTGAGCTATCCCTTTTTTATCGTACTGGTGACATTAATTACGGGTGGTATTCCGCTCGCCGTAGCCAAGCTCGTAGCCGAAGCTGATACCGGTGCCAATCGTTATTCCCCCCAGCGAATCCTGCAAGTAAGCTTAAGCTTTACGTTGACCCTGGGTGTTGTATTCATGTTTTTGTGCATCCTGTTTGCACCCTGGGTTACCAAGTACGTGCTCACAGATGAGCGGGTGTACCATACGTTCGTTAGTATGAGCCCCATGATTGCCATTATCGCCGTATCTGCTGTCTACAGAGGGTATTTCCAAGGTAAGCAAAACATGATGCCTACTGCCATTTCATCCATTGTTGAAACCATCATTCGTATCGTCTGTGTCATTTGGTTTGCCTGGCTTCTCCTCCCCCATGGTATTGCCCAAGCTGCTGCTGGTGCCATGCTGGGAGCGCTCGTTGGAGAATTCGGCGGTATGCTTGTACTCTTGTGGAAGTATAACAGGCAGAAGAAAGAGTTACCGCTCGCTAACCAACAGAACATGTCCAATCTCACAGCCAAACCATCAGCCAAACCTTTAAACCCAATATCTTCAGTTCTGAAAGAAACAGGTACTCCACAGCCGGGATTAATCCGGCGTTTGCTTGCAATCTCTATTCCTGTTACAGCAGGCCGATTGGTTGGCTCCTTATCCTACTTGGCCGAAACCATCGTTACTGCCCAGAGTCTGGCTCTGGCAGGCATATCCAAAGGGCTCGCTACAGCACAATATGGTGCATTACAAGGTATGATTATTCCTTTGTTGCTGCTGCCGGGGGCACTAACCTCATCGCTCGCGACATCACTTGTGCCTTCACTGTCCGAAGCTTCTGCTCAGGGAGATCGCGCACTGATTCACAAAAGAATGCATCAGGCATTACGCTTGGCACTTGTGACAGGTGCTCCGTTTTCCGTGTTTATGTATGTGCTTGCCGAACCGATGTGTCTTGTTCTGTATAATGATGCATCGATCGGAAGCATGCTGAAGCTAATGGCTCCCTTTGCTTTGTTCATTTATATTCAAGCTCCTCTTCAAGCTGCACTACAAGCTCTTGACCGTCCGGGTAAAGCATTGCTGAATACGTTTATCGGTGCTGTTATCAAAATCACGTTGATTTTAACGCTTGCTTCCCGGCCTGAATATGGCATCTTCGGTGCAGTCATCGCTATCTGTGTGAATTCTACGGTAGTTACCCTGTTACATGCCCAAAGTGTACGTAGCCTGCTACAGTTCCGCTTCAAAATGATGGATTGGGTCAAGACGGGTGCAGGAATGTTTATCATGGGAGCAGCGACCCTACTCGTATACGAAGAGACTGCCATGATATTGCCTTTTTGGGTGAGGATGCTTCTCGCTCCTTTTGTCGGGCTTATCGTGTATTTCATCGTCATGGGCTGGACCAAAATGATTGACTTTCATGATCTGTCCCGTGCTCCTTTAATTGGTTCATGGTTCAAGCGCCGCTCAGGCAAATGATTTTCATTTTTTATCATCTTTTGGACTGACATATATCTTCCCATTGTGGTCAATGGAGCATATAAATACATCCTTGAAATCCATAATTCCGTTATGTTGAATTTGATTTTTCAGCCAAAATCTCGTTTTCTGGATGATCTCCAGATTCTGATCCTGGACCTTTCCGTCCATAATTAAGGGGAGTGGCAGACCTTCATATTTGATATTTGGAAATCCGTCAATCTGATTTTTCTCTGTTTTGGATTTACCGGAAGAAGCCCCTTCTGAATCAGAGCCGCAAGAACTGCTGCCGTTAGAAGTATTCTCATCCTTGGGAAAAACGGTCAGCTTGCCTGTGGTCTCCAAAATAGCGAAATCAACCTCACCGATACTGTCTACATTCTGTTCACGGAGCTGTTGTAATAGATCATCCAGATTATATCGTTGCTTCCGCATCTCATCCCGGTGAAGAACGCCTTTGGAGATCAAAACAGTAGGTTTCCCATCAATTATCAGGCGAAGACGCCGACTTTTAAGACCTATAAACGCCATTCCGATCTGTACAATGATCAAGGTAAGCATGGGGGCAATCCCGTGAGAGAGCGGTTTATCAATATCTTCAATGACAAAAGCAGCCATTTCAGCAAGCATAATGGAGACAACAAGATCAAACATGGATAGCTTACCTATCTCACGTTTACCCATAACCCTCATTGCACAGTACACCAGAAAGTACATGAGAATGGTTCGAAAGATATGTGATCCGACATCTGGGAAGTTCACAACAGGGGTCCTCCTTCGAAACTGAGTTTTTAACAGTTAGCCGGGTAGTGCAATCCCTATTTTGACCTGAACCTTACATGCTCATGCAGAAATAATCCGTTCATTTAATGGAAAACAGTTCATAAGTCCGAAGGCTTGACCATACACTGTATTAACTTATAACTTGTACAAGGGGGTTGCTTCATGCAATTGATCCGCCGCTTGGTTTCGTTTCGAGTGTCCAATCCGATTCTGTCAGGCCTCTGTCAGGCTTTTGTATGGATGTTTATCGGGGCATTTATTCTCTCCTTGTTTCTCTGGATGAGCGGAATGCGGGAACAGGACCTCTCGTTGTATACCTATGTTGTTCATGGCTTGTCATTATTGGTTGGTGGTTTTGTCGCAGGCAAACGTTCTGGTGAAAAAGGATGGTACTACGGAGGGATTACCGGAATCGTATATGGACTCCTTGTGCTCTTGATCGGATTTCTCGCGCTGGATGCTTCGTTTAATTGGAAGGATAGTTTACAACTGCTTAGCGCGTTCTTCATTTCAGCTCTCGGTGGCATGTTCGGTGTTAATACGCATCGCTCCTAACTGACTGGTAAAGAACATCGACCTTCCCTCATAAATCAAAAAAGAGAACCGGGTCTCCAAGGAGATCCGGTTCTCTACTAGGGAATACGCCACAAACGCACCCTCGTTATTCTATGTTACAGTAACTATTCAACAGCCGTATCACGAGCTACAGCCGTGCTGATTGCATTACGGTCAAATGTAAGCTTAGTTACATCGTTTACACGCAATACAACCACATCGTCCGTAATCTCAGCGATCGTACCGTGAAGGCCACCAATCGTTACAATTTTATCGCCTTTTTTCAATTGGCTTAGCATGGAATTCCGTTGCTTTTGCTTTTTGTTCTGTGGACGAATCATTAAGAAGTAGAAAATCGCAACCATGAGTACTAAAGGTACAATCAAAGATACGATCCCACCGCCTTGCGCTCCTGCTAGAGGCATTCCTTGAAACATTCAAACTCCCCCTTATCGACTATACATACAGATATTGCTTGTTACGCCGGTTTCCTCAAAAACTCAATCAGAAACCTTTGTCATTGTCATGAAGACCATATTGATCGAAAAATTCATCCCGGAAATCAAGCAAACGATCTTCCATAATGGCTTTACGTACATTACGCATCAGATTCTGCAAGAAATGAAGATTATGGATCGTTGTCAAACGCAGGCCAAATGTTTCATCTGCTTTGATCAAATGACGCAGATAAGCTCTGGAATAGTTGCGACAAGTGTAGCAATCACATTCAGGGTCAAGTGGCCCAAAATCAGTTGCAAACTTGGCATTGCGAACTACCAGACGTCCTTGGCTGGTCATCGTTGTTCCGTTACGGGCAATCCGAGTTGGCAGAACACAGTCGAACATGTCCACTCCACGAATTGATCCCTCAATCAACGCATCGGGCGAACCTACCCCCATCAAATAACGTGGTTTATTGGATGGCAACAAAGGTAACGTATAATCCAATACACCATACATCAAATGTTTCGGTTCTCCAACACTCAGTCCACCAATAGCATACCCCGGGAAATCCATGGAAGTCAAATCTGCGGCGCTTTGACGGCGAAGATCTTCATGCATGCCTCCCTGTACGATGGCAAACAGACCTTGGTCATGCGGACGAGCGTGACTTTCGAGACAACGTTCTGCCCAGCGGCTCGTTCTTTCGAGTGATTTTTTTACATATTCATATTCAGCCGGATACGGTGGGCATTCGTCAAACGCCATCATAATATCGGAGCCAAGTGCATTCTGGATTTCCATCGCCACTTCAGGAGAAAGGAACTTCTTGTCTCCATTCAGATGAGAACGGAAGTTAACGCCTTCTTCCGTGATTTTGCGCATCTCGCTGAGAGAAAACACTTGGAATCCTCCGCTGTCCGTCAGAATTGGACGATCCCAGTTCATGAATTTGTGCAACCCGCCAGCTTCACGGATGATTTCATGTCCTGGTCTCAGAAACAGGTGATAGGTATTACTCAAAATAATCTGAGCATCCATTTCTTTCAACTCTTCAGGGCTCATTGTTTTGACAGTCGCCTGTGTACCTACAGGCATAAAGGTTGGTGTCTCAATAATACCGTGAGGTGTATGTACACGTCCCAGACGTGCACCGGATTGTTTGCAAGTTTTGATATGTTCATACGTAATTGCTGCCATTGGTTTTAATCATCCTCTAAAAGTTAATCGTTATACTAATATATCAACATGGCATCGCCGAAGCTGAAGAACCGGTATTTCTCTTGGATGGCTTCCTCATACGCCTGCATAATATGTTCCCTGCCTGCTAGTGCACTAACCAACATAACCAACGTGGATTTCGGGAGATGAAAATTCGTAAGCATCCCATCGATCACTTTGAAGGAATAGCCCGGATAGATGAAAATGCTGGTCCATCCGCTGCTCGCTTGCAGTATTCCATTTTCAAATTTGCTGCCTACCGTTTCCAAAGTCCGACAGCTCGTTGTCCCAACCGCAAAAACACGGTGTCCATTCGCTTTAGTCTGGTTAATCAGGTCTGCCGTTTCTTGTGACAACGAGTAATACTCCTCATGCATAACATGATCTTCAACAACGTCAACCGACATTGGTCTGAATGTTCCCAGTCCTACATGAAGCGTGATGAAGGCCACATTAACACCTTTGGCACGAATCTGATCCAACAATTCATCCGTAAAGTGCAGTCCCGCTGTAGGTGCAGCCGCCGATCCTTCATGCTTGGCGTACACGGTCTGGTACCGTTCACGGTCATCCAATGTCTCTTTGATATAAGGTGGCAACGGCATCTCACCCAGACGGTCCAGAATCTCTTGAAAGATTCCATCATACGTAAACGTAAGTGTACGTGCCCCCATCTCGCCCTCTTCTTCAATGATTGCCTTCAGTTCCTCACCAAATACGATGACCGAACCGGCTTTCAGCTTTTTACCCGGCTTAACCAGTGCTTCCCACCTGTCGCCTTCCACATTTTTGAGCAATAACACTTCCGCTTTTGCTCCGGTATCTTCTTTTGTACCGAACAGACGGGCTGGTAGAACACGTGTATCATTCAGAATCAATGTATCACCGGGATTCAGAAAATCGATAATATCAGGAAACGTTTGATGATTAATCTCACCACTATCTTTGTTCAAGGTGAGCAAACGGGATGCCGTGCGATCAAGCAACGGCGTCTGTGCTATCAATTGCTCTGGTAATTCAAAATCATATAAGTTCACATTCATTTAGTTTCATTCCTTAACAATAGTCGCATTTTGATAATAGTGTTTCAATATTGCCTGGTAATCATACCCTTCATCTGCCATGCCTTTGGCTCCCCATTGGGACAAGCCCAATCCGTGGCCATTGCCCTGACCGATGAACATGAAGGTCTGACCCTGCGTCACCGCTCTCGCTTGACCATCACCACTCATAACCACAAGTGCATTACCGGATGATGTTCCTGCGCCAGAAGAAGACAATACAGAGGCACCATTTGAGCCGGTTTTACTGGCTGTTTTGCCGTCAGCGCCTAATACAGTATAACTTCCGGTCCCTGCAATATCAAATAAAGTGCTCGGTAATCCACCGAGCGCAGAGCGGTATGTATCGGCATATTTCACCGTCATAGCCTGTCCGTTGGCAGTGACTTCAAGTGCTCTTCCGGAAGGTCCACGCTTGGTCACTTCCAAGGTTGAGATTGAAGCAGGAACAGACGCTGTTGTTTTACCCTGAAGGGATTTAACCAACTGGGCAGACGTGAAAGGTCCTCTCACCCAAGCATAATCGTTGGATTGAGCTACTTTTGCCAGTACAACAGCTTCGTTGCCTGGATTCATTTTGGCTACAGGTTCAACGGTGGATTGAATTAACGGAACGGCACGCACATTGGTATTCTGAGCCGTTACCGTCACTTTTGCCAGTCCCGCATTGGTCTTGGTCGTTAATTCTTTGATGTTATCCTCACGAATGTACCCGCTAACGCCTGTACCCAGCAGCACATGGTACCACGTATGTAATCCTGCCTGGGCTGATGTATCTCCTGAGCTAACCACATTGGTGAACACACCTGCTCCGCCGTTCCATACCTCAGAAGGATGAGCCGTCTGGCCGCCAGCATTGGAGGAGAACACAGCTTCGATGATTTTCCCACCGCTCTTGACCACTTCTCCAGCCGTTGCATCCACTGCACTGGTTACTTTATCGTTCTCCGAACCAATCCCGTTATAGGCTTGGCTGAGCGTTGTATCCACGACATTCGCAATTTTGAAACGTTCACCCTGTTGAAGCGCGTAGGATCGAGCAGCTACGGCTTGAACTTTCAGAGCTTCAGCAGGCCAGGAGGAATACACCTCTGCCCCTACGACAGAGTACAGGTATTGCTCCAGTGGAACGACGTTGACCAACGCCAGATCACCACTTACGATGCTGATTTCCATATCTCCACGATACGTTCGCTGGGAACGTTCCACTACTTTGATACCATTGCCATTCCCTTGTACCAATGCTTTGGATTCAGTACCTGCAATGGTGTAATGCGGAGCTGTTTTGAGTGCATCCGTACTTAATCCTGCATCCTGGCGGATGATGAGCCCTGCATTAGTGTTGACAGGTGAAAGGCTTACCCCCGGAGCTTTGGCTTCCACACTGTTCTTCAATGCGGTTAATTCCGCATCCGTTGAAGCTTCACCCACCCATACCGCGTATGCTTGGCTTCCACCACTCAGTTGAAGGACAGGATAGACACTACTAACTCCTGTTGATAAAAGGATGGCTTGTGCTGCCTCTGCTTCCTGAATCGAACCATAGGTTCCAGCAGACAGGCGTTTACTTCCCGTTACAGCTGGCTTTTGACCAGCCAATTGAGCTGCTGCTACCTTTTGTACTCGTGTAACAGCTTGTCCTGCCAGTGCCTCCGTTGCATAGTTGCCTGTGTAGAGCTGGTAAATGGCATTTCCATTCACAGACGTTGTGAACAGCAACGGTTTATCTGCGGTTGCCTGCAACAATTTTGCTGCTGCAGATGCTGCCTTAAAGTCCGCTGTTTCCAACACCTTTACTCGGAATCCATCTGCACTGAAACGGACTTGTCCTGCCGGAAGGTTTACATTTGCGCCGCTCTCCGATTGGATGCTCCATTGTCCTGTCGATTCAAGCGTGATGAGTGGTGTAGTTGATTTATACGCACTGCCCAGATTCGCAAACATGGCTACCCGGATCGTCTGTCCATCATTTCCTGCTGCGTATGCAGGCACTTGCAGACAACCCACTGTCAAAAGAGCTGCCGCCAGTACCTTCAATCGACGACTCCACTTCTTCGTTCGTATTGCTTTTCCCACAATCAGACTCCTCTCCATGCATTTCTTTCACTTTATATCGGGTTAACACGTGATTATTTCAATGTTTATGGTGAACGTTCAAATGAGCATGTTCAACAGATTCGATTATTTCCCATCTCTTGGTGGAACAGGAAGACCCAAATGATGATAGGCGAGATCTGTTACGATCCTGCCCCTTGGTGTACGCTGAATCATACCAATCTGAAGCAGATAGGGTTCATAAACATCCTCGATCGTCTGACTTTCTTCACCGATTGTAGCAGCAATTGTATCCAATCCTACGGGACCTCCCCGGAAGCTGTTGATCATCGATTTGAGCATCTTATGGTCAATGTCATCCAGGCCACGCGGATCAATCTGGAGACGTTGCAGCGCTTCTTCCGCCAGTGTCTGCGTTATAATCCCATCACCACGCACCTGTGCAAAGTCGCGTACTCGTTTTAACAAACGGTTCGCGATCCTCGGTGTCCCACGTGAGCGCAATGCAATCTCTTGCGCAGCATCTCCCACAATCTCCACACCTAAAATTTCGGTAGAGCGTGAGACGATATAAGCCAGCTCATCAACCGTATAGAATTCCAATCGACTGATAACACCAAATCGATCTCGAAGTGGAGCAGACAGCAAGCCAGCACGCGTTGTAGCCCCAATCAGAGTGAATGGTGGCAGATCCAGCCGAACGGAACGTGCACTTGGACCTTTACCAATCATAATATCCAATGCCGAATCTTCCATAGCAGGGTACATGACTTCTTCAACCGTACGATGCAAACGATGAATCTCATCAATAAACAAGACATCGCCTTCCTGCAGATTGGTTAACAATGCTGCAAGATCACCCGGGCGTTCAATGGCCGGGCCTGACGTAGTTCGTAAATTAACGCCCAATTCGTTGGCAATAATATTGGCAAGTGTTGTTTTACCAAGTCCAGGTGGTCCATATAACAAAACGTGATCCAATGCCTCATTACGAAATTTGGCAGCTTCAATATATATCTTTAAATTTTCCTTCACCTGATTCTGCCCGATATATTCATTCAGATACCTGGGACGGAGACTCAACTCAACATTTTGGTCCTCCATCATCAGGTTCGCGGAAATAATCCGATCATCCATGTTCATCCCTACCTTTTTTTGCAGGCTACAGCTATATTATAATATGCAATTTGTATTATCCCGTAAACAGCATTTGCAACGCCTTTTTCATCAACACATCAACGGAATCTGCTGTAGTAACATCCTTTTTCAATTTGAGCCATACTTTATCAAGCTCACTGTCAGTATACCCAAGTGCCTTGAGACCTTCACGTGCCTCATCCCAGGCTGAACCACTTCCCGACTCTTCCGATGGAGGAGCGAACAACCCTGTTGCATACGCTGCCGCGCCAAAACTATCCAGCTTATCCTTGAGATCCAGAATCATGCGTTGTGCAGTCTTCTTGCCGATGCCTGGCAATTTGGTCAAGAACGTAAGATTCTCCTGATAAATCGCCGTAACCACATGTTCTGGTGTACCTCCAGCGAGTATGCCCAGAGCTACTTTTGGACCGATACCGGATACTTCAATCAGTTTACGGAACAAACGCTGCTCATCCCGTGTAACAAATCCAAACAGCAACATCGCATCCTCACGCACATGATGGTGAGTGTACACGGTAATTTCGCCTTCTTGCTTCGCAAACGCAAATGGATTTGGACAGAATACGCGATAACCTACACCATGAACATCCAGCACAATATAATCATTTTCTACATGAATGAACTGTCCTCTTAGAAAATCAATCATTTTCGCAATACCTCATTCAACTTGGAATTTAATGTATAAGAGTGTGCGTGGCACACGGCTACAGCCAATGCATCCGCTACGTCATCCGGCTTAGGAACGACCTGAAGACGCAAGAACATTTTGACCATTTCCTGTACTTGCTTCTTCTCTGCTTTACCGTACCCCACAACAGCCTGCTTGATCTGCATTGGCGTATACTCTGCAATAGGCAGACCCTTCTGTGCGGCAGCGAGTACCATAACTCCTCTAGCCTGACTGACAGACATTGCTGTTGTAACGTTCCGATTGAAAAAAAGTTTCTCCAGCGCTACTGCGTCCGGTTTGTATTTATCAATCAATTGCACCATACCTTCATATACGTGAAGCAACCGTTCCTCTTCAGGGGTATGAGCTTCCGTCTGAATACATCCATATTGTACGGGTACCACCTTACTGCCGATTTTATCCACAAAACCAAAACCAACAATCGCAATCCCCGGGTCAATTCCCAAAAAACGCAAAACCATCTCTCCCTCACAAAAGCGAACATATGTATCGTTCATTTCATTATAACAAAAGATAGACCCTGCGGCAGGAAAAACTTTGTCTAACTGATTACTCGCCTTTATTCGTGAATTTTTTACATGTTTATACGTATTTTCATGTATTTCAGTTCAAACGACAAAAAGGACATCTCTTCGATGTCCTTCATCACATTCCACGTATTTTAGATTCAATCGCTTGGTTACGCAAACCACCAATGTTATTGCTTGCCACCATCGTTTCAGTACTTCACAATTTTAATACCGTAGGTGAGGACGTTTGGATTACCCGCCATTACGGATTAAATGATGGTCTTCATCCACGGCATAGTCACTGAACGTAGAGATCACGCTATCATACTCATCCTTGTCTTGAATCCGAATACCCTGTTGCAATTGCTCTAGTACGCCTTCAGGCAAAGAACTTTCCAACGTTCCAACATCCAATTGAAAGAACGTACGAATAACCTTCTCTTCTGCAGGCTTACCCTCGTACAAATTAAGGTTCCCTACAGCATCTATACTGATATAAGCCTGTTGTTTACAAAGCGGTGAAAGGTCATCTACACGTTGCTTCAGATGCAACTCATCTGATGTTCCAACGGTAGCATCCCATTCCGGATGTTGAGCCAGCAGCATCTTCAACTGTGGTCTAGCCATCTTGCCTAACTGCTCTGTTTCCACTCCGCAGATGTACTTTGTCTCCAAAACCACACTTGTTAAATGATCCGGATCAGAATCAAGTTGCTCTACTAACGCCTGAATCTCCTGTTCAGATCTTGTTTCCTGCGTAACAGGCCCCAACACACTGGTTGCCTCACTAAAATTAGTTGTCAGCAAACGCTCTATCGCCGATGAGATAGACAACCCGCTGTAAGCCAATATCGTAACTGCAAGTAGAGCCGCCGTCATCCATACTGTTCGTTTCCACCTTCGCCAGCGTCTCTTGAATTGTTTTCTGAAGTTAAACGTGTTCACATGAACCCCTTCTATCACTTTTTAAACCTATTGTGACCTAAAGATTGAGGCTTTATGCACAATTAACTTGTAGTCTGAAGAAGGAACACACATGTGTTAGGTTAGAGAATTTGTCATAGTGAATACCGGAACCTGCATATATAGAATCTTATATAGATAAATATAAAAAAACACTATCTAATTATAGATAGTGTTTTTAGAGATCGGGATGACACGATTTGAACATGCGACCCCCTGGTCCCAAACCAGGTGCTCTACCAAGCTGAGCTACATCCCGTTATATATACCGGCGAGAGGACTCGAACCTCCACGGTTTCCCACTCGATTTTGAGTCGAGCGCGTCTGCCATTC